>JAHJTW010000239.1 GCA_018829565.1 bacterium | reverse complement strand
CGGCCCAGGTCAAGTCGGCGTTGCTTCTGGCGGGTCTGTTCGCGGACGGCATCACCGAGGTGCACGGGGGCGGATCGTCCCGCGACCACACCGAGCGCCTGCTGGCGGTCATGGGCCTGCCCTGCGAGGCGGTGGGCGCCGACGGGCTGAGGGTGGCCGGCGGCCGGCGTTCGGGGACCTTCGCCATCGCGGTGCCGGGCGATCCGTCCTCGGCGGCGTTCTTCCTGACGGCGGCGGCCATGATTCCCGGCTCGCGCCTGACGGTGACCGACCACGCCCTGAACGAGGGCCGCATCGGCGCCCTCGCGGTGCTGCGCCGCGCCGGGGCGACGGTCGATCTCGATCGCGCCCGCGGGCCCCGCGAGGGCGAGATGATCGCCGACGTCACCGTGACGGCGGGCCCATTGCGTCCCTTCGCCATCACGTCCAGGGAGGTCCCCACCCTGGTGGACGAGATCCCGGTGCTGGCGGTCCTGGCGACCCAGGCGCCGGGGGAGTCGGTCATTTCGGGGGCGGAGGAACTGCGCGTCAAGGAATCGGACCGCCTGGCCATGACGGCCCGCAACCTGCAGGCCCTGGGGGCGGTGGTGGAGGAACTGCCGGACGGCCTGCGCATCACCGGTCCCACCCCTCTGCGCGGAGGCCCGCCGGGACGGCCCCTGGTGCTGGAAACCGCCGCCGACCACCGCATCGCCATGGCCATGGCCGTCGCCGCGCTGGTGACCGAGGGCAGCCTCGCCCTGGACGATCGGGCCTGCGTGGGCATATCCTATCCGGAATTCTTTGCCGTTCTGGACGGCCTGCTCGCCGTCCGCTGACCCGGGAGCCGACATGCTGCGCTATCTCTTGGCCGGCGAAAGCCACGGACCGGCCCTGGTGGGGATCCTCGAAGGGTTCCCCGCGGGACTGGTCATCAAGCAGGACTTCGTCGATGCCGAGCTGGCCCTGCGCCAGCAGGGCTACGGCCGCGGCCTGCGGATGACCTCCATCGAGAAGGACACGGTGACGTTCCTGGCGGGTTTCTGGAAGGGGAAGACCCTCGGTTCGCCCATTGCGTTTTCCATCGCCAACCGGGACCACGAACTGCGCAAGGGCAAGCCGGCCCAGCGCTGGCAGGTGCCCCGGCCGGGGCACGCCGACCTGCCCGGGGTGATCCGGTACGGGTACGACGACTGCGCCCCGGTGGCCGAACGCGCCAGCGCCCGCAGCACCGCCGCGGTGACAGCCATGGGCGCCTGCGCCAAGGCCTTGCTGGCCAGGTTCGGCATCACGGTGCTGTCCCACGTGCGATCGGTGGGAGGGGTCGAGGCCCAGGCGAGCGGACCCACTGCCGCCCGGCTCAAGCGGATCCGGGCGGGCCGTCCCCTGCGCTGCCTGGACCCCGCGGCCGAGAAGGAGATGGTGGCCGCCGTCGACCGGGCCATGACCGACGGGGTGACCCTGGGCGGGGAGTTCGAGGTCGTGGCCTTCGGCGCGCCCGCGGGCCTGGGCACCTACGCCCATCCGGACCGGCGCCTGGACGCCCGCCTGGCCGGCGAGATCATGGGCATTCCCGCGGTGAAGGCCGTCTCCATCGGGGAGGGCCTGGAAGTGGCCGGGCTGGACGGCCAGGGGGCCCACGACGAGATCCTGCCCGCCGGGAAGGGCAAGGTGCTGCGGCCGACCAACCGGGCCGGGGGGCTGGAGGGCGGGGTGACCAACGGCGAACCGGTGATCGTCCGGGGCTTCGTCAAGCCCATCAGCAGCCAGCGCAAGCGCCTGGCCAGCGTGGATCTGCGCACGGGCAAGGCCGGCCGGGCCGCCTGGGTGCGGTCCGACACCTGCGTGGTCCCGGCCGCCGGCATCGTGGCCGAGGGACTGGTGGCCTGGTGTCTGGCCGATGAATTGACCAGTTTTCTGGGCTCCGACCGCATGGACGTCATGCTCCGCAGGTACGCGGAGCTCACCGGATGGAAGAAGGCATGAGCAACGACACCGGATTCCCGACGCTGCTGGATGAGCTGAAGTGGCGCGGCTTCTTCGAGCAGTGCACGGACGAGGACGCCCTGGCCGGGCTGCTGGACGAGGAGACGGTCACCGGCTACATCGGGTTCGATCCCACCGCCGACAGCCTGCACATCGGCAGCCTGCTGCCCATCATGGGCCTGGTGCACCTGCAGCGGCACGGCCACCGGCCCATCGCCATCGTGGGCGGCGCCACGGCCATGGTGGGCGACCCCACCGGTCGGACCGAGCTGCGCCGGATGCTCACCCTGGAGCAGATCGAGGAGAACCTGGCGGGGATCAAGGCCCAGCTCGCCCACTACATCCGGTTCGGCGACGGCCCGCGCGACGGGCTGATGCTCAACAACGCCGACTGGATGAAGGACTACGGCTACCTCGCCTTCCTGCGGGACTTCGGCAGCCACTTCAGCGTGAACCAGATGCTGGCCCGGGATTCGGTCAAGACCCGCATGGAGCACGGGCTGTCCTTCATCGAGTTCAACTACATGATCCTGCAGGCCTACGACTTCATGGTGCTCAACCGCGACTTCGGCTGCCGCCTGCAGATGGGGGGCAGCGACCAGTGGGGCAACATCTGCTCGGGCATCGATCTGACCCGCCGGGTCACGCGCGACGAGGTTTACGGCCTGACCTTCCCGCTGATGATGACGGCCGCGGGCACCAAGATGGGCAAGTCGGCCTCGGGCGCCGTCTGGCTGTCGGCCGAGCGCACGCCGGTCTACGACTTCTACCAGTACTGGATCAACGTGGACGACCGCGACGTCAGCCGTTTCCTGCGACTGTACACCCTCATGCCGCGCGAGAGGATCGAGGAACTGGAAAGGCTGGAGGGCGCCGACGTCCGCGAAGCCAAGCGGGAGCTGGCCCGGGCGGTCACGACCCTGCTGCACGGGGCCGAGGCGACCGAAGCCGCGGAAAAGGCCGCCGCCGCCCTGTTCGCCGGCGCCGCCGACGCGAGCACGGTGCCGTCCAGCGAACGGCCCGCCGCCGACCTCGCCGGTGAGGGCCTGGCCCTGCTCGACGCCCTGGTCGATTGCGGTCTGTTCCAGAGCAAGGGCGAGGCGCGGCGCATGGTGCGCCAGCAGGCCGTCAGGGTCAACGGCGAGGTCGTCGGGGACGAGCTGCGCCTGCTGACTGCTGCCGACGTCCGGGACGGCCGCATCGCTCTTCAGGTCGGCAAGAAGAAGCACCACCACCTGCTGGTGGGGTGACCGCCCGTCCCCCGGTGGGAACCGGGACCGCATCACCCGTGTTGAACCAGGATGGCCTTGGGCGCTCCCGTCCGGGCCCGTCCAATGAACCTGCAAAGGAAGAACCGCATGACGACCAAGCGCCTGATCGCCTGCTCCACCGTACTCACCCTGCTGCTGGTCGCCGGCGCCGGCCAGGCCGCGGCCAACGCCCGCTACGACCAGGCCGTGATGGCCAGCCGCACCTGGGCCGATCAGCTCCGGTCGTATTCCCTGAAGGGGAAGATGACCATGGAGACCAACGTCAAGGGCCAGACCGGCGGGATGCAGATGGAGGCCGATTTGACGGGCGCCGCGGTGATGCCCGACCGCCTGATCAGCAGCCAGGTCGGCAGCATGTTCAACATGAGCCTGGGGGTGGGTCCCGAGCATTCCTGGTTCAACCTCGGCCAGATGCAGACCTGCTACCTGGCCGATCCGGTGCCCCTGAACCGGAAGCGTTTCGCCGGCGACGATTTCGAGCTGGATCCCGACCGGATCTTCAACTTCTACGGCGGGCTCGACCAGTTCATGCTGCCGGAAGACCTCGAGGTCGAAGCGGAAACCGGTGAGGAGATCTTCGCCCTCGGTGATCGGGAGATCCCCTGCCAGGTCTTCCGCACGTCCGGCAACGAGGCCGAAGGCGAGGGTCCCAAGGAGTACTGGTACGATCCGCAGTCCCACCTGGTCGTCAAGTCGGGGTTCACCCTGTTCGGCAACCGGGGCGGCATGATGATGGAGCAGAAGCTGACCTTCGAGCTGGTCGAGTACTCCCTCGACGAGCCGGTGGACGAGAGCCTCTTCTCCTTCACGCCCGCCGCGGGTGTACGGATCGTCGATCACCTCGACCGGCTGACCAACCCCGAAGCCATGACCGGACAGAAGGCCCCCGAGATCACCTTCAAGACTCTCGACGGCGCCCCCTTGAAGCTGAGCGAGCTGAAGGGCAAGGTGGTCTTCCTGGACTTCTGGGCCACCTGGTGCGGCCCCTGCAAGATCGAGATGCCCCACATCCAGACCCTGCACGAGGAACTCGGTCCCTCGGGCGAGGTCGTCTTCCTGGCGGCGAGCAGCGAGGACAGGCCCACCATCGAGGGATTCATCAGCAAGTACGGCTACACCTTCAAGGTGGTGCAGGTCGAGGCGGAGGATGCCCACGGCCTCTACAAGGCTTCGAGCATTCCCGCGGGATTCGTCATCGACGAGCAGGGGGTCATCCGGGCCCACATGGTGGGCGCCCAGTCGGAGGCCCAGCTGAGGAAGGCCCTGGCCAAGGCGGGCATCGGCGGCTGATCCAACCCATAGGATTGCAGGCAGGATGCCGGGGCCCCGCGCGCAGCGGGGCCCCGTCGTTCAATCGGGCCTGCCGGAATCGAGCGGGCACCCGTGCTTGTCCACCAGGGTTCCGGGCGGAGTGTCCGGGCAGCGGTCCCGGCCGTCCAGGACCCCGTCCCCGTCGTTGTCCACCTCGGGGCAGCCGTCCTCGTCCTCGAAGCCGTCGAAATCCTCCGCCAGGTTCGGACAGAGGTCGCGCGCGTCGGGAATCCCGTCCTGGTCGTTGTCCGGGTCGGGGCAGCCGTCGGTGTCGTTGAAGCCGTCCCGGTCCTCGGGGATGTCGGGACAGGAGTCCCGGTCGTCGGGGACGCCGTCGCCGTCCCGGTCATGGGCGCCGAACCGCCAGGTCAAACCGATCAGGCCGCCTCCGGCCGCCCGGTTGGCGTCCACGTGGGCGGGGCCCCAGACGGAGCTGAGCCCGCTGGAATCCCGGTCGTTGCCCTGGCCGACCTGGTAGAAGGCCTCCGCCGAGACCCCGAGGTTTCCCCCGAGGGTGGCCTCGACGCCGAAGGCGACCTCCCACAGGAAGTCCTTGCCCTCGAGAGGGACCTCATTCCCCTCCAGATCGAAGCCGTCGATCGGGTCGTCCCCGGGAAACCAGCCCGGCTCGGCCCCGTCGGTGCGGATCACCTTCCAGGACCGGACCCCGAAACCCAGGCCGAAGAAGGGCGAGTACGGGCGCGAGGCGTCGAACCGGTAGCGGACCTGGCAGAGGGTCTGGGTGGCCGCGGTGTACAGGGGGAAGGCGCTACCCGACGACCATCCGGCCTCGCCGAAGGGCTCGTCCACCCCCACCTGGGCCCGGCCGGCGCGTACCCGGGCCAGGACCGTCCAGTTGGGATGCAGTTCGCGGGAAAGGATCAGTCCGGCGAACGGGCCGGGCCCGCTGTAGTCCCAGTCCCCTTCCTGCAGCTTGATGATGCCGGCCTCCAGGCCCAGTCCCCAGGGGCCGGGCCTGGAGGCGTCCGCGTGGGCCGAGGGGGCTGCGGCGGCGGTCAGCAGGCCCGCCAGCGCCAGGGTTGCGGTTTGCAGGGCCATCAAGGGGACCGATGTCTTCACTGCATCACCTTTTCGATAAGGGAACCGATCGACCCAGTGCGCCGGTGGTCATCCGGGATCGGCCCGGCCGGTGGCGCCGGCCGGGCCGATGAAAACACGTTCAGGATAACACAGAATGGCCGTCCCTCTCAACGCCGGGACCCGATGTCCAGGCCCTGAAGGGCTCCCAGGGCCCGATAGCAACTGCGGTACTTCATGCCGAAGGCCTTGAAGGTCTTGGCGGGCTCGCTGGCCGAGGCCGTCAACGATTCGATGACGGGGGCCAACTTCGCCTTCACCGCCGGGTCGTCGGACGCCGACGAGGCGTAGGCCAGGCCGAAAAGCAGCAGGAAGGACCCCGCGTCCAGCGTGCGGTCCTCCTCGTCGAGCCGGTAGTTGAAGCGGGCCTCCTGCGCGGACCATTGCTCATCGACGTAGTAGGTGGTCACCTGGACGACCCGCTCCAGAGCCTTCGCCGCCAGCTCGGGGGCGGTGGCGGCGTAGGCGAAGTGGAATCGGCCCAGGCCTTCGGTCACCACCCCGGCGTGGATGACGCCCTCGTACTTGGCGGGATCCACCTGGACCAGGACCTGCACCAGCTTCTGGGTCCTGGCCGTCAGGGCCTTGTGGAGTTCGGGCTCGCTGTGTTCCGTCAGCGTCAGCAGGGCCAGCAGGTTGATGAGGGTCCAGCCGCCGGTGCGGATGTGGACCATCCCCCCCGAGGCGCTCATCTCGGCGACCCGTTCGGTGGCGCGGTCGGCCAGCCCACCCTTCGCGGCGAAGTCCCTGGCCACGCGCAGGGCCATGCGCTCGAGGTGGCGGTCGCCGGTCATCAGGTGTCCCCAGACGAGCATCTCGACCAGGGTGTGCGATCCGTGGTGCGATTCGTCCAGGTCGGGGAGGTCGTAGAAGTGGAAGCGGGGGAAGTCCTCCCAGCTCCCTCCGTAGCGCTGGAAGAAGGGCCGGAAGATCTCGTCGACGTCCCGGGGGATTTCATCATCCAGGGGGACCAGGCCCGCCGACGCCCGGTACAGGATGGCCAGGTCGCGGGGCGAGGGCTGCTGCTTACGTCGGTTGCGCTCGATGATTCCCGGGTCCGCCTTGGTGACCCGCTGGATGATGCCCTTGTCCCCCTGCTTGAACTCCTCCATGGCGAAGGCGGCCAGGGTGTAACCCCCGACCGCGGCGGCCTGACGCTCACGGGCGGCGGGGTCGCTGAGGCCCTCGGCGTCCATCCGCTTCAGCTGCTTGGAAAACAGCGTGCTGACCCTCTGCTTGGGATCGCGCTTGCTGTTGTACATGGTCTGGATCCCCGCGAGCATCTCCTGGTCGCCGGCGGGACGGTTCGGCTGCCGCCGCCACTGCGACTGCAGCGCCTCGGCCGCGGCCCGGCCCACGGTCCCGACGATGGCGTAGCTGGTCGAGCGGTGCTGATAGACCCCGCCGTGCATCCCCACGGAGTTGTCGGCGAACTGCCGGGCCATGTCGTAGGCGTCCTCGAGGGCTTCCGTATCCCCGCTGTGGAGGTAGTACTGGAAGAGGGCCGAGTCGGGATCGTACTCGTGGTTGTAGAATCCCATGTAGGCGGTGCCCTCGTCGGCGAGGAGATCGCCGTAGCGGGTCATGCCGCGGTTGCCGGACTTCTTCATCTCGCCGCGGATGAGATCCAGGGACGCCTTCAACGACCGGTCGAACGGTCCGGCCAGCTGGTCGGAGGAGCAGACGATGCCGGCGGCCCGGGTGTCCCGCACGTAATCAGGAGGCAGGGACATGCGCAGCGGAGCGGCGATGCGGCGGGCCAGGTCGTCGGGATCGGCGTTCCGCTCGAGGATGATCTCGTGGCTGACGTGGAACCCCTGGTCGGCGGGGTAGGGTTCCAGCTTCGACCCGGGATAGAGGCCCAGCACGATGCCCTGGCCGTCGGCCTTGGCCGTCACCGGCCCGCGCTCTTCGGCCAGGCGGACGGCCGCCGCCCACCCGCCCTTGGCGATGGCGCCGGCGCTCTTGCCGGACGACGCATCGCCCGGGAGCGTGATCCTCAACGAGAGATCCTTCCAGAACGCGTCGCCGCGCATCTGGGCGAGGTGGGTGCGCACTCGGATCCTGCTTGAAGAGAGGACCTCCACGTCGGCCTCGAAGAAATGGTCGCCGGCCTCCTTCTCGAGGCCGTCGGCCACGTCGAAACGGACGACGCCGGTCGCGGTGGTCAGGACCAGCTGCATGGGCGGGGCGTGCGGATCATCCCCCCCCGGCGGAGGACTCGAGCCGGGGGCCAGGGTCAGCTCCTTCTCCTGGCCGGCCTTCAGGGGCAACTCGAACGTGAGCTTGATCCAGCTGAGCGACCCGTCGGGCCAGTAGGCCAGGGGCTCGGCGCGCACGGGTATGGGCTCGCCCTCGCTGCAGACGGCCACCCCGCCTGAATCGCGGATCAGGCCCCGAGGCAGAGGGACCCCGCCTTCGACCAGCCCGTGGGGCCGATCGACCCCTCCGGTCTCGGCGACGGTGACCTTGATGCCCTTGCCGCAGCCCTGGCCCACCCTGGGACGAGGTTCGTCGGTCCGGGGAGGCGTATCCCCGGGATCGTCGGCGGGCGGCGATCCGGCCTGATCATCGCCGGTCTGGGGATCCTCTGCCGGGGGATCCGGCACCGGAGGGGTCTCGGTGCGGGGCTCAGGAGGCTGTTGTCGCGGGGTGCCGGAACGGCAGGACCCCAGGATCAGGAGAGCGGCCAGCAGGACGAGGGGCAGGCCGATGCGGGAGATGGTCCCTCCCTGGATACGGGATAATGCGCGGGGATTAGCTGATCTCATGACTGGAACTCCTGTGGCCGATCCGGAACACGGCGTTGCCGGTGCCTGCGGATTGGTCGGGATCATGGTCGCCTGCAGGGCAGGGACGGGAGGGCTGGTCAGGGGAGGGGCCAGCCGGTTCAGGCCTGCACGAAATGTGGGGCCCAAAATATCGGTCCAACATACTCAAATTCGCTGGTTGTGCCATCGAGATTGTGCCCGGCCCGGGCCTTGCCCCAGGCCGGACATGGACAGCTCCAATTTCTGCCCCGAATCATGGGCCCCTCCCTTCTGCCCAAACCCTAAGTGCCCACACCACAACCTCTCAGGCCTCCCCTTCCCCTACAAACGCATCGGCTACTTCTGGAGACACCAGCCCCCTTTCCGTATCCAGAGGTTTGCATGTCG
>JAHJTW010000238.1 GCA_018829565.1 bacterium | reverse complement strand
CGTCACGCCGCTCCGGCCGGTTGTCCGCGGCGCCCGCGGCGACCGCGGCACCGTCGGGGGCCTGGCCCCGGCCAGCGGCGCCCGGCCGATCGTCCCGGTCCCTGCCGGATCGGCCACGACCCGAATCCCGCGGTCCCCGGCTGCGGCGGTTCTCGTCCCGCCCGTCCTCGCGATTGCCACCGCGGCCCCCGGCGCCGCTCCCGTCACGGGCGCCTTCGCGCCCCGCGCCCCGGCCGCCATCACGGCCGCCGGCCCTGGCCCCATCGCGACTCCCGTCGCGGCCGCCATCACGGCCTCCATCACGACCGCCGGCCCGGCCGCCGGTCCCTCCCCCATCGCGGTTACCGCCCCGGCCGCCGTCACGGCCGCCGGCCCTGGCGCCATCGCGGCCACCATCACGACCGCCGTCGCGGGATCGGCCCCCGCGCCGTCCGCGGTCGCCGCTCCGACCGTCGCTGAGACTGTGGGCGCCCTGATCCAGGCCGCCCTGATCCTGCCGGCCGCGGCCGCCGCGGCCGCCCGCCTTCATTTCGACCAGGACCTTGGCCTGGCGACCGCCGATACCCAGGAACCCGCCCCTGGGCTCGTCGAGGATCTTCACGTTCACTTCGTCGCGTCGCGCACCCATGCGCAGCAGGGCTTCACGGACCGCATCGTCCACGGTCTTGCCCTTGATTTCGATCTTGTCGGTCATTTCACTTGAGCTCCTTCGCCCGCAGGCGCCGCCGTCCGGTGGATCTGCCACATCTGGTATCCCTGAAGGATGGTGTTGACGAGCCAGTAGAGCACGAGTCCTGACGGCATGTTGTAGAAGAAAAAGATCATGATCAGCGGCATCATCGCGTTCATCATGGCCATCTGGCCGCCCGCGCCGCTGGTCGGAGTGAGCTTGGTCTGGAAGTACGTCGCCGCGGCCATCAGGATCGGCAGCAGGTTCAGGTCGCTGCCCAGAAACGGCAGGCTGAACGGCAGCTGGGCGATGGCGTCGGGCTGGGAGAGGTCATCGATCCACAGTACGAAGGGCTGACCCCGCAACGAGATGGTGTGGTTCAGCGCCTGGTACAGGGCGATGAAGACCGGGGACTGGACCAGCAGGGGCAGACAGCCGGCGGCCGGGTTGACCTTCTCTTCCCGGTACAGCTTCATCATCTCCTGGTTCAGCTTGTCCTTGTCGTTCTTGTACTTCTCCTGCAGGGCCTTCATCTTGGGCTGAATTTCCTGCATCTTCTTCATGGACTGCGTGGACGTCTTGGTCAGGGGGTAGAACATCAGCTTCGTCAGGATCGAGAAGACGATGATGATCAACCCGTAGTTGGGGATGAAGCGATGCATCAGCTCCATGCCCCACAGGACGACCTCGGCCAGGGGCCGGAACAGCTTCCAGCCCAGCTCCATGGATTTCTCCAGACCTTGCCCGTAGGACTGGAGCAGCTCGGCCTCCTGTGGGCCGACGAAAAGGTCGAGACGGGCCTGGGCGATCTCCTCGCCCATTCCCCGCCGGACAGGTACCTCGATGGTCCAGGACTGGATCAGCCTTTCCTGGTCGCCGCCGAGGCGGATGGTCCCCTCGACCGGTTCCCCCTGCTCCTGGGGAACGATTCCGGTTGCCGTGAAATAGCGTGTCTGCAGGCCGGCGAAACGGACGGAGCCCGTCCAGAGGCCCGAGACCTTCTCCTCGCTCTTCTTCAGGTCCTGCAGCTTCTTGAACTGCAGGTCCTCGCCGATCTTGGCGACCGCGCGCATGGACATGTCTTCCAGGCGCTGGATCCGCTCCGTCGGCGCGAGACCCTGGTTCCAGCCGAACCGGACCTTGTCCGGCGCGCCCGTCAGGGCCAGGGCCGGGCCGGGATCACCGGCGGCGGCCACGACGAAATCGACCTCCATGCCGTAGAGGTCGGGGTGGAAGGTGAAGATCTTGCGGATCTCCAGGCCCCCCGCGGTGGGGGCCGAAAGGACCAGGGAAGCCGAACCTCCGCTCCCGGACAGATCGAGGATCTGCCGGTCCGCGCTGTAGACCACCGAACCCAGATCCAGGTCGGCGCCCCGGAACAGGATGGCGTCGCTGCCGACGGCGGGGATGTCGCGGGGAATCAGCTGGACGGGACCACCCTCCCAGCTGTCGTACGCGAAGCTCTTCCAGCTGACGATGCGGCCGCCCTTCGTGGAGATCTCGAGCTCGTACAGCGGGGTGCGGACCGTCACCGTCCTCTCGGCGGGCTGATCGACGAAGCGCAGGGCGTCGGCCGCGGTGGTGATGTCCGGGGCCGCAAGATCGAAGGAACCCGCGGCCGGTGGCTCGAATCCGGTGCCGTGGGATCCGGTCACCTGGATTTCGTCGGGGGCATCCGCGGTATCGGCAACCCCATCCTCCTGGACGGCCTCGACCTGCCGGGGGGGCGGCGCGGGAAAGAACTTCTGCATGAGAACGGGATAGCCGGTCAGGATCAGGAAGATCAGGACGAAGGCAAGGAACATGCGCCTATCCATGGGCGGAATCTCCAGGGGTGGGGGGGGACGTCAGGCCGACCGGCGGAGAGGCGACGGAAGCGCGGCCGGAGGCGGAGTTCGGGACCGATCGCGGGGGAACGGGGTCGTAGCCCCCGGGATGCCAGGGATGACAGCGGCAGATGCGCCGCAGGGTCAGCCAGGATCCCCGCCGGAAGCCGTGGGTGGCGTAGGACTCGGCGCCGTACGCCGAACAGGACGGGTGGAAGCGGCACGTCGAGGGCAGCAAGGGGGATATCCAGCGCCGGTAGATGGTGATCAGGGCATAAGGCAATCGCCACATTTCATCCCGCACGCGCCCGGCTCCTGGAAAATGATGACGGCGGAGCCCGTCTGCGCTGGTTTGGAAGACTTTCCGGTTCCCCGCCGGCCGCCGGACCGGGTGACCCGTCGGCTGACCCGGACGCAGGGGCGTTCGTTCAACCCCCCGACCCGTCCAGAAGCCGGTCGAGTTCCGCGGTGACATCCCGGGAGGAGGCCTCCAGGATGGCCTGCCTCGCCACCAGGACGACCCACAGGCCCGCGGGACCGGGTTCGGCGGCGGGACCCTTGCCGGAATCCGGAAAGAATCGCGCCCGAATGCCTGCAACGCCCTCGGGGCTGCCAAGGATTCCCAGCCTGCGAGCTTCCCTCAGCAGGCGCTTGGCCCGGTTGCGGCGGACGGCCTTGCCGACCTTGCGGCTGGCCACCACCCCGTACGCGAGGTCATCGGCGGCAAACAGATAAACTACGAGGAAGCGACCAACTTTCTTGATGCCTCGCTCGTAGACCTCTTTGAATTCGCGTTGTCTTGTCAAAGACCGCCAGCTCATGGCCGGGCCATCCTGTCGGCGCCCTGTCGGCGCCGGCGGTCCTCATCTCCAGGAATCAAGCGGAAATGCGCTTGCGGCCCTTGGCGCGGCGACGTTTGAGCACCAGGCGGCCGCCCTTGGTGGACATGCGCTTGCGAAAGCCATGCCGGCGGGACCGCTTGAGAAGGCTCGGCTGAAATGTCCGTTTCACGGAGTCTCTCCTTTGGAATTTTCGTTCAGCCGCGAAAGATTAATGAACACCCCCCCCAGTGTCAAGGAAAACGCGGGGTTATCCACCATCCCGAACACCCTCCAGCGGGCCGGGGATCCCGGCGGTTTTTCCCGCAGGGTTGGGCGGACCCACCCCGGCTTTTTTAATTTCTTTTTCTAGCTTACGCAAAAACAACCGGTTGTCAGGAGCCCGAACATTCCCCCAACAAAAACCCTTGCTGCCCCCGATCCGTCATGCTAATTTCGCCGGGTGGCGAACAAGTGGTTTCGGGGAGAATAAAAGTTATCCACATTTTTGGTTTTCTGTGGATAACTTCTGCTTTTCCCGGTTATTATTTCGCCTAAATTGTTTGATTTGTTGGGTTTAAAAAATTTCTGGCCTTGGGATAACTCTGGGGGCAAATCGTGTCTGAACTCGGGAAAGGGACCTCGCAGGCTTCCATGATGAACCTCGAGTCCTACTGGCCTGAAATCCTGGATGTCGTCCGGCAAAAGGTCGCCCAACAGACGTTCAACACCTGGTTCCTGCCTCTCGAACCGGAGAGTGCCGCCCCCGAGGACATGCTGGTGGGTTGCCCCAACCACTTCTTCATGGACTGGTTCAGCGAGCACCACCTGGGCATCCTCAACGAGGCCGGAACGCATTATTTCGGCAAGGATATTTCCTTCGGGTTGAAGGTGAAGGAAAGCACGTCCCCCCTGCCGCAGGACCTCCTGGATTCCTTCCCGCCCATTCCCCTCGATGACGACGAGGAGACCGGGGACCGGCCCGGCGCGGCGCGGGTCGTGGTCGAGCCTCGCCAGCCCCGGTCCGGGGGCGTCTACAACCTGAACCCCGACTACACCTTCGAGAACTTCGTCGTGGGTTCGGGAACCGACCTGGCGTTCGCCGCCGCAACGGCCATCGCCAAGAATCCGGGCGACCGTTTCAATCCCCTGTTCGTCCACGGGGGCGTCGGCCTGGGCAAGACCCACCTGATGCACGCGGTGGGCAACGAGATCGCCCGGAACTGGCCGCACAAGAAGATCTGCTACGTGACGGCCGAGACCTTCATGAACGACCTCATCGGGTCGATCCGGGACAACCGGACGCCCGAGTTCAAGTTGAAGTACCGCGGGATGGACGTCCTGCTGGTGGACGATGTCGCCTTCCTGGCCGGCAAGGAATCGACCCAGGAGGAATTCTTCCACACCTTCAACGCCCTGTACGACCTGAAGAAGCAGATCGTGCTGACCTCCGACCGCTCGCCCAAGGAGATCACCACCCTCGAGGAGCGGCTGCGGTCGCGCTTCGAGTGGGGCCTGATCACCGACATCCAGGCGCCGAACCTGGAGACCCGCATCGCCATCCTGAAGCGGAAGGTCGAAGTCAACAACATCTACATTCCCGACGATGTCATCGGCTACATCGCCGAGAACATCACCGACAACATACGGCGGCTCGAGGGGGCACTGATTCGTCTCCTGGCTTTCGCGAGTCTGACCGGGCGGGAAATTTCACTGGAAATGGCCTCCGAGGTCCTCTCCTCCTTTTTCCGGGGAAATTCCGGCGGGCCTGTGAGGATCGCCGACGTCATGGAAGTTGTTTGCAAGTCCCATGACGTTTCGGTCGATCAGCTGAAGTCCAAACGACGCACCCAGGACCTGGCCCGCGCCCGGCAGCTCGCGATGTTTCTGGCCCGTGAGATGACCGGTGCCTCCCTCAACCAGATCGGCCGCGCCTTCGGCGGCCGGGACCATTCCACCGTCGCGCACGCCTGTCAGAAGATCCAGAAGGACATCGGGGCCGATCCCCGGTTCCGGGGTTCGGTACGGGACCTGCAAGAGCGCCTGCGCGGGAAGAAATAATCCTGGGACAATTTCGGGGATAACCGGGGGGATGGCGGTGATCTATCCCCCGATCGGGAGTCGTCCCGGTCCGGTCCGGGGAATAATCGGGATAACCCGGGGATTTGTCCGCCCCCTGTCCCCATCCCCGCAACCGTCCAATCGGGAAGGAACGATTCCGGGAGGGCTTTCCCGGCACTTGTCCCTGTTATCCCCGACCCCTGTATCTATTACGATTGAACTATCTATCAAAGGATAGGAGAGAGAAGTTCCGGACAACCCGAAGGCACTTGATTGCACCGGGGGATTCTCCTATCATGGCGATCCCCGAACGCGAGTTCCGAATCCACACCACCGACGGAGGATCAGGTCGTGAAATTCGAGATCCAGCAGGAAGAACTGCAGAAGGCCCTGGACATCATCGCCAACGTGGTGCCGACCAAGACCCCGATGCCTCTGCTGACCTGCATCCTCATGGAAACCGCCGGGGGGAAGTTGAAGCTTTCGGCCACCAACCTGGACATCTCCATCACCACCGCCACCGACAAGGTCGAGGTCAAGGACGACGGCAGGGCCGCGATTCCCGCGGGCAAGCTCGTGCCCTTCGTGCGCAGCCTGCGTCCCGGCAAGGTGACCCTGGCCCAGAAGGGCAAGGACATCCTGGTCACCTGCGGCAAGACCCGCCTGACCGAGAAGACCATGGAGGTCGACAAGTACCCCGCCCTGAAAGGGGTGGTGGAAAAGGACGGCCTGGAGGTCGACGCCCGGATCCTGATCGACATGATCAACGACACCGCCTACGCCGTGTCGCGCGACGAGAGCCGGCCGGCCCTGATGGGCATCCTCTGGGAGATCCGCCCGGACCAGTTGACCCTGGTGGCCACCGACGCCCACCGCCTGGCCCGCAGCGAGCGCGCCATGGACTGGAAGTTCACCGGCGAGAAGAACCTGATCGTCGACACCGCCGGCCTGCGGCAACTGTCCCGCATCGTCTCGGCCATGGAGACCGAGGATGGCGAGGAGCCCCAGGTCACCCTGTTCATCACCGAGAACCAGCTGTCCTTCCGGGCCGGGGAAACGGTGCTGCAGGTGCGGCTGCTCGAGGGCCCGTTCCCCGACTACAAGGCCGTCATTCCCGGCGACAACGACAAGAACGTCATCGCCGACAAGGCCGATTTCGCGCAGGCCATCCGGCGCGTGGCCATCACCGCCGACCGCATGACCAGCCAGGTGCGCCTGGGCATCGAGGCCGGCCGCATGGAACTTTCGGCCCGCAGCACCGAAGGCAGCCAGTCCGAGGACGAGATCCCCGTATCGTACGACGGGGCCGCCCTGGAGATCGGGTTCAACTTCACCTACCTGCAGGACATCCTCAAGAACATCCGGACCGAGCAGGTGGCCATCTCCCTGCGCGACCCACAGTGCGCCGCCCTGATCAAGCCCGTGGACGAGAAGGGGGAGGACGCGGGCGTGCTCTGCCTGCTGATGCCGCTGCGGCTGTCCGGAGACTGATTTGCACATCCTGGCGGCAAGCCTGTCCGGCTTCCGGAACCTGCACGACGACGCCTTCGAGTTCTCGCCCCGGGTCAATCTCGTCCTGGGGCGAAACGGTGAAGGGAAGACCAACTTCCTCGAGGCCCTGAACTACTTCGCCCTGGGCCGTTCCCACCGCGGCAGCCGCAACGAGGACCTGATCGGCTTCCATGCCGACGCCCTGCACGTCCATCTCGACGTCGCCGGGGAGGACGGGGCCCCGTTCACCTGCGATTACGGAATCGACCGCGGCGGTGACCGGCGTTTCCGCCTGGACGGGGAACTGGTGACCCGCCGCTCGGACCTGGTCGGCAAGCTGGTGACGGTCTTCTTCAACCCGGAAAGCTCCCAGCTCGTCCGGGGCGGCCCCCAGTTCCGCCGCCAGTACCTGGACCAGGGCCAGGCCGAGATCGACCCCGAATACCTGCGCGACCTGGGCTCCTTCCAGCGGGCGCTGAAGCAGAAGGCGGCCCTCCTGCGGGACCTGCGGCGGGGGATCGCGGACGGGAGGGAAACCCGCCGGGAGGTGAAAGCCTGGAACCGGGAGCTCGCCCGCTGCGCCGCGACCGTTTGCCTCGGCCGGCGCGAACAGGCCGGCCTGCTGGAACCCTTCGCCCAGCTGTCACACAACAACATGCTGGACAAGGACTTGAAACTGGAGATGATTTATCGGCCCCGGCTCGAGAGCGTCCGGGGATTTTTAGCCTCGCAGCCGGAAATTCCCGGAGCTAAAAACGACTTGGCGGAGGAAATATGCAGGGAAATCGATTATATTACAGAGCTGGAAATCAAGCGGGGTAGACCCCTCGCCGGGCCCCAGTTCGACGACCTGGAAGTCCGCCTCGACGGGGTCGACCTGCGCGGTTTCGGATCCCAGGGAGAGACCCGCACGGCGGCGATCGCGCTGATCCTCGCCCGCAGCGACGTGCTCTTCCAGAAGCGGAGGATCCGCCCGGTCCTGTTCCTGGACGACATCTTCAGCGAACTGGACCGCGATCGGTCCCACCGCTTGCAGGACATGGCATCCCGTGAACACCAGCTGTTCATCGCCACGGCCCGCAGCGACGACGTCGCCGGCCGGCTGCCGGGCGACCCGAGAACCTGGAGCGTGGAATCCGGAAGACTGCGACGGCAGTCCTGACCCGGGATCCCGACCCCTGAAAGGCCCGCATGTCCGACCGCCGTGACGATCCTCCCGGCCGCCGGGGCCTGCAGCCGATCGGGAGACTCCTGGACGAAACCCTGGACCTGCTGGGGCTCCGGGAGCGGACCCAGGAACGGCGGGTCCTGGCGCGCTGGGCGGACATCGTCGGGCCCGAGATCGCGGGCCATTCCCGCGCCGTGGACATCCAGGGCGGCATCCTGATCATCGAGGCGGACCACGGGGCCTGGCGGCAGGAACTGACCATGCTCATGCCCCGCATCATCGAGAAATTCAATTCCCTTTGCGGAGAGGGGACCGTCACGGACATCCAGTGGCGGGAGCGGCCCCAGCGCGGACGCTCGTTCCGCAGCTGAACGCCCGGGGATTCAAACCAGACGAAGGCGGCCCATGGCTGACGATATCCAGAAACCACACGGCAGCGCCGGATCCGAAGGCGCGAAGGGCTACACGGCCCAGGGCATCCAGGTGCTCAAGGGCCTCGAGGCCGTGCGCAAGCGGCCGGCCATGTACATCGGCGACACCAGCGTGCGCGGCCTGCACCACCTGGTCTACGAGGTGGTGGACAACTCCATCGACGAGGCCATGGCCGGGTACTGCGACACCATCGAGGTGTTCATCGGCGAGGGCGACGGGGACACCATCACCGTCGTGGACAACGGGCGCGGCATCCCGGTGGACATGCACAAGACCGAGGGCAAGCCCGCCCTCGAGGTTGTCCTGACCAGCCTGCATGCGGGCGGCAAGTTCGACAAGGGCAGCTACAAGGTGTCCGGCGGTCTGCACGGCGTGGGCGTCAGCTGCGTCAACGCGCTCAGCGAATGGCTGAAGGCCGAGGTGCACCGCGAAGGCAAGGTCTACATCATGGAATTCGCCCGCGGCCAGAAGACGGGCGAGATGTACGAGGCCGGGACCTGCCCCGAGGGCGAGTCGGGAACCACCGTCTCCTTCAAGCCCGACCCCGAGATCTTCACCGAGCGGGTCTTCTCCTACGAGACCCTGCGTTCGCGCCTGCGGGAGCTGGCCTTCCTCAACAAGGGCATCCGGATCGCCCTCTACGACGAGCGGCCGGGCAAGGAGCGCGGCGAGACCTTCCACTTCGAGGGCGGCATCGTCGAGTACGTGCGCTGGCTCAACGAGAGCCGGCAGGTGATCTGCCCCGAACCGGTCTACTTCACCGGCGAGAAGGACGGGGTGCAGATCGAGATCGCCATGGACTACAACGAGGGTTACAGCGAGGCCCTGTTCACCTTCGCCAACAACATCAACACCACCGAGGGGGGCAGCCACCTCTCGGGCTTCCGCGCCGGCCTGACCCGCACCCTGAACACCTACGCCAACGCCTCCGGCCTGATGAAGAAGGACATGAAGGGCCTGACGGGCGACGACGTGCGCGAGGGGTTGACCGCGATCATCGCGGTGCGCATCCCCGAGCCCCAGTTCGAGGGCCAGACCAAGACCAAGCTGGGCAACACGGAGGTCAAGGGCCAGGTCGAGGCGCTGGTGAACACCTACCTCGCCCAGTACCTGGACGAGCACCCGCGCGAGGCCAAGGGCATCATCGGCAAGTGCATCACCGCCGCCCAGGGCCGGGAGGCGGCACGCAGGGCACGCGACCTGACCCGGCGCAAGAGCGCGCTGGATTCGGCCGCCCTGCCGGGCAAGCTGGCCGACTGCTCGAGCCGCGATCCCCGCGAGTGCGAGATCTACCTGGTCGAGGGCGACAGCGCCGGCGGTTCGGCCAAGCAGGGGCGGGAGCGGCGGTTCCAGGCCATCCTGCCGCTCAAGGGCAAGATCCTGAACGTGGAGAAGGCCCGCCTGGACAGGATGCTGGCCAACGAGGAGATCAAGACCATCATCACCGCCCTGGGCACCGGGATCGGGTCGGGGATCTTCGACCTGGAGAAGCTTCGCTACCACAAGGTCATCATCATGACCGACGCCGACGTGGACGGCAGCCACATCCGCACGCTCATCCTCACGCTCTTCTTCAGGCACTTCCGGGAGATCATCGAGAAGGGGCACATGTTCATCGCCGAGCCCCCGCTGTACCGCGTCAAGAAGGGCAAGACCGAGATCTACGCCTACAGCGACGCCCACAAGGACCGGATCCTCGCCGAACTGGGCGAGAAGGGCTCCTACGTCCAGCGCTACAAGGGTCTGGGCGAAATGAACCCCGTGCAGCTCTGGGACACGACCATGAACCCCGACTCGCGCACCATGACCAGGGTGACCATCGAGGATGCGGTGGATGCGGACCACGTGTTCACCACCCTGATGGGCGACGAGGTGGAGCCGCGGCGGCGCTTCATCGAGGAGAACGCCGCGCAGATCAAGATCGAGAATCTCGACATCTAGGCTACCAAGCAGTAGAGGCGGAGCATGTCCGACGACATCCGGAACGATGGACCCGGGGACGACCTTCCCGGCGTACCCGACGACGATCTGAACGAGACCCCGGGGGACGGCGGCCAGCCCCCGCTGGGCTCCAGCGGCGAGACGATCCTGGACGTGGGCATCGCCGAGAAGATGCGCACGAGCTACATCGAGTACTCGATGAGCGTGATCATCAGCCGCGCCCTGCCCGACGTGCGCGACGGCCTGAAGCCCGTGCACCGGCGCGTGCTGACGGCCATGAACGACCTGAACCTGCAGCCGGGCCGGCCGTACCGCAAGTCCGCCAAGATCACCGGCGACACGACGGGCAACTACCATCCCCACGGGACCATCGCGGTGTACGACACCCTGGTGCGCATGGCCCAGGACTTCAGCCTGCGCTACACCCTCGTGGACGGGCAGGGGAACTTCGGATCGGTGGACGGGGACAACGCGGCGGCCGAACGGTACACCGAGGCGCGCCTGACGAAGTTCGCCACCGAGCTGATGGGCGACCTGGACAAGGAGACCGTCGACTTCGTGCCGAACTACGACGGTTCGCGCCTGATGCCCTCGGTCATGCCCTCCAAGGTGCCCAACCTGCTGGTCAACGGGTCCGACGGCATCGCGGTCGGCATGGCCACCAAGATCCCCCCCCACAACATGGGCGAGATCTGCGACGGACTGATCGCCCTGCTGGACAACCCCGGCATGCAGCCGCACGAGATCCTGGAGCACGTGCAGGGCCCCGACTTCCCCACCGGCGGGATCATCCACGGGCGCCGGGGCATCTTCGATTACATCACCACCGGCCGCGGCCGGGTCGTGGTGCGCGCCCGCACCGAGACCGAGATCCTGGACGGGGGCCGCAGCCAGATCATCGTCACCGAGATCCCCTACCAGGTGAACAAGGCGACCCTCATCGAGAAGATCGCCGGCCTGGTGCGCGGCGGCGTCATCGAGGGGATCAGCGACCTGAGGGACGAGAGCGACCGCCAGGGCATGCGCGTGGTCATCGTCCTGAAGAAGGAGGCCTACCCGCAGGTCGTGCTGAACAAGCTGTACACGCACACCCTCATGCAATCCACCTTCGGGGTGATCAACCTGGCCCTGGTCAGGAACCAGCCGCGGATCATGAGCCTCGTCGAGACCATGCAGGAGTTCCTGAACTTCCGGGAAGAGGTCGTGGTCCGGCGCACCCGCTACGAGCTGCGCAAGGCCGAGGAGCGGGCCCACATCCTCGAGGGCTACCGCATCGCGCTGGACAACATCGACGAGATCGTCGAGATCATCAAGACCAGCGCCTCCCCCGACGTCGCCCGCGACGCCCTGATGGCCCGCTTCGGCCTGAGCGAGATCCAGGCCCAGGCCATCCTGGACCTGCGCCTGGCCCGGCTGACCGGCCTCGAGCGGCAGAAGATCGAGGACGAGTACCAGGCCCTGATGATCCGCATCGCCGAGCTGAGGGCCATCCTCGACAGCCGCGACCTGGTGCTGGGCATCATCCGCCGGGAGATCGGGGAGGTGCGCGAGGCCTACGCCGATCCGCGCCGCACGCAGATCGTGGAGGACGAGGGCGAGATCAACATCGAGGACCTGATCGCCGACGAGGCGATGGTGGTCACCATCAGCAACCAGGGCTACGCCAAGCGCCTGCCCCTGGACACCTACCGCCAGCAGGGCCGCGGCGGCAAGGGCATCACCGCGATGGGCTTCAAGGACGAGGACTTCGTCGACAACCTGTTCATCGCCTCGACGCACCAGTACCTGCTGGTGCTGACCGAGGGCGGCCAGCTGTACTGGCTCAAGGTGCACCAGATCCCCAAGGTGGGCCGCACGTCCAAGGGCAAGCCGCTGGTGAACCTGATCCAGATCCAGCCCGGCGACCGGATCCACGCCGTGGTGCCGGTGCGCGAGTTCAGCGAGGACAGCTACCTCGCCTTCGCGACCAACCTGGGCATCGTCAAGCGTACGCCGCTGGCCGACTTCTCGCGCCCCCGGCAGGCCGGCATCCGCGCCATCAGTCTCCTCGAGGGCGAGCACCTCGTGGCCGTGCGCGAGACCGACGGCAACAGCCACATCATCATGGCGGCCAGCAACGGCATGGCCATCCGGTTCCACGAGGACGACGTGCGCAGCATGGGCCGCACCGCCCGCGGCGTCCGGGGCCTGGCCCTCGAGGGAGACGAGCAGGTCATCGGCATGGTCGTGGTGGATCCCGAGGCGACCGGGATCGACCTGCTGTCCGTGACCGAAAACGGCTACGGCAAGCGGACCCCCCTGGGCGAGTACCGCCTGCAGCGCCGCGGGGGCAAGGGCCTGATCACCATCAAGTGCAGCCGGCGGAACGGCCCCCTCCTGGGCATCCGCGACACCGAGTCCGGCGAGGAATTGATGGTCATCACGCGCCAGGGCATCATGATCCGCATCGCCCTGGATACGGTGAGCCAGCTGGGCCGCAACACCCAGGGCGTGCGCATCATCAACCTGAACGATGGCGATCGCGTGGGCTCCATCGCCAAGATCCCCCGGGATTCTCTGACGGGGAGCGAGGATCCTGAAGACGGCGAGGACCTCGAAGGCGTTGAAAACAATGAAGATCAACCCGAGGCGGACGCCCCGGACGAATTCTGATAACGGGTGAGGGCTTTCCGGGGGAGGTCGCGCCCCCTTGGCCGGTTTCCCCCGGGTTTGGCCAAGCTGCCGGGTGTCTTGCGTTTGCAGCGACGCCCCGAATTCGGAGGTTTGGGGTTTGGCCCGGCTTCGGGATTGACCCTAGTATCACGCCATGAGGATGATCGTCCGCATCCAGGTCGCGCTCCTGCTGGCCTTCCTGTCGGTCCCGGCTCCCGCTCGTTCCGGGGCTCCGGCCCCGCGCCCCCTGCTGTCCTCCAAGCTCCAGGGAGAGATGGAGTTCCGGCTCGAGGCCGACGGCTCCTTCCGGATCCTCGCGGCCGGATCCGACGACCCCCTGCTCCAGGGCAACCTGGCCGCGGGCGGTTCCGCCGGCCGCTCCCGCCGTTCCGGCGAGGCGAAACCCTTCTTCAAGCTGACCAGCGAAGGCGTCCCTGGCGGTCTTCGCGGATTCGCCGCCGGGGCCGACGACGATCGGGACGGCCGGGTCGACGAGGATCCCCTGGATGGACTGGACAACGACCAGGACGGCCTCGTGGACGAGGACTTCGCCGCCATCGGCGACACCATGGGCGCCATGCGGCTCCAGCGGGCGGGCCTGCAGTTCCGTCAGGAGATCTACCGGTGGGCCTATCCCCACCTGCAACCGGCCGTGTTCCTGAACATCGTTCCCGATCCGGGCGCCGACGGCATCGCCCGCTTGCGCCTGGAGGCCGCCGGCCCCTGGGTGGAGGCCGACGTCCGCGCCACCCGTCACTCCCTCGCCGGCAAGGCCGGATCCTGGGGCGGCCAGGCCATGGTGACCACCTCGGGGACCGGAACCGGGAGCGAGGAGGACGGCGCCTGCGCCGCCGGCTCGGAAACCTGGCTGGGCGTCATGATCCTGAACGAGATGGATGCGGGTGGGTCCCCCGGCCCGCGGATGTTCACCGAGGACGGCGTTCTCGAGATCGACCTGACCGACCGGCCCCTGTCGCTGGTCGTGGCCACGGGGGATTCGTGGCTTCAGCTGGCCGGCCTGCTGGCGGAGGCCCGTCGGGTCTACGAGGGCGTGGCCGACCCGGTCAGCGGCCGCCGAGCCCGGTGGATCGTTCCTGCCCTTTGTTCGCCCTGCCGGCTGGCCGAACCGCCCGCGTTCGCGGCCGAGACGACCCCCGGCGGCGACCTCGTGCTACGGACCGAACTGGCGGCTGGCCAGAGCCGATTGGTGGATCCGGACCTGTTCCGGATCATGGATCTGCCCCTGGGACACCCCTCCCGGCTGGTCTGGCGCGGGGCGGACGGCGCCGAACAGACCGTCGTCTGGGACTGCGGGGATTTCGGAGCGCTGGTCCGCGGCGGAGAACCCGTTTCCGCGCCCTGGATGCTCTTGCCCGCCCTCCAGTCCCACGAGGATTCCGGCCGGCTGGAGCTGTGGTTCGACGACCTGGATCCCGACCTTTTCGACACCCTCGACACGGCGGCTCAGGCCGACGGACCGGTCGCCCTGGCCGGACGTTACGGGGACGGCCGCACCCTTCGCGGCGAGACGACCCTGTCCCGCGCGCAGGTTCCCGGTTCCGCCGGACCGACGGACCTGGCCGGAGCCATGGTGGACCCGGACCTGGGCCGGCGACGCGACGATCCCTTCGCCGACCGCAGCCGCCTGACCCTCTCTCCCGAACTGCTGAACGGCTGGCCCAACCCGTTCCGGGACCGGATCCAGATCCGGTTCAAGGTTCCCGCCTCGGTGGGCGAGGCCTTTGTTTGGGATGATGACAAAGATCGCCCCGAAGATTCCGTCCTCCAGGCCCCGGTGCCCTGGGAGGGCGGGCAACCCCAGGCCAGCGTCAAGATCTACAGCGTCACGGGCCAGGAACTGATGACCCTCCACACCGGCCAGCACTCCCCCGGCGAGTTCACCGTCCAGTGGGACGGGAGCGATTCCCACGGCCGCCCGGTGGCCTCGGGAACCTATTTCTGCAAGCTCCAGCTGGATGACTGGAGCGCCACCCGCCTGATCGTCTACCTGAGGTAGCGCCCCTATTCGGCGTTTCCGCCCGGCGCACCCCCGGACGGGGAGAAGTCCCCGATTGCTACCCTGCGGGGCGGTTCGACCGGATTTTTGACATCAAATAAGACAAAAAATGAATAGTTTTATTCGTCGCCCCGATCCTCACAAGACAGCCGAAAAAAGGAGATTTCTTGGAAGAATCGCCGAAAATGCGACCAAGAATGCAAAGAAAGGTAAATTTTCTTGTTTTTTTGATGGACAAGGCCTAAAGAGGCGTCGTATCATTCATTGCAGTAAAACATGAAATTTGTTTTATCGTACACCTTTGCGCTGCCCAAGACCACAAGTCTGCTTGGGGGTTAATTTGTGGAAGAAAGACTTGAAGTACAAAAACAGCCATGGACCGGCTTCGTGATCGAGTTTCCGACTTATCCGAAGCAGCTGGTCCACGGCCGGGAGGAGAGTCAGAGGATCCTGTTCCTCTGTCCCGACTCCGAGTCCAATCCCACCGAACTGTGCCTGGCGCTGTTCGGATCCCAGATCCTCATGCACCGGATGCAGAGGGACGAATCCGGAGACGCGCTTGCCGGCGCGGCCTTCCTGTTCGTCTATGCCGCCGAGACTCCCAATGCGCTGCGGGACATCATCGGCGGGCATCAAGCCAAGACCAATGCTCCGGTTCTGGTTGCCCAGAAATCGAACGTCGTCAAAACGGCCCACCTGGTCACCGAACTTCTCGGCCGCGCGCGCAATGCGGGGTCCCTGGCCGCCGCGCCCTCGTTCAGCGAGGTCGCCGAAAACCAGGACAACGCCGCGGGCATGGCCGAAATGATCGGGATCAGCGGGGCGGATCTCTGGAACGAACCCCTGCCAGAGATCATCCTGGTCGACGAGGACGGCAACACCATCCATGCATCGCATCAGCTGCAGGATTATCGCGCGGAGTACACCTGCCGTTACGTCCTTGCCCATTTCCACGACAACATCAATCGCGACAAGATGGCGGAGATGGTCAACCTCAGCCCCGGGTACTTCTCCAACCTGTTCCGGTCGGAAGTCGGCATGAGCTTCAGCGACTACCTGATCCAGGTGCGGGTGGAGAACGCCAAGAGCCTCCTGCGTCGATTCGACCTCTCGGTCGAGGCGATCAGCAAGAAATGCGGGTTCAACAGCCTTGCGCACTTCTCGCGGACCTTCAAGGATCGTTGCGGGCTTTCCCCGCTGAAGTATCGCAAGAGTCCACACGCCGTCGGGTAGCAAAGGTTTTCGAGTGCGGCGAAAAGGCCCTTCCCCCTTGAGTCCGGGAGGGGCCTTTTCTTTGTCCGCCCTCGTTGCGGGTGAGTCATGACGGGGCACGACCGGGACTGCCTCGCCTGGCCCGTCACCTCATTGGGGGAGGTTGTCGCAGGGCTCCGGTTTTACGTCCCGGTCGTGCCCCGTCATGACTCACCCCCGACACGGCGGCAAAGGAAAAGGCCCCACGAGGGGGGAGCCGGTTTTACGTCTCCGCAGGACGGGTCCATCCCCCCACCTTGCCAATGCGGCAAGGGAAAAGGCCCCGTAAGGGGCGGGCTTGCTGCCGGCCGGGTTCCGGGTGATAATTGTGGGCCGGTTGCCCTTTCCCATCGCCGAACCCGAGGACGTCCCCCTTGGCCCTGGTTTCCCTCAACGACGCGAACTTCGACTACGGGCGGGAGAAGATCCTGCGCGGCGTGAACTTCGCCCTGCAGCCCGGGGTGAAGGTCGCGCTGGTGGGCGCCAACGGCGCAGGTAAGACCACCCTGCTGGCCGCCATCGCCGGAGAGCTGGAATTGCCGGCCGGCGTGCGCCAGACCATGGGCGCGGTGCGCATCAGGATGCTGAGGCAGGATTCGTCCCTGGAGACGCCGGGCGTGCCGGGAGCCGGGTTGCTCGAAACGGTGGCCACGCGGGCGTTCGCGAGGGAACGGGACGTCGAGCAGGAACTGGCTGCGGTCGCCCGGAGGCTGGAACAGGCCGATGCTTCGGAACACGCCGAGCTGGTCCGGGCCCAGGGGCGCTTGCAGGACGAGTTCGAGCGCCTGGACGGCTACACCATGCAGTCCCGGCTGGAAACGGCCCTGGCGGGTGTCGGGTTGCCGGCGACGTTCTGGGATCGGCCGGTCGATGGATTGTCGGGCGGAGAGAGGCGGCGGGCCGCGCTGGCGGTGGTGCTGCTCAGCGGGGCCGACCTGTTGCTGCTGGACGAGCCGACCAACCACCTGGATCTCGAGTCGTGCGAGTGGCTGGAAGGATTCCTGGGATCGTTTCCCGGCGCGGCCGTCGTGGTGTCGCATGACCGGGAGTTCCTGGATCGGGTCGCCCGGCGCACGGTGCATCTGGACCGGGGAAGGCTCACCTCGTACACGGGCAACTACTCGTTCTTCGTGGACCAGAGCCGCCTGCGCCACCAGCAGGACTTCAACGCCTGGCAGCGCCAGCAGGCCCGCATCAAGCAGACCGAGGAGTACATCCGGCGCAACCTCGAGGGCCAGAACACCAAGCAAGCCCAGTCCCGGCGCAAGCAGCTGGCCAAGGAGGAGATCATCGAGCGGCCGTCGGCCGAGGCGGATCTCTACCGTTTCCGGCTCGAGCCCGGCAGGCCGAGCGGGGGCACGGTCCTGCACACCGAGGGGTTGCGCAAGGCGTTCGGGCCACGAGTGGTGATCGACGGGCTGGACCTTCATGTTTCCCGAGGGGAGCGCATCGGCATCCTGGGGCCCAACGGGTGCGGCAAGTCCACGCTGCTGAAGATGGTCGCCGGGCGGGCCATACCCGATGCGGGGAAGTTCGTCCTCGGGCACAACGTGGACCTCGGCTACTACGACCAGGAGCTGAGCAACGTCGCCGACCACAACACGGTGATCGGCGAGATGGGTGCGGTGGATCCGCGGGCGACCCTGGGCGAGCTGCGCTCGTTCCTGGGGGCGTTCGGGTTCGGCGAGGACCTGTTCGACCGCGAGGTGGCCCGCCTGTCGGGCGGGGAACGGGCGCGGCTGTCCCTGTTGCGCCTGATCAAGGAGGGGCACAACACCCTGCTGCTCGACGAGCCGACGAACCACCTGGACGTGCGCAGCCGCGAGTCGCTCGAGGCGGCGCTGAAGGAATTCGACGGCACCATGATCGTGGTGTCGCACGACCGGCGCTTCCTGGACAAGCTGGTGCAACGGCTGATCGTGTTCGGGCAGGATGCGGATGGTGTTCCGGTCATCCAGCAGTATGCCGGCAACTACAGCGAGTACGCCCGAGACCGCGATGAGCGGCGGGCCGCAGCCCAGGCTGCGGCACTGCCGTCACGAAGGGCGGCCCAGGCCACCGAAGTCCGCGCTGGTTCGGCTGGAGGGCTCAGCAAGAACGAGATCCAGCGGCGCCAGCGCAGGATGGATGAACTGGAAGCGCAGATCCTTGCGCTCGAGGAGGAGAAGGACGCCGCGGTGGCGTCCATGGGCCGGGCCGAGACGACCGCAGAACAGCGGGTAGCGCTGGGCCTGCGCTGTCAGGCGATCGACGGCGAGCTCCAGGAGCTCATGGGGGCCTGGGAGCAATTGGGCCTGGAAATCGAGGAAAGCTGATGGGGATCCGCCAGAACGCCCCCCCTGGAGCGCATTCTGGGGGATTTGAAGCGGGGCCTGAAAATCGAAAACCCGTCCCCGACCGCGAGTGCTTTTTCGCCCCGCCGTTGTCCCTCCCATGGAGGGCTGTCGACCCGGGCATGACGACATTTTGATCTTTGACCCCAAAGACTTGCAGCCGGCTGTTATTTTCATGACTTTTTCAAAAAACCTATCCCGAAAGCCTCAAGGCGGGCGGTTCTTGTGAAATCTGACGACCAACCGGCGGTTCAAAGGGGATAGATGGTGTTGTCATCCATCAATGCGAAATTTCCCGGGGAAAGATGGCGGTCTGGGTAGATGCCGAAGAAGTTCTTGCCGCGGCCCGCACGGTTTTCAGAAGGCGCGGTGGAGGTAACGGCAGACCCACAATCTTTTGAATCCCTGGGGATTGGTTCAGCGAGATCCCGTGCAGGAGTAAGGACTCCCCTGGACAGACTGGTTTTGTTGCGGGAGCGTGACCAATTTTAATCAAAAAGGCCGCAGAAGGGTTCAAATGAACCCGCCAGCGCCACAATTCATCAAGTCTCGGGGGGCCCCATTCGTTCCTGGACATGGGCGTCATACCTCCGGATGTTGAACAGCGGCCAGGAGCGGCCAGGAGCGGCCGCTGCTGCTGCCGCGGGCTCTGCCGCGGGCTCTCTGCCGCTGCGCGCGTCCTGTGAGGGGAAGGTCCCCGAAATCCGGGACGGCCGCGATGCGCCGGGGTCCTGGTGAACCTCTCCCCGCCTGACCGTATCGGTGTTATATTGTGATGCGGCCGGGCTCATTCGCGGGAACGAGAGCGGCAACTCTCAATTGGACCTGGGCGATCGTGAGCAGGCCCGCCATGACACCGCGGGGCCCGGCCGCTTCCTGTGGTCCAGCCCTCGTCTCTTTTCAGGTCTCTTCTTCCTGCCGCCAGGTCCAGGAGGATCGGCGCCCCGGCCGCGGTGCCGGGTGTGCGTTGCCGGGAGATCGACGCTGAAGTTCATGAACTGATGGGGGCCCGGGAGCAACCGGGCCTGGAAGTCGAGGAAGGTCGATGGGTATTCGCCAGAACGAACAACAGGGATTCTCCACCGAAGTGCCCCGGCAGAAGGCGGTCCTGGTCGGGGTCCACCTGCCGCTGGCCTGGTCCGGAGGGATGGGCGGCGACGCCGACCTGGCCGAGCTGGGCCGGCTGGTCGAGACCGCGGGCGGCGACGTCCTGGGGCAGATGGAGCAGCGGCGGGCGCGGCCCGAGCCTCCCACCTTCATCGGCAGCGGAAAGCTCGACGAGCTGAAGGAACTGGTCGAGGAGACCGGGGCCGACCTGGTGGTGTTCGACAACGACCTGTCGCCGGCCCAGGGCCGCAACCTGGAAAAGGCCCTGGACGCGAGCGTCCTGGACCGCACCGAACTGATCCTCGACATCTTCGCCAAGCACGCCAGCACCAAGCAGGCCTGCCTGCAGGTCGAGCTGGCCCAGCTGCAGTACCTGCTGCCGCGCCTGACGCGCCTGTGGTCGCACCTCGAGCGGCAGGCGGGCGGGATCGGCACCCGGGGCCCGGGCGAAACGCAGCTGGAGACCGACCGGCGCCTGCTGGACCGGCGCATGGCCATGCTCCGGCGGCAGCTCCAGGAGATCGAGTCCACGCGGCAGACCCAGGTCCGTTCGCGGGAGGGGATGTTCACGGCCGCCCTCGTGGGATACACCAACGCCGGCAAGTCGACCCTGATGAACGGCATCACCGGGGCCGACGTCTACGTCAAGGACCAGCTCTTCGCCACCCTGGACGCCACCACGCGGCGGGTCGAGCTGGACGAGCGGCGGCGCTTCCTGCTGACCGACACCGTGGGTTTCATCCGGCGGCTGCCCCACCACCTGGTCGAGAGCTTCAAGGCGACCCTGCAGGAGGTCCGCGACGCCGACCTGATGGTCCACGTGGTGGACGCCTCGTGCGAGGATCCGGAGCATCAGATCCTCTCGGTGAACAAGGTGCTCGAGGACATCGTGCCGCGCGACAAGCCCGCCCTGATGGTCTTCAACAAGATGGACCTGGTGGACGCCGACCTGTTCGAGAACCGGTTCAGCCGCGCCTATCCCGGGGCCCTGTTCGTCTCGGGCAAGGATCCCGACGGAGTGAACGAGCTGAGGGAGGCGCTCGCCGGCCGCCTGCTCGCCGTCGAGACGATCTGCACCATCGAGCTGCCCAGCTCCCGGCTGCACGCCCTCAGTCCGCTGCACCGCACCGGATCGGTGCTGGACCAGCAGTTCGAGGGGGACCTGTGCCGCGCCACCGTCCGGGTGACGGACGTCGAGAAGAACCGCCTGATCACCCGCGAGGGCGCCCGGCTGGTCGAATGACCGTCGAGTGACCGTCGAGTGACCCGGGCCTGGCCCGCTGATTGCTGATCCGGGGTGAAAACCCGATTCCGGAAGGAATTTCCGTGCAACCCGCCCGCAATCCGGGCCACAGGGTTGCATTCTGCTGCCCGGTGACCGGGCGACCCCACCGATCTCCTTGTTCCCCAACGCCTTTCTTGATTTTCAAACCCGGTACGGTCCTTGCAGGGATCCCCGCGAGTCATTGGGTCCGGGCGGCGGAATCGCGCTCCGGAACGAGGGAAAACCAGGATGGGGGGCCCGAACGATGAACGGCAGGGATCGACCCGGCAGGAAAATATTGCCTCCGCGCGGCGGATTCACGCTGGTGGAGATGATGCTCATCGTCCTGATCATGGGCGTCATCGCGGGCATCGCCACGCCTCCGCTGTTCCGCTTCCTGCAATCCAACAACCTGCAGACGAGCACCGACCGCATGATGGCCGACCTGCAGTTTGCCCGATCGGTCGCGATCTCCAACGGGCAGGTCCTGCGGTTCAGGGCCACCCCGGCCGGCTACCAGGTGATCGAACCGCTTTCCGGATCCGTCCTGAGGGACCAGACCTTCACCGGCGGCCTCACCCTGGCGGCCAACGCGACCGCCGACTTCTTCCCCTGGGGGATGGCCAACTCCACGGTCTTCAACCTGACCAACTCCGCGGGCACCAAGCAGGTCAACCTGCTGCCTACCGGCCAGGTGGAGGTGCACTGATGCTGCAGCGAACGTTCAGGGCCTTCTCGAAACTGCGCCGCCGGGGCCCGGCCCTCGGGCACGGGCGCGGGCGCGAGGGCTTCACCCTGGTGGAGATCCTGGTCGTGCTGGTGATCCTTTCGGTGGGCGTGATCCCCATCGCGCTCATCCAGCACCGGGCCAAGCGGGAAGTCACCGAATCGGACCAGTACACCCGAGCGGTCACGGTGGGGCAGGCCCAGCTCGAGCGGATCAAGGGCATGGGTTTCGGCAACGCGGTGGACGAGGCGGGCGAGGACAGCGGGGTCACCTGGAACAGCACCATCACCAACGTGGGTTTCGGGCTGGACCGCATCGAGGTGACGGTGAGCTGGAGGGAAAGCGGGGACGTGGTCAACCTGACCTTCGCCGACCTCGTGAGCATGCGCTGACGCGCCGACAGGAGCGGATGGAATGAAGGACAACGCCGGATTCGGAACTCACGCGGACCGCCGGGGCATGACCCTGGTGGAACTGATGATCGCCCTGCTGGTCTTCGGCATCGTCATGTCCGTCGTGTTCGGGTTCATGGTGGGGAGCCGGGACAGCTACGAGGAGACCCGGGGCCGGGCCCGCTACCAGCAGGGCATCCGCGCCGCGTTCTCCCTGCTCACCACGGAGGTGCGGTCGGCCGGCTGCGATCCGACCCAGGCCGGCTTCGAACGCGTCGCCGCCGCGGCGGCGACGCAGCTGCGCTGCCAATCGGACCTGAACGCGGACGGGGACGCCACCGACACCGCGCCCGACGAGAGCGTGACCTACACCTTCAACGCCGGGACCGGTGAGCTCAGCCGCGACAACGGCACGGGTCCCATCATCATCCTGCGCGAGCTGGAGAACTGCACGTTCACCTACTACGACGGGGACGGCAACGTCCTCAACACCCTGCCGCTGGGCGCCACGGACCGGGCCCGGGTCAGGGAAGTCGAGATCGACATCAACGGGGTGGCCGCCGAAGGCGACACCGTCCGTTACGCCACCCGCATCGCCATGCGCAACGGCTAGAAGAACAGGGGTCATGATGAACGAAGTGAAAACAACGCGCAGGATCGAGGCGGACCGGGAGGGATTCGCCCTGGTGACGACCCTGCTGATCGTTCTGGTCCTCAGCGTCCTGGCCCTGGGCGTGGCGTGGCTCGCCAGCTCGGAGAAGAAGACGACCTTCGCCGAGGGGGTCCACATCCGCTCGGTCCTCGCGGCCGATGCGGGCACCGAGGCGGGGATCAACTTCATCCGCGTGGCCGACTCGCCGCCCACCATCAACGATTTCGGCACCATGGTGGTCCTCGACCAGGGGGAGACGGTGCTGCAGGGCAGCCAGGCCTACGCGATCCGCTGCAACTTCGACCAGCGGCGTCCCAAGATCGGCTGGGGCGTGGGCTACTACGACTTCGACTACGAGATCAATTCGGAGGGAAAAGCCTCCGCTAAGGGCGAGACGGACGTGCAGGTGCTCGTCAGCCGCCTGTTCAAGGAAGGGTATTGACGGATAACCAGGGGTGGGTCGTCCCGGCCAGCAAGAGCCGGGCGGACAGGAGCTTGAACGATGAATCATAGAATGCCGGTTCGGCAAATCATGGGTGCGGTCCTTGCGGTGATCGGGACGCTGGTCCTCGGGGCCGGAGCCGCGGCGGCGCAGGACTGCGAGATCCCCCTGTTCGTCAAGCAGGGGCTGACCGGGGCCAACGTCATGATCCTGGCTGACAATTCAGGGTCGATGAACGAGCCCATCCTCCACGCCGATTACGACCCGGAGACGGCCTACACGGGCAACTTCAACCGGGCGGCGACCTATTACATCACCAAGACCAAGGCTTACGAGCCCAACGACTTCTACCTTTACTGGCCGGCCACGCCCTCGGTGACCCTGGTCAGCTCGGACAACGGCGAGGACGGGCGCTACCCGGGCAACTACCTCAACTGGATCTACTTCCACGCCTCGGCGGCCCAGCAGGCGGCCCTTCCCCAGGTGACCAGGATCCAGGTCCTCAAATCGATCCTGAAAGAGATCATCACCCGCTCCCAGCGGCTCAACTTCGGCCTGACCGTGTTCCAGAACGACCACGGCGGCAGCATCATCGGCAAGTGCGGGGTCAACGAGACGTCCCTGCAAGCCCAGATCGACGGCATCACGGCCAACACGTGGACTCCGCTGGGCGAAGCCATGGAGACCCTGGTGGACTACTTCGCCTACGACGGGCCCGATGCGGTGATCCAGTCGCCCTGCCAGTACAACTTCCTTCTGGTGGTGACCGACGGCTATCCCACCATGGACCTGGAAGTCAGCCCCTACCTGTGGGACGCGGACCACGACGGGAACGACCCCGGCAACTGCGCCAGCATCGGCGCCCCCTACGACGAATGGAACAACTGCAGCGACCACTTCGACGACGTCGCCTACTACATGCAGCACACCGATCTGCGGCCGGACCTGGACGGGGACCAGACCGTCGTGACCTACGTGGTGGGCTACGGTCTGGACGCCCCCCTGCTCGAGGAGGCGGCCATCAACGGGGACGGCCTCTACTTCTACGCGGAAAACGCCATCCAGCTCTACCTGAGCATGGAGCGGGCGATCCAGGACATCCTGCGGCGCATCTCGGCGGGTTCGGCCGTGGCCGTGGTCTCGACCGAACGAGGGGTGGACGACCGTCTGTATCGCGGCAAGTTCATGCCCCTCGACTGGGACGGCTACCTCGAGTGCTACGCCCTGCCCTACGAGAACGGCGACACCGCCCTGTGGGAAGCCGGGGAGATCCTGCGGTCCCGCAGCCCGTCGGACCGCACCATCTTCACGGCCCTGGGCGACACCCGTTACGACTTCGTGCCGCTCAACGCGAACAACCTCTACACGGCCATGAACGTGCCGGCCGCGGCCGATGCCGAATCCCTGATCACCTGGGCCCGCGGTTCGGAATACCCAGGCTGGCGTGACCGCAACGGATGGAAGCTGGGCGACATCGTCCACGCCACTCCCGTGGTGGTGGGCAAGCCGGCCACCTTCATCATGGAGGAGAGCTACCAGAGCTTCTACCAGGCGAACCTCGAGCGGCAGAAGATGGTCTACGTCGGCGCCAACGACGGCATGCTGCACGCCTTCAACGCCGAGAACGGCCGCGAGGAATGGGCTTTCGTTCCGGAATTCGCCTTGCCCGACTTCGCCACCATGGCCGACACCTCCTATTGCCACGTCTACACCTGCGACCAGACCGCGACGGTGAAGGACGTGATGATCGGCGGGGTGTGGCGCACGGTCCTGATCGCCGGCGGCCGGGAGGGCGGAGCCAGCCTGTTCGCCCTGGACATCACCGAGCCCCTGAGCCCGACCGTGCTCTGGCAGGTCGACCTGCCCAACGGCAAGTCCTACAACTCCGAAGTGGAAATCGTGTCCATCGGCGACAATCCCGTCGCCCTGGTCGGCTCGGGCCTTGACGAGACGAACTTCGAGGCCTGGGTCTACGGGTACGATGTGGAGACCGGAGCCCTGCTGGGTTCCCGCAAGCTGAGCACGACCGGCGGCCCCCGCAACAAGGCGAGCCGCCCCGCGGTGGTCGATCTTGATCTCGACGGCAACGTCGACCTGATCTACGTGGCCGACCTGGGCGGGTCCCTGTGGCGGATGGAAGTGGACGGCTTCACCAACCCCGCCTCCTGGTCGGTGAGCGAGCTCTACACCTGCGGCCTGGAGATCACTTCGCCCCCGGTGGCGGCCTATGCCCCCGACGGCGGCGTCAACGTCTACTTCGGCACGGGAGCCTACCTGACCGAGGACGACATGATCACCACGGACCAGCAGCAGTTCATCTGCGTGTTCGACCGCCACGCAGGCACGACCTTCGACTACAAGGACCTCGCCGACCAGACCAGCGCCATCAGCGAACTGAACGACGAGAACGGCTGGTACGTGGACCTGTGGAACGAGCTGGGCGAGCGGGTGACCGAAGCGGCGGTGGTGGTGGCCGAGACCGTCATCTTCACCACGTTCGCACCCACCCTGGACGCGTGCGTGGGCGGCGGCAACTCGTACCTGTACCAGATGGCCTACGACACCGGCGGCCTGGCGGAAGAGGCCGCGGGCGACCAGCCCGAAGACCGGTCGGTGTCCCTGGGCGACGGCGTCGCCTCGTACCCGGTGGTCGACCTGGCGGCAGGGACGGTCGTGATCCAGTCGAGCGACGCGGAGATCCACGTCCAGGACATCGCCGCCCCGATCACGCCGCTGACGGTGCGGTCCTGGCAGGAGAACTACGACGACCTGGTCCTGCCTCCGCAGGAAACGGTCATCCAGTAGCGAGCAAACAGGGGGTCCGACCCCCGGGAGGATAGCCATGTTGACCCGCATCCAGAACAACCGGACCGCAACCAGGCTGGGCGGATGCCTGCTGGGCCTGCTTTTCGCGGCCGCGCTGGTGGTCGCCGATCCCGCGGACGGCGGCTGGTTCGACCGGAAGAAACCCGAGCAGAGGACCGATCCGAGGGTCCGCTCCGACCGGCTTCCCCGCCAGTCCTTCACCCAGGGGGTGCTCGGCAACAACCCGCTGGGAGGCTGGCGCCTCGACGATCGCGACGTGCACCTGGCCAAGGACTGCATCCTGATGGACGAGACCGGTCGGGTGGAGACCCTCAGCGGGGGCAGGCGGGCCATCGTCTCGGGCACCGTGATCGGGAACGTGATCCTGGCCACCCAGGTGCGCATGCTCAAGCCGGACTGGATGGGCGCCGGATTCGGGATCAAGGAGGGAGTCCGGACCCCGAGCGAGGTGGATCCCGACGTCGGAGTCCTCGAGCGCGCTCCGAACTAGTTCCCGGCACCCGCGAGGGCGCGGTCCAGTTGCCGGATCTGTTCCCGTTCGGAATCCGTGAGGTTCCTCAACTCCGCCGCCCGCTCCAGATGGATGCGGGCGGCGTCCTTTTGCCCGGAATTCGCCTCGACCAGGGCCAGGTTGAACCAGCCGTTGACGTAGTGGGGGTCGTCCCGGGTCAGGGCTTCGAGGATGGCCCTCGCCCGGTCCAGGTCGCCGCGCTCGGCCAGCAGGGAGGCCAGGTTGGCGCGCACCCGCCGTTCCCCGGGCGCCAGGCCGTGGGCGATCTCCAGGGCCGTCAGGGCGTCGTCCTGGTGGCCCGACCGGCGCAGCAGCAGTCCCGCGCGCAACCAGGGATGGAACCATTCGGGATCGAGCACCGCGGCCCGGGTGTAGGCGCCCACGGCGCCCTCAACGTCCCCGGCCTCCTCGAGGACCCGGCCCCTGCGATAGGGGATGAGCCGGTTGAGGGGCGCGCGCGAGGCGGCCAGGTCCAGGGACGCCAGGGCCTCCTCGTGGGCCCCCATCTCCTCCAGCCGCAGCGCCAGGTGGAACGGGGTGTCGGCCAGTCCGGGACGGGCCTGCTCGGCCAGCCTTCCCTCGGTCAGGGTCTTGCGCAGGTCGCCGCGGCGCGCGGCGCGCGAGGCCTCGTGCAGGTGGACCTGCCAGGCGACCTCGGCGTCGGAGAACCGGGCCCAGCCGGGCCACAGGAGCACCAGCGCCGCGAGGCACGCCGGTCCCCAGATGCGGCGGTCGAGCCGTCGATCCAGCAGGCCGGCTGCCAGCGCGACGCCTGCGATCACCAGCAAGGGAACGATCGGCAGCCGGTAACGCGCGGTGGGGAAGAAGGGCAGCAGGCTCAGGAAATATCCGGCGATGATCACCCCCAGGATCCAGCGCATCCGGCGGGGCGCAGCGAACAGGCCGGGCAAACCCAGCGCCGCGATCAGGACGAAGGGGACCGGCATGAGCTTCAACGCGGTGATCCGACTCCGCCAGAAATCAAAGCTCTCGATCTGGGGCAGCTCGTAGCCGTTCCAGAAGCGGTAGGCCTTGCGCAGGTAGTGCAGGGGCATGGCCGCGAGGTCCTCGCGGAACCGGTCCCAGGCCCGGGCGGCGAGGATGGCGGAGATCTCCGAACCCTTCAGCTCGCGTCCCAGCTCGGCCTCGAGGGCGAGCTCGCGTGACGGATCGAACTCGGCCTCGGCCTCAGGGCTGACCTGGGCGAAGATCCCGCGGTGCTCGGTCTGCTGGCCGATCAGAAGGTTCAGGCCGCCGTTCGAGGTCAGCAGCACGAGATCATGGGCCACCAGAACATTGCGGAGCGTCACGGGGGCGATCACCAGTGCGGCCCCCAGCAACAGGGACGCCGCCGGCTTCCAGCGGACCGTGTCCGGCGGCGCGATCCGCCACAGCAGCACGGGCAGCAGGACGAGAAGCAGCAGGACGTTGCCCCGGCCCAGCGCGGCGACGCCCACCAGCGCGCCCAGCACGAACCAGCGCCGGCAGGTGGGCCGCTCCACGGCCCGCACCGCCTGCAGCGCAAGCAGCAGCACGAGGGTGGTCAGGAGGGTGGCCATGAGCAGAAGGCCGGCGTAGAACACCGGAGGACCGTAGAAGGCGTAGACGGCGGCGGACGCCAGGGGAACCAGGGCCGAGAACCGGCCGCCTTCGGGGGGCGCGAGGGCGCGCGCCAGGCGATGCACGAGCAGGACGTTCACGACGGTCAAGGCGAGCTGAAGGCCGACGGGGACCAGGATGCGCACCCCGGCCACGGCGTACAGGCCCGCCAGCAGGTGGGGATACAGCGGCCCCATCCAGTAGGTCTCGTACCAGCCCCAGTCCCCGCCGACAAGCCGCAGCGCCCACTCGTGGTAGGTGCGGCAATCGAGCAGGGGGACGTTGACCAGATCGGTGGTGCGCACCGCGAGGAAGTAGGCCAGCCGCTGCACGGCGGCCACGGCCAGGAGGAGCCCCAGCAGGATGCGCTCGGTGCGCGGACTCATCGACGACGTCACCTCAGAACTGCAGGAACAGCCGGGCGGGCCGGGCCGCCTGCAGGGTGATGAAGGCGCGGGTGTCGCGCACGAGCGCCTCCAGGTTCAGGCCCAGGGCGGAAGGCCCCGCCCAGTTGAAGTGGCCCAGCGAGTGCTCGAACAGCCGCGCAGCCGCCGCCATGCTGTCGGCCTCGGCCTTGAGATGGGCCGCGGCGCACTGGATCACCGCCTGCAGCACATGGCCGGCGATGGTGGCGTGGCCGGCGGCGTGCCACAGGCCTTCGAACACCTCGTGGCATTCCCACCAGTAGTCGTTGTTGAACAGGTCGACCCCGAAGAGGTACTCCCTGCACAGGTGCCAGTCTACGGCATTGAGATCGGGCAGGGAACCCGGCTCCCGGCCGAAGGAATGGCCGAGGGGATCCCGGGTGGGATGGGGCGTGCGGCCGGGGACATGGCGATAGTCCGGCAGGCCGATCCTGGTGTATCGTGGCGGTTCCTGGTTGATCATCCCGCCATGCTAACGGTTCGAGCGGAGAGTGGCCATGGCCAAACCGATCATTTGCGGGCACCGGGGTGTCGCCGCCCGGGCGCCGGAAAACACCCTGGCCGGCCTGGAGCTGGCCGCCGGGCTGGGCCTCGCCATGGTCGAGGTGGACGTGCGCCTGACCCGGGACGGCGTGCCGGTCCTGTTCCACGACGCGGGCCTGGGCCGGACGGCTCCGGGGCGTGGAGCCATCGGGAATCTGCGCTGGAGCGCGCTCGATGGGCTGGATGCGGGCTGCTGGTTCGGCCCCGAGTTCGCCGGGACGCGTATTCCCACGCTGGCGGACGCCCTGGCCGCCCTGGGCCCCGACATGGGGATCAACCTCGAACTGAAGACCGACGGGGAGACCGGGCCGGAGCGGATGGAGGCCCTGGTCAAGGCGGTCCTGGACTTCGTGACGCGCACCAGGATGGAAGAGCGATGCGTGGTGACGTCGTTCGACCGGGAGGCGGTGCGCCTGGCGGCGTCCCTGGAGCCGGACCTTCCCTGCGGGCCGATCATCGGAGAGGGCGATCCTCGGGAGGCGCTGCGTGAAGCCTCCGGACTGATCAGCATCCGCCACGGCCTGATCACGCCGGCAACGGTCGTCGCGGCCCACGCGGCGGGTTGCGCGGTTCACGCCTGGACGGTGAACGACCCGAAGGCGGCCGAGCGGCTGGCCGCCCTGGGCGTGGACGTGATCATCACGGATGATCCGGAGATGCTGCAGGGACCGGGATCATGAAACCGGAGCGGGAGTTCAGGCCTCCACGTCGATCACGACGACCGTGACGTTGTCGGAGCCGCCCGCCTCGCGGGCCGCGTCGATCAGGGAGCGGGCGGCCACGGGTCCGTCGTCCCCCAGGAGCCGTTCGGTGATGGGACCGTCATCCACCATGTCGGTCAAGCCGTCCGAGCACAGCAGGAACCGGTCGCCCGGAGCGACGTCGCCGCCGACGATGCCGGTGTCGACGCGCGGGCGGGCCATGCCGCCCCCGATGCAGCTGGTGACCAGGTGGCCGCCCACGCGTTCGGGGTCGCCGCCGGCGCGGCTGAGCTCCTCGCGAACGGTGTGGTCGACGGTCAAGCGCTCGAGAACGCCGTCCCGCAAGCGGTAGAGGCGGCTGTCGCCCGCATGGAACCGCACGAGGTTCCCCTCGGGGTAGAACACGCAGCCCACCAGGGTGGCGCCCATGTTGAAGGCTTCGGGCAGGACGGCGGCCTCGTCCTGGATGGCGTGGTGGATGGTCTCCAGAAGGGGGACGAAGGCGGCGTGGTCGTCGGGGCGGACCGGAAGGTCGCCCTGGAGCTGATGCTCGTCGAGCAGGGCGAGGGTGCGTTCGCTGGCGATCTCGCCGCTGGAGTGGCCGCCCATGCCGTCGGCCACGGCGACCAGCAGGGGGCCGGCGGGATCCTGCAGGATGCGGTATTCCTCGTCGCGTCCCCGGTGGTGGTTCACCAGGAACATGTCCTCGTTGTTGCGGCGCACGCAGCCGACGTCGGAAATGGCGCAGATCTTGTATTTCAAGGCGGTCCGCCGGCTCCTTTGGGGTCGTTCCGGGTGGAAATTGCCCGGGCGGCCGATGATGTGCTAGAATCCGATCCCCAAAGTATCGTTCGCCCGGGGTCGATCGGCCACAGGTTTTTCGGGGGAGGAACAGCGGCCATGGATCTGGTGCTCAGACTGGGCGATACGACAAGGACCCTGCACCTGCCGCCGGGAAGGTACCTGGTCGGCCGCGACCCTGCCTGCGCCGTGCACCTTCCCGAACGCCAGATCAGCGCCCGCCACGCCGAACTGCGCATCGACGGGGACCGGCTCTTCGTCCGGGACCTCGGCTCGACCAACGGGACCGATCTCGACGGCCGTCCCCTGAAACCGGAAAAAGGCGAAGTGGCCGTTCCCTCCGGGAGCACCCTTTCCTTCGCGGGGGTGCTGCTGGAACGATCCGGCGGCCCCGCGGCGACGGTCCTGGACACCGACGGCTTCACCACCCAAGGCTCCTTCACCTTCGGCGAGGGTTTCAGCCAGGCGGCCGGCGCCCGGATCGCCGGCATGCTGTCCAGCCTGTTCGAGCTGATCGCCGCCGAGGGGGACGACGGCCAGCTGGAGGACACGGCCTGCGAGTTCGTCGGCCGCTGGGTCCCCGCCGACCGGGTGGTCATGCTGGAGGACTTCGGGGAGGGGACCAGCCTCGAGAAGGTCGGCTCGTGGACCGAGACCGGCGATCCCACCGAGGAGATCCGGCTCAGCCAGACCATCGTCGACCGGGTCACCGCCCAGCGCACCAGCGTCCTGCTCATGGACATCCAGGGGGCCACCGGCGGGCCCAGCGAGAGCATGGTCGCCCTGCAGTTGCGGTCGGCCATGGCGGTGCCCCTGTTCGACAACCACCGGGTGCGGGGCATCATCTACGTCGACACCGCCCGGCCCGGCGTGAGCTACACCGAGGAGGAACTGCAGGTGGTGACGGCCACGGCCAACGCCGTGGCGGTCAAGCTGCGCAACCGGAGCATGGAGCAGGAGCTGGCCACCGCGGCGCGCATCCAGCGGGCCATGCTGCCGGAGAACCTGCCCGAGATCCCGGGCCACGAGGTGCACGCCCGCCTGGACATGTGCCGGGCGGTGGGCGGCGACCTGTTCCAGGTGGCGCCCCGTACGGACGACCATCTGCTGCTAACGGTGGGGGACGTGGCGGGCAAGGGGACGCCCGCGGCCCTGGCCATGTCCGCGTGCATGGTGCTGGTCTCGACCCTGGCCGAGATCGGCGGCCAGGTGGACGGGATCATCAACCTGATCCACCGCAAGCTGTGGGAGAACCTGGCCATGGAACAGTTCATCACGCTGTTCCTGGCCGATCTGGATCCCGCGACGGGCAGGCTCACCTACGCCAACGCCGGGCACGAACCCCCCTTGCTGGTGCGGGCCGACGGCCGCATCGAGGATCTGGGCCCCACGGGGCCGCCGGTGGCCCTGCTGCCCGATTCCCTGTGGCGCATGGAACAGGCCGTTCTGGATCCCGGGGACCTTCTTGCGTTGTTCAGCGACGGCATCCCCGAGGCCACGGTCGACGGGGTCGACTTCCTGGGTCTCGACTCCCTCAAGGGCATCCTGGCCGGGGGGCCGGGCGCGCCGCTCGCCGAGCTGTCCGACGCCGCCTTCGCCGCGGTGAAGGCGTTCCTGCGCGGCAATCCGACCTCCGACGACGTGACCCTCGTCCTGCTGCGCCGCCACGGGTGAAGTTGCGGCCGGGTCGGATCGGTCCTAGCCTGACGGGCATGAAATACCTGATCCCGTTCACCTTGCTGGCCGCGGTGGCGGCCCTGATCGGCGGCTGCGGCGGTTCCGCCGAGCAACCGGCTGGGGAAGCGCGTGCGGTGACCCTGGACGCCCTGACCGCGGGACCGGCCCAGGCCGGCGGACCGGTCACGGTCGCCTGGCGGTTCACCCTGGCCGACGACTGGCACCTGTACTGGACCGGCCGGAACGATTCCGGCTATCCGCCGAGCGTCGCCCTGGAGCTGCCCGCCGGCTGGTCGGCCGGTGAGCTGCATTGGCCGCCGCCGGAGCGGCTGATCATGCCAGGCGACATCCTGGATCACGTCTATCACCACGAACTTGTCCTGCTGCAGGAACTTGCTCCCCCGGACGGGTGGGACCCCGGCGACGGGGCCGGTTTCCCCGCCACGGTGCGCTGGCTCGCCTGCCGGGAAATGTGCGTTCCGGGGGACACCACGCTGACGGTCGCCTTCCCCGCTGCGGGACCGGATCCGGAGTCCGCGAAGGTGATCGCCGCCGCCCGAAAAAGCCTGCCGGGCACACTGCCGGACGGCCTGCCGGTGTGGTCCTGGACGGGTGACACCCTGCACCTGCACCTGCCGGAATCGAAGCGGCTGGCATTCTATCCCGACCGCGACAGCGGGGCCCTGGTCGACGCCATTGCCGAAGGCGAGGCCGAAGGCGACCGCCTGCAGTTGAGGTTCAGGCCGCTCAACGGCGTGGTGGGACCCGCGAAGGGCCTGCTGGTGCAGACGGCTGCCGACGGGACCGATCGCGCCTACCATGTCTCCCTGCCCGGGCCTGCGTCCGGATCCCCATGACTTCCATCCACCTGGAGGAATAGAATGCGTCACCGGAATGCGAGCATCATCCTGCTGGTCCTGCTGCTGGCCGGAACCGCCCTGGCGGGCGTGGTCCCGGGCGACAAGGCCCCCGACTTCACCCTGACCGACACCGCGGGCGAAACCCACACCCTCAGCGCCTATCTGGCCGAGGGCAAGACGGTGGTGCTGGAGTGGTTCAACCCCGACTGTCCCTTCATCAAGAAGCACCACCAGGATCACCGCACCATGGACGAGACCGCCGCCGCCTACAAGGACCAGGGGGTGGTCTGGCTGGCGATCAACAGCGGGGCGGAGGGCAAGCAGGGCGCCGGCCTGGAGCGCAACAAGAAGGCGTTCAAGGACTTCAAGATGAGTTTCCCGGTGCTGCTGGATCCCGATGGCACGGTGGGCCGGGCCTACGGCGCCAAGAAGACGCCTCACATGTTCATCGTCACCAGGGAGGGCGCGGTGGCCTACATGGGCGCCATCGACGACGATGCCGGGGTGCAGGCTCCGGGCAAGACCAACCACGTGGTCGCGGCCCTGGACGAGATCCTGGGCGGCAAACCGGTGACCGTGAGCGAGACCGAATCGTACGGGTGCAGCGTCAAGTACGCGGACTGAGCGGAGAGATACGGCATGGTTGCGGCCCGGGGCTGGCGCTCCGGGCCGCCGTCGTTCAGGGACAGGTGCTTCCGTAGCTCCGGGCGAACATGCCGATGTCGGCCAGGTTGAGCCCTCCGTCCCGGTAGAAATCGCAGCGGAAAGCGAAGCCGCCGTGATAGTCGGAGGCGAGCATGCCCAGGTCCGAGAGATCCACCCGGCCGTCGCCGTCGATGTCCGGGCTGTTGAAGGCCACCGCCAGATCGGAACCGATCAGGGGCGAACCATTCACCATGACCAGGCAGGCCGCCTCGCTGTAGCCCCCGGCAAACAGGGGATTCCGCCACTCGGTTTCGCCGTTCTGGTCGGTGTTGGCGTCCGCGATCGAGCCGCCGATGCAGGGGGACAGGCCCCCGTCGGCGGATTCGAGCCACAGGTCCTCGTAAGGGAAATTGAAGATCGGCCAGCCCCCGCTGTCCTTCAGTTCCAGGGTGATGGTGGCGTCGACCACCGTGCCGTCAGGCAGGAGGGCTTGGTCGAAGGAGACGCCGCCGCCGTCGGGAGCCGCCATGACCGTGGGAGTTTCCGGGGTCGGATTGGCGCAGGTGGCGGTGGACAGGATGGGGTCGGGAACGCCTGAGGGCTCGGCGGCCCCGGCGGCAACGGCCCAGAGCAGGATCAGGACGCAGGTGGTCGGGGTGCGGAACATGGAATCATCCTCCAGTCATCAGGGACACATGGAACCCAGGGCCATGGCGAAACGACCCACGTCCGACAGGCTGAGAACGCCATCGGGCACCAGGTCCGCCCTGAAGGAATAGGCCCCGAAATAATCCGAGGCGAACAGGCCGACATCCATGAGGTTCACCTGGAGGTCGCCGCTGATGTCCGGGCTGTTGTAGTGATGGGGCATGGGCACGCCGTTGCCGTCCTTGAGGACGACGTGGATGGTGGCGTCGATCACGTCGAGACCGATGTTGCAGTGATCGAAGCCGGAGCCCATGCCGTTCGGGACGTTGTACATCACGGGGTGGCCGGGGCCGGTGTAGGCGCAGGTCACCGTGCAGTTGGATAAGTCGGGGATTCCGGTCGCCGAGGCCGAAACAGCGGACAGGACGCAAAGGAACAGGATCGAAAGGCAGATATTGGGTTTCATAGCATTCCCCCCCTGGCTCGGATCAGGAATTCCAGGACCGCATGATAGCATACCAAATTGATCATGCTGTTGCAACGGCGGCCCCGGTATCCCGGAACGGGCAGGGCGGAGGCGAAGTCGAAAATTGGAGATCCCTCAATCGGCTTGACGCTGGCACGCCCCCCGCCGCCACGCTATGATCATCCCGACCCCAACCCCGGAGGCCCCGCCATGTCCGATCTCCCCCTGAACAACCTGAACGGCAAGCTGCCGCCCCCCGATCATCCGGGTCTGGGACTGGTGCGCGTCACCGAGGCCGCCGCCCTGGCCGCAGGTCGCTGGATGGGCCTGGGCGACCGCGCCGCCGCCGATCGGGCCGCCCAGGAGGCCATGGCCCAGGCGCTGGATCTGCTTTCCATGAGGGGCCGGATCATCAGCGGCGAGGAGCTGCGCATCGGCGAGCACTCGCCCCTGGACAGCGGCAAGGATGTCGGCCGTGGCGAGGGCCCGGATATGGACGTCGAGGTGAACGCCATCGACGGCGCCGCGCTGGCGGCCGAGGGCCGCACGGGCGCGATCTCCGCCGCGGCGCTGGCCCCCCGGGGGTGCATGTGGACCCCGGGCCCGGCCGTCTACCTGAACAAGCTGGTGGTGGACCGCACCGTGGCCGGGGCCATAGGGCCCGAGGCGCTCGACGCCCCCGCCGGCTGGACCCTGGCCCTGGTGGCCAGGCAGAAGGGCAAGGACATCCGCGACCTGGTCGTCTTCGTGGTGGCGCGGCCGCGGCACCAGGACCTGATCCAGGAGATCCGGCGCGCCGGCGCCAGGGTGTTCCTGCGCAACGGCGGCGACATCAGCGGCGCCTTGATGGCCGCCGATCCCCACACGCCGGTTGACCTGCTCATGGGCGTGGGAGGCGCCGCCGAGGGCCTGCTGTCCGCCTGCGCGGTCAAGGCCCTGGGCGGGGTGATGCTCTGCCGCGTCTCCCCCCAGTCCGAGGGCGAAAAGGAGGCTTGCCTGGAAGCCGGCATGGAACTGAACCGCATCCTGACCTGCGAGGACATGGTGGCCGGCGACAAGGTCTACTTCTCCGCCACCGGGGTGACCGACAGCGTACTGCTCGAGGGCGCCCACTACCACGGGGACACCGCCGAAACGCAATCCATGGTCCTGCGCTTCGAGACGGGGACCCGGAGGATGATCAAGACGGAACACAGACTCAAGTGAACACGGGAAACCGACCGAGAATCATCCCCACGGTCCGGGGCCTGAAACGCTGGCTCCGGGACGAATCCGTCCTGTTCCTGCAGCCTCGCGAGGTGGTGCGGGGGTACGGCCCGGTTGACCTGCGACCCGACCTGCTGGCCGGGCTGACCATCGCGGTCGTCCTGCTGCCCCAGGCCATCGCCTACGCCATGATCGCCGAACTGCCGCCCCAGACCGGGCTCTACGCCGCGGTGATGGGGGCGATCGCCGGGGCCCTGTGGGGCTCGTCCCGCCACCTGCACACCGGACCGACCAACGCCTCCAGCCTGCTGGTGCTGGCGTCCCTGCTGACGGTCGCCACGCCCGGCACCCCGCAGTTCCTGGCCGCCGCGGGCTACATGGCCCTGCTGGTGGGCGTGATGAAGCTGGCCATGGGGCTGCTGCGCATGGGCGTGCTGGTCAACTTCGTTTCCGACAGCGTGGTGCTCGGTTTCACCGCCGGGGCCGGGGTGCTGATCAGCTGCAACCAGCTGCGCCACCTGCTGCGCCTGGACGTACCCAGCACTCCCGAACTGGGGCGCACATTGGGTCTGGTCGCCCGGGCCCTGGGGGAGACCCACCTCATCAGCCTGGGGATCGGCCTGGGCACCATCGTGGTGATCGTCCTGCTGCGCCGCTTCCGGCCGGGCTGGCCGGCCGCCCTCATCGGCATGACGGTGGCGGCCGTGGCCACCGGAACCCTCAAGCTGCACGAGAAGGGCGTCGAGGTCCTCGGCGCCCTGCCGCGTTCGTTGCCCCCCCTGGCCGACCTGCCGTTGCTGGACTTCGACCTGATCTGGAACCTGGTGCCCGGTGCGCTGGCGGTGTCGGCCATCGGGCTGGTCGAGGCGGTCAGCAGCGCCCGCAGCATCGCCGCCCGCAGCGGCGACCGCCTGGACAGCAACCAGGAGTTCGTGGGCCAGGGCCTGGCCTCGATCGCCGCAGGAATGTTCTCGGGTTACGCCGTGTCCGGATCGTTCACCCGCTCGGCCGTCGGCTACGAGGCGGGAGGACGGACCGCCATGACCAGCGTCTTCTCGGGCTTGTGGTTGATGGTCGCCATGCTGTTCCTGGCCCCGCTGGCGGCCTACCTGCCCCGGGCCTCGATGGCCGGGGTGCTGCTGGTCACGGCCTGGGGCATGGCCGACCGCCGGGAGATGAAGCGCATCCTGCAGACCAGCCGGGGCGACAGCAGCATCCTGGTCGCCACCCTGGCCGCCACCCTGCTGCTGCCCCTGGAGTTCGCGGTGCTGTCGGGGATGCTGGTCTCGTTCGCCCGCTACCTCATCAAGACCTCCACGCCCGGAGTCTACCCCGTCATCCCCGACGAGAACTTCCGCCACTTCGTGCACGCCGGGCGCGGCGCGGTGGTCTGCCCCCAGATGGGGGTCATGGAGATCGAGGGGTCGCTCTACTTCGGCGCGGTCCACCACGTGGAGGAGGCCCTGCGCGCCAACCAGGAACGCAATCCCGAGCAGACCTTCCTGCTGCTGCGCATGCACATGGTCGACCACTGCGACGTCAGCGGCATCCACATGCTCGAGGCGGTCGTCAAGCGTTACCGCCGGTTCGGCGGGGACGTCTACCTCGACGGGGTGCGTCCGGGCGTCTACCACATGATCCACCTGTACGGGTTCGACCGGATGCTCGGCGCCGAGAACATCCTCGAGTCCGACGATCCCATCGGCCACATGTTCCACAAGGTGCTCCACCCCGGATTCTGCATCTACACCTGCCCGCACCGGGTGTTCGCCGAGTGCCAGGCCCTGCCCAAGGAGATCCTGGCCGAGGGCGCGCCCCAGGCCGCCGAGGCCCCCTCCCACGAGGTCGAGGAACTGATCCCGACCGCCCTGAAGCTGCTCATGGACGATCCCACCACCCCGCTCACCCTGATCGACGTGGGGGAACCCGGGGAATTCCGGGGCTGGCACATCCCCGGGGCCCGCTCCCTGCCCGTGCGGATGCTGCTCAAGGAGAAGGAGGCGTTGCTGGCCGAGGACACCATCGTCTTCGTCAGCCGCATCGGGCGGCGCAGCACCCTGGCCGCCATGATGGTGCAGGACATGGGGCACGAGCGGGTGTTCCACCTGCGCGGGGGGATGCTGGCCTGGGAGGCCGCGGGCCTCCCCATCGCGGTGGAGTAGGCATGAGCGACCAGCGCAAGGCCCTGCTGTTCGGACTGGCTGCGGTGCTGGCCTGGTCCACCGTCGCCACCGCGTTCAAGCTGACGTTGCGCCATATCGACTTCATCCAGCTGCTGTGGCTGGCCAACGTGTTCTCGCTGGGCGCCCTGGGGCTTGTGCTGGCGGTGCAGAAGAAACTGGGGTTGCTGCTCCGTGTGTCCGGACCGCAACTGCGGTTGGCCTGCGCCCTGGGTTTCCTCAACCCCTTCCTCTACTACCTGATCCTGTTCAAGGGCTACGACCTGCTGCCGGCGCAGGTGGCCCAGCCGCTCAACTTCACCTGGGCGCTGATGCTGGCCTACCTGTCGGTGCCGCTGCTGGGGCAGAAGCTGCGGGCGCGTGACGTCACCGCGGGCCTGGTCTGCTACACGGGGGTTGTCGTCATCTCGACGGGCGGGGACGTCACCAGCTTCCGCTTCGCCGACCCGCTGGGCCTCGTGCTGATCCTGATCACCACGGTGATCTGGGCCCTCTACTGGATCGGCAACACCCGCAGCACCGTCGATCCGGTCACGGGCCTGTTCATCGGGTTCGCCTTCTCGCTGCCCCTCATCACCGCGGTCACGGCCGTGTTCTCGGACTTCCGGTTCCCGGCGGCCGGCTGGTGGGGCGGCGCGTACGCCGGCTGCATCGAGATGGGCTTCACTTTCGTGCTGTGGCTGACGGCCATGAAGCTGACCACGTCGACCGCCCGCATCGCCAACCTCATCTTCATCTCGCCGTTCCTGTCGCTGGTGTTCATCCAGTTCGTGCTGGACGAGCCCGTGCGTCCGGCCACCTTCATCGGCCTGATCCTGATCGTAGCGGGCCTCTGGTGGCAAGGTAGGCGTGAAAAACCCTGACTCGATATTAAAATAACAGTAAAATTGTGCTATAATTAACCCTTCCATTATTTCAGATTCTCCAACCGGAAAGGTCCCGTTTCCATGCGTATCCTCGCCCTCTGCGCCCTGCTGCTCATCGCCGCGGTCCCCGCTGCGGCGGACCTGGTTCCCATCCAGCTCGACGGATATTTCGACGACTGGTCCGCCCTGGCCCCGGTGTTCACGGACGCAGCCGGCGACGACGGCACCAGCGGCATCGACTTCGGCGCGGTCTGGGTCGCCAACGATCAGGACTACCTTTACATCCGCTTCGAGACGGGCGCCGACGTGCAGCCCGACGAGCAGCAGCAGATGCGCCTGTACCTCGACACGGACATGGATGCCGGCACCGGCCTGTCCTACGGGGGGATCGGCGCCGAACTGATGTGGGAATTCGGTTACCGGGACGGGACCTTCACCAAGAGCGGCACCGCAACGGTCCGCCACGACGACATCGGTCTGCTCATGGGCCCCACGACGAGCAGCACCGAGTTCGAGATCGCCCTGCGCCGCGACGCCGTTCCGGCCAGCGGGCAGACCCTGTTCAGCGGCGACACGGTGCGTTTCATCCTGCGCGATGCGGCAAGCGCCGGCGATCTCGCCCCGAATGCGGGCAGCATCACCTACACCTTCAGCTCGGGCAGCTTGACGGTCGACACCCTGGATCTCGGGCGCGCCGACCCCGCCCACATTCGTCTGGCCACCTGGAACGTGGAGAACGACGCCCTGTTCGACGGCGGCACCGCCGAGGCTGCGCAGAACCGCCTGCTGGACGTGATGGATCCGGACATTCTCGTGGTCTGCGAAGTCTGGAATCACAGCGCCAGCCAGGTACGGTCCATGATCGAGCAGCACCTGCCCAGCGACCAGGGCGAGGACTGGTACGCGGTCGGCATCGACGGGGGCAACGTGGTGTGCTCGCGGTTCCCCATCCTGGACAGCTGGGAAGTGAACCCCGGATTCCGCATCACCGCGGCCCTGCTCGACCTGGGACCGGACCCGGCCAAGGACCTGCTGCTGATCGCCTGCCACTGGCGCTGCTGCACCGCCGACGACAACCGCCAGGAAGAGGCCGACTCGATCATCGAGTTCCTGGCCGACGCCAGGACGCCCGGCGGCCTGCTGACCCTGCCCGAAGGGACGCCGTTCCTGCTCGCCGGAGATCTGAACCTGGTGGGCTGGCGGCAACAGCTGGAGACGATCCTGACCGGCGACATCATCAACGAGGGCCTGTACGGTCCCGACTCCGCGCCCGACTGGGGCGGGCTGCCCTTCTTCTCGGTGACCGCCCGCCACCCCGACGCCCTGAGGGCCGACACCTGGTGGAACGACGGCAGCACCTACTACCCCGGCAAGCTGGACTGGATCCTCTACACGGACAGCGCCCTGGACCTGCATCGCAACTTCGTGCTAGAGACGCGGACCATGAAGCCGGAGACCCTGGCCCTGCACGGCCTGAACGCCGGCGACACCACCCTGGCCAGCGACCATGCCGCCCTGGTGGCCGACTTCGCGGTGTTCGATCCGGCGTCGGACGCGCCGCTCGTCCCCGGTGCGCCCAGGCACGCCCGCCTGCTGCCCAACGTGCCCAACCCGTTCAATCCGACCACCGAATTGCGGTTCACGCTGGACGTGCCCGGACGCGTCGAGCTGGGCATCTACGATGCCCGCGGCCGCCTGGTGCGGACGTTCCCCGCTGAGGAGTATCCCGCCGGCGAACACCGCGTGACGTGGGACGGCGGCGACGGCCGCGGCCGACGCGTGGCCTCGGGCGTCTACCAGGTGCTGTTGACGGTCACCAGCCAGGGGACCGTCGTGCAGGAGGACGCGGCCATCACCCTCGTGAAGTAGCGCCCCCCGGTTACTTGTCGGGCGGATCGATGATCATCCGCGGGGGCGAGTTCCCGATGGCGAAGTCGTCCTTGTCGCGGCTGTAGAGACCGAAGGCGAACGAGCTGACGCCCGCGGGAACCTTCTTTCCGACCGTGACGGACAGGGAGAACCCCGTCGTCTCCCGCGTGAAGTCGTACACCCGCTGGGGGAAGACGCCGCTGATGGGGATGAACAGCGTCGCCCCGGCCTCACCGACATACCGGAAATTGATGGTTTGCCCCGGCTGGACGTGGACCTCGGGGGGCTGGACCTGGTAGACCAGCCCGTCCTCGGTCCGGATCTCGGTGACCTTGACCGGTACGGGTTCGGTTTTCGGCTGCATGACGGACCTCCGCGTGGACGGTGGACGGGTTACTCCCGGTAACGGGACTGCAGGGCGAGATAACGCTCGCTGGACCGGAGGTTCCGCAGCGAGGGATAGCGGTCGATCTTCCGCAGGGACAGGTCGTGCGCCACCGCCTGCTCCAGCCAGGCGAAGGCCGCGTTGCGGTCGCCGAGAAGTTCCCAGGTGTCGGCCAGGGCGTACATCACCTCGGGGTCGAGACCGGGCAGGGCCTCGGCGGCGGCCAGCAGCTCCCGGGACCGTTCGGGCCGGCCCAGATGGGCCGCGATGGAGGCGAGGTCGGCCATCAGGAAGGGATCGGCGGGTCGCATGGACCGTTCTTCCTCGGCGAGGTCCCGGGCGCGGAGAAAGGCAGCCCCACAGGAATCCGCGCCGGCCCCGCTCCACTCCAGCGCCGATGCCAGGTTCAGCCAGATCCGGTAGTCGCCGTCGTAGATGGCCAGGGATTGGCGGGCCATGTCCGCCGCATCGGCGTACCGCCCGTCGTAGTAGTAGAGCGTGCCCAGGTTGGAGAAGGCCACGTAGTTGGGCTTGAGGGCCAGGCTGTGCTCGAAGAGGGATTCGGCCTCGGCGCAGCGGTCCGACTCGAACAGCGCCGCCCCCAGCATGTTCAGGCAGGAGAAGTTGCGGGGCGCCGCGCGGACCGCATGGCCGAAGCTGCGCACGGCCTCGGGCATCCTCCCCTCCAGATAGAAGAAGCGGCCCTCGTCCATGTGGGCCCGGGGCAGGCCGGGCCGGGCGGCCACCGCGGCGGAATAGAGTTCCTGCGCGGCGTCGCCTTCGCCCAGCCGCCGCCGCAGGCCCGCCAGGGAGCGCAACGCTGCGGCGTGCACCGGATCGCAGGACAGGGCGCGTTCGTACGAGGCCAGGGCCGCCCGGTCGTCCCCCCGGGCCTCGAACAACCCCCCGAGCAGGACGTGCGGCCACGGTGACCGCGGATCCAGGGCTGCCGCCCGCGACCAGCAGGCTTCGGCCCGGGCCAAGGCGTCGGGATCGCCGTCGGTTCCTGCCAGCCAGGCCGTCCGGCCCAGCCCCAGCCAGGCCAGAGCGTACGAGGAATCCCGGGCCACCGCCGCGGCGAACCGCACCGCCGCCGAATCGATGGCGCCCTCGTGATCGGGACCTTCGAGGTGGCCCAGGCCGATCAGGCAGTCCCGGAAGGCCTCGGGCACGGTGGTGTGATCGACGGGGTCAGGCGGCCGGCCGGGCCGCCCCAGCGCGCCCAGGCACCAGGAGGCCAGATCCTGACGCCAGGTCTTGAGATTGGCCAGGGCGTCGGTGAAGGACCGGGTCTCGCGGATCCCCGTCACCGAATCGACGAGCACCGCCTCGAGAACGATGCGGTCCCCCGACCAGGCGCCAGTCCCCCCGATGGTGCGCCCGAGCCCCAGAAGGCGCGACGCCTCTTCCGCATCGGCCACGGCCAGCCCCTTGGCCGGCTCCGGCGGCGCTACCCAGAATCCGGGATCGTCCGCCTCGAGCCGGGACAGCTGGTCGGTCACCAGCCAGGACAGCCCGTGCCCGAACCAGACCGCGACGGAGTCGCCGCCGGTGAAGGCGAAGGGCAGGACGGCCACGCCCCGCGGGGTCGGCGCTTCGCCGGACTCGAGGCCGCCGGCGCCCAGGCGATCGCGCACCGGGGGCAGCGACAGGCCGATCAGCAACAGGACCGGTACCAGGACCAGCCAGGCTGCAGCACGACGCGGAGGCCGCGGAGGAATGGTCAGGGTCGGCGCCATCGGATCGGGGCAAGCGGGAGGAGGCGCGGGAGCCTCGCTGCCCAGGGCCGCCGCCAGCGCGTCGACGGCAGCCGCCGCCCCGGCGAACCGGAGGCCGGTATCCTTGGCGAGGCAGCGCGCGACCACCGCAGCCAATCCCTGCTCCAGGGGGCCGGGCCCCAGGTCGGGCAGGGGACGGGGCTCCTTGTCCACCACCGCCTTGAGCAGGGCCACGTTGCTGTCCCCGGCGAAGGGCAGCTCGCCCGCGAGCATCTCGTGAAGGACCACGCCGAGGGCCCAGACGTCCGCCGCCGGTCCGGCGGGCCTGCCCTCGACCTGTTCGGGGGACATGTACCCGGCCGTACCCAGCACCGAGCCCTGCATGGTCAGTCGGGAATGGCCGCCGAGCTGGGCCAGGCCGAAGTCCACGATCCGGACCCGGTCCCCCTCCGCGATCATGACGTTGGCGGGCTTGATGTCCCGGTGAACGACACCGTGGGCATGAGCGTGGGCCAGGCCCCGGGCGATCTGCAGGGCGATCACCGCGGCGCGCCGGGGAGGCAGGGCGCCCCCCTGCAGCAGGGATTGCAGGCTGACCCCGTCGCACCAGGCCATGGCGATGAAGCGCAGGCCGTCGTCGGCCTGACCGATCTCGTAGACGGTGCAGACGTTGGGATGATCGAGGACCGAAGCCGCCCGGGCCTCGCGCAGGAAGCGCTCCTGCACGTCGGAGGCGGCGGCATGGTAGGGGGGCAGGATCTTCAGGGCGACCGTACGGCCCAGCACCAGGTCCTCGGCGCGGTAGACCTGTCCCATGGCGCCGCCGCCCTGGTAGGCGACGATCTTGTAGTGGGATACGCGGCTTCCGATCATGGGCTTCCCCCGATCCACGGTCCGGACAGCATAGCAGAACCGGGCGGTCCCCACAACGGGACCAGCGCGCCGGGACCGGAGCGTGGGATCACCGGCCGGGGCGCCCTGGTCGCACCCCGGACGCAAGACGGCACGCTGGTTGCTCGCCCTCTCCCCACACATCCCTCCCGAGGGAGACAGCCATGACCCGGACCCTGAGCCCCGAGAACGAAGCCCGCCTCTTCGAGCGGATCCACGCCGTCATCAGGATGAAGCACTACAGCCGGGCCACGGAGACCTGCTACACCGGCTGGATCAAGCGTTTCCTGGAATTCCACAGCCGCGGCCACCCGCGCGACCTCGGCCAGGTGGAGATCACCGCCTTCCTGTCGAACCTGGCGGTCCAGGGCAAGGTGGCGTCATCCACCCAGAACCAGGCCCTCGCCGCGGTGATCTTCCTCTACCGGGACGTTCTGGGGGTCGATCCGCCCTGGCTGGAGGACCTGGTCCGCGCCAAGCGGCCCAAGCGGATCCCGGTGGTGCTCACCCGCACCGAGGTCGGCCGGATCTTCGGCCACCTGCACGGCACCCCGCGGCTGGTGGTGGGATTGCTCTACGGCGGCGGCTTGCGCCTGATGGAAGCCATGCGCCTGCGGATCAAGGACATCGACTTCGAGCGGCGGGAACTGCAGATCCGCGACGGCAAGGGCCAGAAGGACCGCCTGACCATGCTGCCCGAGCGCCTGGCCCGCGAACTCGCCGACCACGTGGCCGAGGTCCTGGAGCAGCACCGGACCGACCTCGAGAGCGGAACCGGCAGCGTGGAGATCCCCGGCGCTCTGGAGCGCAAGTACCCCATGGCCGCCTGGTCCCAGGGCTGGCAATGGGTCTTCCCGGCCACGCGCCATTACGAGGACCAGGAGACCGGCCGCCGCCGCAGGCACCACCTGCACGAATCGGTGGTCCAGCGGCACGTGCGGGACGCCGTCCGGCTGGCCGGCATCACCAAGCGGGCCAGCTGCCACACCTTCCGCCATTCGTTCGCCACCCACCTGCTGGAGGACGGCTACGACATCCGCACCATCCAGGAGTTGCTGGGCCACAGGAGCGTGGCGACCACCATGATCTACACCCATGTGCTGAACCGCGGGGGGCGGGGGGTTGCCAGCCCGCTGGACAAGGTGTGAACCCGGGACGACAGGCTGAAAAAAGGCGAACCACGGGGTAAACGGGAATCCGCTATCAAGAACGGGTTGTCTCGTGCTATACTGAACCCCACTACATGGCCCATTTGGGGAGTTCGGGGGATTCCGTAACTTCAAGGGGATTTCCGGCTATCTCCACCGGGCGACAAAACCCGTCAACCGGAAGAAACACAGAACTTCGGAATTTACGTTATACAGAATTGGACAAATACGGAATGATCTCTTGTCTGGTAATTGCCCTATTAGTTTCCGCTTCCACGGTTGCGGGGGATCGCCCATCCCCAAGCGTTCATGAGTTCAATGTGGAGGTAGAACAAGCGGTAATTGCCGGTGAAGCTTGGCCGTGTAACCCCATGTTATTGGCCGCAAGGCTACTTCAAGCGGACCTTCCAGCTGGCTTAATGATCGGAAGGGGAGGTTGCAGGAGTGGGGATGGCGATTCTGTTGCCAATGTAACGGTTCGAGGCAAGGAGACCTTTTTGGGTAAAGAGCCGGTGTGGCTCAGGGTCAAATTTATATGTCTCGCCGACAGCACCTGGCGATTGGTGGCTGTCGATACATTAGAGGCCGAGATTAATCCCCCGCTTCCCTACGAGCTTGCCTTACTTCGCACTCCCCCACCGGAAAATGCCTTTGTGATCAAGCAAAAGCGGGTAAGCAGCCTCCCAGTGGGTGACGGAGGGGTCAGGTACAGTTCGACGGTGAACGGGCTTACCTTTGAATTAAAACACCTTTCGTATCTGCCGCGTAATTGCGTTGTTCCGGATTCAACGATTCCCGTATCGGTTTACTGCAGCCCGTTTCCCGATTCCAATCCTCAGGTCCGAATAGCGGTATTCGAGACATCAGACCTCGGTTTTGAGATTGGAGGCGATTGTCTCGAAAGTAACGGGGCGGTGTCGATATCCGGTGTTTCGCCCGGATTTTATTGGGTAAGGCTATCAGGTTCGGCGCTGAAAAGGCCAAAGTGCCGAATTCGGGTATTATGGCGTGGGGAGCCCGTGGGGGAACCTCTCGAAATGTTTCTGTTTTAGCGAGGGAATACTGTATAACGGTAGCTTGCACCGGCCGCCCGCGGCCGTCACGCCGCTTGCAGGGCAAGCGTCGCGCCGGCCCGGCCCTTCGGGCCTTTGCGTGCGCCGGTGAAGCCCAACGTTATGAGGCCAATCCACGCTTGGCCAATTTACAGGTCTCAATAAGGTTCAGAATTCCAACATCGCCGCCTTGAGGAACGCTTGGGCCACCTGGAATCGGACCACCGAGCACTTGGCGCGTTCTTATTGGAGGGTCCGCCTCGATTGTGAACATTGCCG
>JAHJTW010000237.1 GCA_018829565.1 bacterium | reverse complement strand
GATCAACACCCACCACCATCTGTTCCAGACCCGCACGCGGGCCTGGAGGGACGCCGTCGACAGCGAGCTCTTCGACTGGCTGACCACCCTGTATCCGGTCTGGGCCGAGCTGAAGGACGACCAGTTCCTCACCGGCGCCCTGGTGGGTTTCCGGGAACTGCTGCGCAGCGGGTGCACCCTGACCACCGACCACCACTACCTGTTCCCGCGCGACGCCTCGCCCGAACTGATCGACATCACCATCGAGGCGGCATCCCGGGTCGGCATCAGGTTCCATCCCACCCGGGGCAGCATGAGCCGGTCCCAGAAGGACGGCGGCCTGCCGCCCGACACGGTGGTCCAGGATCCCGACACCATCCTGGCCGACAGCGAGCGGGTCATCGCGAAGTTCCACGATCCCGCTCCCGGCGCCATGGTGCGGGTGGCCCTGGCGCCCTGTTCGCCGTTCTCGGTGAGCCCCGAGCTCATGCGCGACACGGCCCTGCTGGCCCGCAGGCACGGGGTCAGGCTGCACACCCACCTGGCCGAGACCCGCGACGAGGACGATTACTGCGGCCGCATCTACGGCCGGCGACCCCTGGACTTCCTGGAGGACGTGGACTGGATCGGCAACGATGTCTGGCTCGCCCACGGCATCTGGTTCAACGACGAGGAGGTCGCCCGTCTCGGCCGGGCCGGCATCGCCATCGCCCACTGCCCCTCCTCCAACATGCGGCTGGGTTCGGGGGTGTGCCGAGTGCGGGATCTGCGCGCTGCGGGCTGCCCCGTGGGACTGGCCGTGGACGGTTCGGCGAGCAACGACAGCTCGAACCTGCTGGCGGAACTGCGCCAGGCGCTGCTGCTGCACCGGGTGATCGGCGGTGCGGCGGCCATGACGGTCGGCGAGGTGCTGGAGATGGCGACCCTCGGCGGCGCCGGCTGCCTGGGCCGCGAGGACGCCGGCTCCCTGGAGACCGGCAAGGCCTGCGACCTGGCGGTGTTCGACCTGGAGGCCATCGGGTACGACGGGGCGGACGACCCCATCGCCGCGCTGCTGCTGTGCCATCCCGAACCGGCGCGGGCGACCATCGTCGGCGGACGGATCGTCTACGAGCGGGGGTGACCGACTAGAGGACCACCTCGAAACCCTCGAATTCGGGGGGACCGAGAACCGTCCCCTCCGGAGACCGGGAGTTGCGATGGGCCTGCCTGAAGGCATCGGACTCGGTCCAGGCGATGAACGCCTCACGCGATTCCCACAGCGAATGCGAAACGATCACGGTTGCGTCCTGCTTCGGCTCACCGCGCAGGAGGTGGAACTCGCGGAAGCCCGGAACCTTGTCGAGCTGGGAATCGCGGGTGCGCCAGATTTCCTCGAAGGTATCTTCACGGCCTCTGGCGATGCGGAACCGGTTCATGGCGACGTACATGGCGGACTCCAGGGCCTGGATGTGAAAGTCAGGGGGGCGTCCACATGATCGGCCATGACCGGGATCCCGCCACCATTTCTCTGCTCACTACCTGGCGAAGGGGAACCACTTGACGCCGGCCATGAACGAGAATCCGCCCACGTCGACCTTGAAGCCTTCGGTTCCGAAGAAGGTGTCGTCGGTCCTGGCGTAGGAGTACTGCGCCGAGAGGAAGGCCGAGGTGGTCCGGCTGCCCGAGGGGATCTCCACTCCCGCCCCCACCACCAGGCCCGTGGCGGAGATGGAGTCGGAGTTGTCCTGGTAGTCGATGGAGGAGATCAGGTCGCCGATGACGTCGGAGTACTCCACGCCCTCGTACAGCAGGATGTCCGTGGTGACGGCGACCAGATCCACGCCCGCGTAGTAGAAGAACCCCAGGTTCGAATCCGTATGGAACACCGCCAGGATTTCCGTGTCGCGCTGCTTCCACTCCACGTTCATGCCGGACTCGTAGTAGGCCGCGCCGTAGGCCTCGGAATACTGCTGCTGGGACGACTTGGCGATGTTCAGCGACGTGCTGATCTGGAAGGTGACCCCCCGGCTGACCCGGTATCCGATCATGGGTTTCAGACCCAGGATCACGTGGTCGGTCCAGTTCAGCCCCAGGGTGTTGCCGTTCTCGTCGGAGAGGGGCTGGTCGATCCGGAAGTCGTACGTGTCCCAGGTCCCGCCCCCGTCGATCCAGGTCAGGTGGGCTCCCCCGCCCAGGAAGAACCCGGTGTCCGGCCCGCCGGCCGCAGCGGGAACGGCCCCGACCGAGGCGACGAGAACGGCGGCGGCGGCGATCAGCAGTCGATTCAAGGCGTCTTCCCTTCGTTGACCAGGGTCCGGCCGCCTCGGGACGGGCGGCGACACTTGATCAATTTACGTCCATGCCGCCGAAAACAAGCGGACTTTTTTCCGGTGGGCCCGATCGTTGACACCGCCGCCGGCCGGTCCTAGGATGCGCCTGCCGCCCGGGACCTCCTTCCCGGGCCATCTCCAACGACGGGACAGGACATGGACACCCCCCGATCCGACCACCGCATCGGCAGCGAAGACTACATCGGCCGCATGAACCTCGAGGGCGGCCGCGGTGTCTTCCAGGGCAACCGGCCCAAGATCGATTTCGTGTTCGGGAAGGCCCGGCCGTTCCTGCGCCCGGGCATGAAGGTCGCCGAATTCGGCCTGGGCGAAGGCTACCTGGTGCGCAAGCTCCACGACGCGGGGATGTCCGTGACCGGGCTGGACCTCTCGGGCTATCTGGTGGAACGCCTGGGCGAGCGGACGGCGGCCGAAGGCAGGACCATCCGGTTCATCCAGGCCGACATCGCCGATCCCGGCGGCTATCCCCTGGGGGAACTGGACGCGGTCTTCTGCCTGGACATCCTCGAGCATGTCGACGAGGAGGCCTACCGCCAGGCCCTGGAGAACATCCACGCCGCCCTCCGCGACGGCGGCATCCTCGTGGGCACGGTGCCCAACCAGGAGAACCTGGTCCGCAGCATGGTGTGCTGCCCCAGCTGCGGTCACGAATTCCACCGGATCGGCCACCGGCAGAGCTTCGACCGGGCCAAGCTGCTGGGAACTCTCGAGGGCAAGTTCACCGTCCGGAAGCTGGGGCTGGTCCAGCCCTGGACCCCGGTGGACCTCGCCCTTCGCCTCAAGAAGGCCATCCTGTACCCCTTCCGGCGCTACGCGCCCGGGGACACGTTCTACTTCGTCGCCTCCAGGCGGTGAACCGCCCCCGGGAGCGGCCGCACGTCTCCGATCCTGAAATTGGATAATTTTTGTAATGTTATATTGACCTTGAGTTCCATTTCCGATTACAATCCCGGAAGGGCCCCAGGCCGCTTGGTTTCCAGAAAACCGAGCGATCAACACAAATCATTTCACCATAAATAATTAGAAAGAATGCACATGGATGCATCAATCAATTCGATGGGTGGCCGACCCGTCGCCGTGACCGGCATGGGGGTCGTGTGCAATCTGGGTCCCTGCCTGGCCGACGCCCTGCCCCATCTCCAGGATGGAAGGCCGGGACCCTTCGCCGTCGAACCCACCGCCGAGGCCATGGAGGCTCGCTGTCGGATCATCGGGCACGTCACCGCCGACGTTTCCGACGAGGCGATCGGCATCACCAAGAAGGAAGGCCGCTTCTTCGGCCGGTCGGCCCGGCTGGCCCTGCGGGCCGCCCGCGAGGCCATCGACCGGTCCGGCCTGGACACGCGGCACGCGGCCATCTTCATCGGCAGCGGCACCGGGGACGTCCCGACCCACCAGGAAGTGGCCGGACGCCTGGCCTCCGGGGGGGCCCGGAGGGTCTCGCCCACGGTCGTGCCCCGTCTGATGGCCTCGACGGTCTCGGCCAACCTCGCCACGGTGCTCAGGACCGACGGCCCCTCCCTGTCCATCGCCGCGGCCTGCGCCGGCGGCGCCGCCAACCTCGCCCTGGCGGCCCTGATGATCAGGAGCGGCCAGGCGACCGCCGCCCTCGCCGGCGGGGTCGAATCCTACGACCCCCACTTCCACGCCGGATTCGACGCGATGCACGCCTACAGCGGCGTGGACAACGACCGGCCCCACCGGGCGTCCCGCCCCTACGCCGCCGACCGGGCGGGGTTCATCTTCGCCGAAGGAGCCGGAGTGCTCGTCCTCGAGGACCTGGACCGGGCGCGGGCCCGGGGGGCGCGGATCCTGGGGCTGATCCTGGGCTGCGGTCTTTCGTCCAACGGCGACGGCCAGATGGTCGTCCCCAGCAACGGCGGCGGCATCCTGGCCATGCAGCGGGCCCTGGACCAGGCCGGCATCGCGGTCGAAAGGGTGGACTACATCAACACGCACGGCACCGCCACTCCCCTGGGGGACGTGGCCGAGGTCGGGGCGATCCGCGCCCTGTTCGGCGACCAGCGGGTCCGGTACGGTTCCACCAAGGGCTACACCGGACACACCATCAGCGCCGCCGGGGCGATCGAGGCCGCCTTCACCCTGGAGATGCTCCGGGGAGGATGGCTGGCGCCCTCGGTCAACGCCGACCCCCTCGATCCGGAAGTCGAGGACTTTCCCCCCCTGCGCGAGACCTGGCGGGGGCCGTTGACCACCGCCCTGTCGAACTCCTTCGGGTTCGGCGGAACCAACGTGTGCCTGGTGCTCGGCCGGGGCGATTGACCCGGGATGCCGAGGTGGTGGAACTTCATGGCCGTGGATCCTTGTCTTCTTCGGGAAAATACCTCCCGGCGCATTCGGGGCACAGGCCATGGCTGAACTCCGCTTCGGACCTCTCGACGATGTAGATCTCGATGGGCTGCCAGCGGCCGTTCTCGTCCCGGATCTTCTTGCACGAGGCGCAGACCGGAACGATGCCCTCCAGGTACCTGATCCGGCCGAACAATCTCCGGGTCATGATCACCACCAGCACCCCCAGGCCGGCGATGCATCCGCTTTCGAGGAGCGATTCCCGCCAGTTGACGGGCGTCGCCTCCGCGTCGAGCAGCACGTGCGGAACGTCGATGATCTCGTCGATCCAGATCATGAGGATGATGGCGGAGAAGGCCAGCACTTCCCAGGTGATCATCCGTCTCGAGGCCCACCGCCTGCCGAAAGGCATCCACCGTTTCCTCATCGAGAAAACCTCCCCTCCCGTTCTCTCACCTTTTCCCCACTCCGGTCCCCAGATAGATGGCGAAGATCGTCAGCCCCGCCCCGGCCAGCTGCATCACGGCCAGGGTTTCCCCGAAAAGGACCACTCCCCAGACCGTGGCCAGCACGGGCTGCAACAGCAGGACCAGCCCGGCGGTCGACCCCTTGACCCGGGGCAGGGCGGCGGTGATGGCCCACCAGCCGGCCGCCTGCACCAGAACGCCCAGGCCGATCAGGTGGGCCCACGTGCCGGGGCTGGTCGGCAGGAAGGGATCGTCCTCGAAACCGCAGACCGCCAGGCTGCAGACCGCTCCCATCAGTGACACCCAGGCCACGATGGTCAGCAGCGGCGGGCGCGAAGCCCGCTGCGCCATGGACCGCGTGGTGACCAGGTAGCAGGCGTAGGCCACTCCGGTTCCCAGACCGAACAGGACCCCGGCGAGGTGATCGCCCGCCAGGGCGTCGCCGCCCCCCACGCCCACCAGCAGGGCCACACCCGCCAGGCCCAGGACGGCCGCTGGATAGAACCTGACAGCAGGCCGCTCCCGGAACAGCAGCCAGGTCAGGATCGCGGTGTTGAAGACCTGCGTGTTGCCGAGGATGGTGGCAAGCCCCGCTCCGATCAGACGGATCGATCGGTGCCACAGGAAGAGGTCCACCGTGAAGACCGCGCCGGCGAGAAGGGCCAGCCCCAGGACCCGCCGGGAAATCCCCAGAGGTGTCCGGCGGAAAGCAGCCATGATGAATAGCGGCCCGGCGCCCAGGGCCAGCCGCCAGAAGGCGATGCTCGTGGGCCCGAGGCCGGCGATCGCGGCGGACTTCACGAAGACCGGGGAGAAGGAGATGATGACCGCGCCGAGAACCAGCAAGGGGAGGGGCCGGCCCAGAACGCCCGCAAGCGCAGGGGTCCTACCGTTCCGGTTCAAGATACCACCCGGGTCTTCACGTGGAGGGCTCTGGAGGGGCAGGGGGCGGAGCCCAGCCCTTGAGGTGCACGTCCCGCTGGGGGAAGGGGATCTGGATGCCGGCCTCGCCGAGCGCCTTGTAGATGCGCGTGTTCAGGGCGTCGACCACCAAACCCCGGAACTCCGGCTGTTCCACGAAGACCCTGACCTCGAAGTTCAGGCTGGAGTCCCCCATGGCCATGAAACGGACCGTCGGCTCCTTCAGCGGGCTGACGTGGAGAACGTCCTCGGCGCAGCCCAGCAGCACCTCCTTCACCTGGTCCACGTCGCTGCCGTAGGCCACTCCTACGGCGACCCCCACCCTCATCAAGGGCGACGGCCCACTGGATTCGTTGACGATCTTGGCGTTGCCGATCACCGCATTGGGGACCGTGACCTCGACGTTTTCCCGCGTCAGCAGGCGCGTCGAACGCATGCCGATCTCGGTGACCTCGCCGCGGGTCACCCCGTCGATGATGATGTAGTCGCCCACCTTGTAGGGCGCGTCGGCGAGGATGAAGATCCCGCTGATGAAGTTGGCCAGGGTGTCCTTGGCGGCGAACCCGATGGCGATGCCCGCCACACCGGCGCTGGCCAGCCAGGTCGTCAGATCGATCCGCCAGGCGCTCATGACGAGGTAGGCCATCATCCCCACCACGATCACCTTGTACATGAACTGGACCAGAGGCAGGGTGCGAGCCTGGATCCAGGACACCCGGCCGGCCTGCCGGCTGAGATTCCGGGTGACCAGCACCCCCACCTGGAGGGCGAACCGGCCGCCGATGAATACCACCAGGGTCAAGGCGGCGGCGCCGATGGCATGATCCGCACCGGGATGGGTGACCAGACTCCGGAAGGCCGCCGCCAGTCCCAGCAGGAAGACCGTCAGGAAGAGTGCCGGATTCAGGCGGCCGAGGATCTCGTCGTCGATTTCCCAGGTGGTCACGCTGGTCAGCTTCCGCAGGAACGGGATCAGCATGAACCGCAGCGCGACCCCGATCAGCAGGGCCACCAGGAGGGTGAACAGGGCCCGGAGCCAGGGGTTCTCCAGCAGGGTGGTCAGGGATTCGGGCAGGTTCAGGCCATTCATTGTCCAGGCATTCCTTGTTCTAGCGGATGAGCGGGTAGTCCAGCAACAGGGTCATGGTCAGGCCATCCCCCTGGAAATCCTCCGGCAAGGGCGCCACGGGAAAGATCTTTTCCACCGACTCGCGGCTGAAGGCCGTGAACGAGGGGTGCCCCACCTCCTCCAGGACCTCCAGGCTCGCCAGCGTCCCGTCACGGTCGACTTCCAGCCGCAACTTGGTGGAACCGCTGATCAGCCCCAGGCGGTAGGCATAGGGCGCCTCCCAGTTCCGATGAAGGGTCTCCTGGAAGTCCCCCACCCAGGACCGGAACTCCCAGTCCTGGTCGTCGAGCCAGACCCCCAGGTTCGCAGCGGAAAGCAGGGCGGACCCCTCTCCCCGAGGCGCGTCCTCGGCCTGGACTTCCGGGGTCCGGTGGACGCCTTCACGGGCGTCTCCCGCCCGGACCTCGATGCCCTTGCCGGAGCATCCGCAGACCGCTGGCAGGATGCAGGCAAGGATCATCAACCACCTCATCCAGCTTCCTCCTCGGATCCGGCCGGCACCGCGGGACGGACGGTCACGACCTTCTCCTTGCGGATCTCCACCGTGCCGGGCTTGGCCCCCCGCGGCTTGGTGACGAACCGGGCCCGCGTGCAGCTGACCCCCACCTGCCTGGCCTCGCGCTTCTTGCTGTGCCAGGCTGCGATGGCCGCCGCCGCCTTGATCGTCGCGTTGTCGGGGTCCTCTCCCGCCGGCACGCGCAGCACCACATGGCTTCCGGGCATGCCCCGCACGTGGAACCAGTAGTCGTTCGGGGCGGCCATCTTCAGGGACAGATGGTCGTTGTCCTGGTCGGTGCGTCCGGCAAGGACGATCCAGCCGCCGGGCAGGACGTACTCGAAGAGCTTGGGTTCGAATGCCTTGGTCGGTCGGGGCATGGTCTCCTCACCGGGTTGCCACCCTACCATAACAGGGGATCTTGCGGCACGGCAACGCCCATCCGGCTGCGAACTGATCGGCCTCCTGGTCCACCAGGGCCTGGAATGGACCCACCTGGGGAATATCCGGTGGCCGCCTAGTTAATAATAAAAAGATAAAAAATTAATTTTAATGACAAATATGCCCCATTCTTGATATAATTATCTTGCGTAAAAAAGTTCATTTAATCAATTTCATCTGGAGCGGCCCATGCAGCGTCCCGGATCCATCACCAGCATGCTGGCCTTCGGCGCAGCCATCCTGCTGCTGTCGGGAGCAGGCCGGTCCCAGGATCATCCGGTTCCCCTCGCCCAGGCCAAGGAGGTCCGCCTGCCGGCTGCCGTGAGCCATCACCAGCGGCTGCCGCAGGCCGGACCCGTGGACGTCCACTCCAAATCGACCCGTCACCGCGCCACGGCCCGGACCGCCGGGGACGACCTGGACAAGCGCCCTCCCTTCGCCGAGATCGACCTTACCCGAATGACCAAGCAGGCTGGCGTTCAGGATGAATCCCGCAGCGTCCTGACTCCCGAGCTGGAAAAAGCCATCGCCCGCCTCCAGGATCCGCGGTTCATGCGCGGGGCCCCGGCGGCCGGACCTGCATCCGGCCCGCCCCCCCGCGCTGCCGCGGCCAAGGGAACGGCCCCCTGGGGTCCCGACCGCCTGCTGGCCAATCCCACGAACATGAACGACGAGTACGTCTCCCTCGCGGTGGATCCGGTGTCGGGTTTCCTGTTCGCCGTCTTCGCCGCCACCGATCTGGGCGGAACGGACAGGGACGTCCACATCGCCCGCTCCATGGACCTTGGCCGCACCTGGAACAGCTGGGAGATGCCATCGTTCTCCAGCGACGAGTATCACCCCGAGCTGGCCATCGACGGCG
>JAHJTW010000236.1 GCA_018829565.1 bacterium | reverse complement strand
GGAGGTCGTTCATGCGGGAGTGGTCCTCTATTCACGGGAAGCCCTGCTGGAGAACGGGGGGACCCGCAGCGGGGACGCGGACTGGGAGATCGTCTGCCTGCTGGCCGGGCCGGAGGAGGACGAACCGATGGATCCCCTGACCATGGCCCGCAACATGCTCGCCAAGCCCGGGGGAACTCCTTGCACCTACACGGCCGAGCAGTTCGCGGAGGCCGTCTGGTACTGGGCGGCCCGCGCGGCGGCGATGCCAGAGGAACGATGACTCGGAAATGAAATGACCGGCCCCCTGAGGGGCCGGCCCGGGCGAGGTCGCAAGGCTTTCCTATTCGTATTCCGCATTGATGCTGGCTTCCCAGGCATCGATTTCGGCCTGGAGTTTCCTGTATTCCGCCTGCTCCTTGAGGTCCATCATCAGGTCGCTCATTTCCCTGGTCATGTTGCACGGTCTGACCTCGGTTTCGCCCAACCGTACCTCGCAGCAGGAGGCGGGTTGGGTCTGGCCCTGGCCCCCGTGGTGGACCGAGGCCTGACCTTGGTTCGGAGTCGCGGGCGCAGGGTCTTCGCCGGCGACTGCGAGGGCGGGAACGAGAATGAGAAAAAACAGAAATCCGATGATTCGAGTATTCATGATTTCTTCCTTCCGTCGACTCCCCGAGGGACGGGATCCCGGGGGAGTTGTTATGGATGCCTTCGCTCCACCAAAGCAATCGGCATTCCAGATTTAAATTATTATTTTACAACTAATTAACTGACAGCGGGGGTGGGGTTGAACAAAATTCCCCAAGGTTTTTCTACATTTTGAGGAATATTCTCAAACACAAGAGTGAAGATTCAGGAATCCGCTTCCGAGATGGTGGTCAGAACGCCTCCCCGAGGCTGAGGTAGAACCCCCCGCCGCCGTTGCCGGAACCGAAGTCCGCCCGGATCTTCACCTTCTCCTCCCGGCTGAGCGTGAAGCGCAGGCCGAAGCCGGCGCTCCAGAGCCGGTTGCGGAGAGTCAGGCGGGAAGGTTCGGGAGCCACGTCGCCGATTCCGGCGAAGGCCGCGATCCCGAGCCGGCCCACGAGTTCGGCGCTGCGCCATTCGATCCTGGCCAGGGCCATGGTGCGGTCCAGGTAGCGGCCGCCGAGGTATCCCCGCAGGCCGCGGTCTCCGCCGAGGCGGGGCATCATGTAGTAGGGCGGGTTCCCCCCTGTCCAGGTCACCGCGGCCTGCATGGCCAGGACCGAACCCCGCCCAGCCGGGACGTACGTCCGCAGGTCGACGAAGGACTCGCTGAAACGGTGATCGCTGAACAGGCCGGTGCGGGCCAGGCCCGATCCCGCCTGGTGGTAGGAGCCGCCGGTGGGGCCCCAGGTGTTGTCCCGGCTGTCCCAGACGACGTGGACCCTTGGCATCACCACGGTGGAGCGGTCCGCCCCGGGAATCGCCCCTGAAGTCAGCTGTCCGCCGGGTTCCACCTCTTCGAAGCGGTGGGCGACGAGCCGGATCCCGGCGCCGGCCCGCAGCGGCCCGCGGATCCGCCGGTCGTACGTGGCCTGGAATCCGAGCTGGCGCGGGGTGAATTCCTCCTCGGCGGATTCCGGGGCATCCCGCCCGATCCCGTAGAACCGGTCGGGAAACAGGATGTAGGAAGGGGCGACCTCCAGGCGATGCCGGCCTTGTCCCCAGTTCAGCTCCACGCCGAGGAAAGCCAGGACCTGCTTCCTGGTGGTGACGATCAGGACGGGACTGAAGACCGAGGGTCTCAGGTCGTCCTGCTCCTCGAGCGAGAAGAATCGCAGGAACGTTCCCCCCAGCATCAGGCTGGTGTCGGGGCTGTAGGCGAGCACGGGCAGGATGATCCTGGCACTGCGCTCCCCTGAGGGGGCAACCGGTTCGGGGACCGGCTCCGCCCGGGAGGTGGCGGCGAGGATGAGCAGGACCAGGGGAATGAACAGGCGATGGTGCACGTCCGGTGTCCTTCGGTGAGATATCAATCGCCCCGGGGAAGGATCAAGGTATGTCGCAGGAGGTCGGCCGTCAGGCAGGAATGCACCGGCCAGACCAGGACGGGATCCCCGATCCCCAGCTCGGCGGCGTCGGGGAAGGCGATCTCCGGGCCGAAGCGCACGATGCCGTGCTCCTGGGACAGGGCGACGATCACGGCTCCGTCGATGATCTCCCCCAGGCGACCGTCCGGGGTCAGGGTTCCCAGCCGGCCGAAGACCGTCCCGCCTCCCCGGCCCGGAAGGGATTCCTTCGACAGGTGGACGGCCCCGCCATGGATGACGATCTCGCGCCGGCCGGGATAACGGCCCACGACCGGGCAGGCCGCCGCGGCCGCCAGGTCCCCCGGACCGCAGGACCCGATCGCCAGCTGCATCAGGTCGTAGTAGATGAAGTTGCCGGGACGGATCTCGTCGACCCCGCGCAGGTCCTCGACGATGCTGCAGGTGGGGGTGTCGCCGACCGAGAGCAGCAACCGGGGATCCTGCAGGGAACCCCGGGCGGCTTCCAGACGTTCCCGCGTCCCGGCCCAGAGGGCCTGGAGGTCGGCGGCGGAGCGGGCGCGGTAGCTGTGGCCGGCGTGGGTCAGCAGCCCCACCGGGCCTGCGGGCAAGGCCGCCGCCACCGCGCGCAGCCCGCCGGCGTCGTTCCAGGGTACGCCCGTGCGACCGTAGCCGGTGTCGATCTTGAGCCAGGCCGCCGCCGGCAGACCGCCCACGGCGGCAAGGGCCCGTGCGGCCTCGACCGAATCGACGGTGACGCCCAGCCGGCCGCCCTTGCCCTCCAGATGCCGGGCCAGCCATGCGATGGCCGGCAGTTCTCCGGGATTGAGCAGGAAGGCCAGGGTGATGTCGCGCCAGCCGACGTCCGCGAACTGCTCGGCCATCGGGACCGAGGAGACGGTGATGCGGTCGACGCCCGCGGCGGCGAACCAGCGGGCGATTCCCGGCGACTGATGGGTCTTGAAATGGGGGCGGAACCCGACCCCGGACCGCAGGGCCCTGGCCTGCATGCGGGACAGGTTGGCGCGGGCGCGGCCCTCGTCGACCAGGAGGGTCGGCCGGACGACGCCCAGCCCCTTGAGGATGTCGCTGGTGGTGCGGAACATGGAGCGAAACTAGCAAAGCCGACCCGCGGTGTCATCCTGGTTGCAAATTCCGCATCCTTGGAGGACGATGGCCCTGAACCTGGAGCGAGGTGGCCCATGAAATGTCCGGCGTGCCGCGTGCCCATGTACGCGGTGGAATTCAAGCAGGTCGAGGTGGACCTGTGCCCCGATTGCGGAGGGGTGTGGTTCGACCGGGGGGAACTGTCCCTGTTGCTGGGGGTCGAAAGGCCCCTGGAAACGGAGCCGGCCGCCACGGATGAGGACGCCCGGCCCTGCCCCCTCTGCGACAAGACCATGGACAAGCTGAATATCGGGCCTTCCCTGCGGGTACTGGTGGACCGGTGTCCCGATTGCGGCATGTGGTTCGACCGGCGCGAGGTGGAGGACCTCGGCCGGGATCTGCGGGACAACGAGGTGGGGATCGATCCCGCCCTGGCGGAATTCCTGAACGGCGTGTTTCCGGTGAAAGGGGACCGATGATGTTTCCTCTGCTGATCGTACTGGGCCTGATCGTGCTGCTGGTCGCGTGGGGAGTGGGCATCTACAACAGCCTGGTCGGCCTGCGCAACCGGGTCAAGGAGGCGTGGGCCCAGGTGGACGTGCAGCTCAAGCGGCGGTTCGACCTGATCCCCAACCTGATGGAGACCGTCAAGGGGTACATGAGCCACGAGCGGGAGACCCTCGAGGCCGTCACCCAGGCCCGGGCCGCCGTGGGCGGGGCGGGCAGCATCCCCGAGCGGATCCAGGCCGAGGGCGGCCTGACGGCGGCCCTGGGCAGGCTGTTCGCCGTCTCCGAATCCTACCCCGACCTGAAGGCCAGCCAGAACTTCATGGCCCTCCAGGAGGAGCTGACCAGCACGGAGAACAAGATCGGCTTCGCTCGACAGTTCTACAACGAGACCGTCATGAACATGAACAACAAGGTGCAGATGTTCCCCGGGAACATCGTCGCCGGCATGTTCAACTTCAAGAACGAGGCGTTCTTCGAGGTCACCGAGGAAGCTCAGCGCGAGGCGCCCAAGGTCAAGTTCGACTAGACCCCCGCGGACGGGAGACGGTAAGGCGACATGTGGGAGCAGATCGCGGCCAACCGCCGCAAATCCTTCCTGCTGGTCGTGGGCGCGGCCCTGCTGCTCATGGCCCTGGGCTGGTTCCTGGGCGAGTACTTCGGTGGTCGCGGCTTCGGCCCGTTCGGCCTGGGGATCGCCGCGGTCGTCTGGTTCGTGATGACCCTGTTCGCCTATTACCAGGGCGACCAGGTGATGCTTTCGATCGCTGGCGCGAAGAAGGTGGACAAGGCCGACCTGCCCATCCTTTTCAACGTGGTCGAGGAGATGACCCTGGCGGCGGGGCTGTCCCGCATGCCGGCGGTCTACGTGATCGACGACCCTGCGCCCAACGCCTTCGCCGCCGGGCGCAGGCCCGAGAACGCGGCCGTCGCGGTGACCAGCGGGCTGCTCCGGCAGCTCAACCGCGACGAGCTCCAGGGGGTCGTCGCCCACGAGATGGCCCACATCCGCAACCGGGACATCCAGCTGATGCTGTTCGCGGGGGTGCTGGCCGGCGCCATCGTGATCCTGGCCGAGGTGGGTCTGCGCGGCATGTGGTTCGGGGGCGGGCGCAGCCGCTCGCGGCGCAGCAGCGGCGGCCAGGACGGATCGGCCATCGTCGCGATCCTCGCCATCGCCCTGATGATCCTGGCGCCCATCCTCGCCCAGCTGATCTACTTCGCGGTGTCCCGCAAGCGGGAATACCTCGCCGACGCCTCCGCCGCGACCTTCACGCGGTATCCCGAGGGCCTGGCCTCGGCCCTGGATAAAATCGCCCGGGCCCCGCAGCAGCTGGGCGGCGTCACCCAGGCGACCGCGCCCATGTACATCATCAACCCCCTCAAGCGCGCCGGCAAGGCCGCGGCCAACGCCACCTCCACCCATCCTCCCATCGACGAGCGCATCCGGATCCTCCGCAGCATGGCGGGGGCCGGTTTCGCCGCCTACGAGGAGAGCTACCGGCAGGCCACCGGCAAGCAGGGTGTCCTGCCCGGTTCGGCCCTGAAGGAGGACGAGGCCCGGGCCCCCCGGTCGGGCGAGCCCGAGGCCCGCGACGCCTCCCGGCGCACCATCGCCCGCCAGGTCGACGACTTCTTCTACCGCCAGGGAGGGTACCGCCGCATCGAGTGCGCGTGCGGGACCGTCCTGAAGATCCCCCCCGACTTCCGGGCCCCGCGCGCCGGCTGTCCCCGCTGCGGAGCCGTCCACGAGCTGGGTTGATCGCCGGCCCCACCTGATTCGCGGGGGATTGGGCGTTGCCGGTCCCGGCCGGACGTCCCGAAAAAAAAACTCCAATTTTTCCTTTGGTTCCTCCTCCTGGTGCCGATATCCCGAAAGCTATTCACACCTGAGCTTCGGGCAGAGGAGGAATTTGACATGACTCGTGGTAAGAAATCCAGTCTGCTGGGGATTCTGATCCCTATGGCGGTCCTCACGCTGGGTTTGGTGCTCGTGGGCTGCAGCGATGACGAAAATCCCGTCACGCCGCAGACCGGCACCATCTCCGTGAACGTGACGCCTGATGGGATCGGGGCCTCCTGGACCCTGACCAGCGCGGACAAGCTCGTCGCGTCCGCCTGGGGCGACTCCACCATGGCCGGCCTGGCTCCCGGTCAGTACACCCTGACCTGGAACACCGTCGCCAGCTGGGTGTCCCCGTCTCCTGCCGCCGACACCAAGACCCTGGTCGCCGGGCAGGCCCTGTCCTTCACGGGCACTTACCTGCAGGCTCCGGGATCCGTCGGCATCGACGTGAGTCCCGACGGCATCGGAATCTCCTGGGTCCTGACCAAGCCGGACGGCACGACGGTCGAGGGTTCCGAGGATACGGTCCTTGGCGACATGCCCGCCGGCCTGTACTCCCTCGTCTGGGGTTCGGTGGACTACTACCGGACGCCGGTCAGCGAGCAGCTCGAACTGGACGGCGCGGGCAGCGTCACCTTCACCTGCACCTATGAACTGGACGCCCCCGCCGAGGGCTTCACCCTGGTGCCCCCCGGCACGTTCGTCATGGGCAGCTCCCAGGGCGAGCCCGGCCGTGACAGTGACGAGAACCTGCACCCGGTCACCATCAGCCAGGGATTCTGGATGAGCCAGTTCGAGGTCACCGAGTCCTGGTGGGACGCAGTGATGGGTTCGGGCGCCGCAACGTCCAAGAAGCCCAAGGCCGGCGTCACCTGGGACCAGGCCGTCGAGTTCTGCAACACCCTGTCGGTCGCCGAGGGCCTGACTCCGGCCTACACGATCAACGGGACCAACGGCAACGTGGCCTACAACCCCGCAGCCGACGGCTACCGCCTGCCGACCGAGGCCGAGTGGGAATACGCCTGCCGTGCGGGTTCCTCCACCGCCTACTTCAACGGCGACATGACGGGCCTGTTCTGCGTCTACGATTCCTACCTGTACGAGGCCGGCTGGTACTGCGGCAACGAAAAGGGTGGAACCGAAGAGGTGGGCCAGAAGGCCGCCAACCCCTTCGGCCTGTACGACATGCACGGGAACGTCTGGGAATGGGTCAACGACGCCTACGTGGCGGCCTATGAGACCCTCCCCGGCACCGACCCCTACGTGGCCGGCTCGACCGGCGAATACCGCGTGGTCCGCGGCGGCGGTTACGGCAGCGGGACGCAGTTCTGCCGCTCGGCCGCCCGCAGCGCCGCGCCCCCGACCATGGGTCACGCCCAGTACGGGTTCCGCGTGGTCAAAAACCTCGACTGACGTCCCCCCGGGGACGCCCGCCAGGGCTCAGGAAAGGCGACCGGGAGACCGGTCGCCTTCCTTTTCCCGGGGCTCCACGGAGGCTCATTCCTCCTGCGGTTCCAGGCCTCCCAGCAGTCTCACCGCCCGGATCAGGGCGCGGGCCTTGTCCAGCGCCTCCCGGTACTCCGCGGCCGGATCCGAATCGGCGGTCACCGCTCCCCCGACCCCGAAGTAGGCCCGGCCGCCGGTGCAGACGGCTGTGCGGATCACCATGGCCAGGTCCAGGCCGCCGCCCCTGTCCAGGTAACCCAGGGCCCCGGCGTAAAGGCCCCGGGCTACCGGCTCCAGTTCGGCGATCACCTTCATCGCCTCGATCTTGGGGGCGCCCGTCATCGATCCGCCGGGAAAACAGGCCCGGACAAGGTCCAAGGCGTCGCGGTCGGGCCGCAGCCGGCCCCTGACCGTGGAGACCAGCTGGTGGACGGTGGGATAGGACTCCACGACGCAGAGCTCGGGGACCCGGACGCTCCCGGTCGTGCAGACCCGGCCCAGGTCGTTGCGAGCCAGATCGACGATCATCACGTTCTCGGCGCGGTCCTTGGGACTTGCGGCCAGCCGCCGGCTTAGCCGCCGGTCCTCGACGGCCGTCCTTCCGCGGGGCGCGGTCCCCTTGATGGGGCGGGTCTCGGCGATTCCGTCCTCGTCCAGTTTCAGGAACCTCTCCGGCGAGGCGCTCACAACCTCCAGGTCCCCGCAGCGGAAGTAGGCGGCGAAGGGCGCGGGATTGGTGGATCGCAGGACCCGGTAGAGATCCCAGCCCGTACCCTGCAGGGCCATGTCCAGCCGCTGGGTCAGGCAGACCTCGAAGATCCGTCCGGCCAGGATGGCCTGCCGGCATCGCGCGACGGCGTCCACGTACTGTTGCGGGGACATCTGGGCGTGGACGTCTCCGCCGAGGTCGCCGTCCGACTCCTCGAGCCGGACCGGCGGGCGCAACGGCCCTTTTTTCCCCGCGCAGCAAGCCTCCATGGCGTCCAGGGCCTCCTCCGCAGCCCGTCGGGCATCATCCGGGCCGGTTCCCCTGCCGGTCGCCCACAGCGTCGCCCCCCCTGCGTGGCGGTCCACGGCGAGGACCCGGTCGGCCACCATGACGATCAGGTCGGGCAGGTCCAGGTCGTCCGGCGGCCCGGGCTGGAGGGTCTCCACCGCGTGCGCCAGTCCGTAACCGAAGCATCCCACCAGGCCGCCGGTGAAGGGGGGGCGGTCTCCGGGATGAGCGGCGGGATCATGACCGTAGGCGGCCTGGAGGTCCCGGAGGGCTTCCAGGGGGTCGCCCAGCCAGCTCCGGACGGGGGAACCCGCCGGGTTGCGGCCCAGCGGGTCCCGCAGGGTCCTGAGGTCCAGGCGGAAGCCGCCGGCGGTCCGGCGGGCGCTCAGGATCGCCGCCGGATCGCGGCCCGCGAAGGTCCACCGGCCGGGAAAGGGAAGGTCGCCGACCGATCCGCAGGAAGGGGCGCTCTCCAGGAGGAAGCAGGGCAGGGAGGCTCCGGCCGCGGACTCGACCCACCGGTCGGCCGGGTCGAGGACCTCGGGGGGCAACGTTCTGTTCAGCGTCACCGTGGCCAAGGGAAACCGCTTTCTTCTGGGGTCGAGGGCCGGCCTTGAAGGCCGTGAGTCCCGTCATTCCCGGGGAATTCCCCCCGCCGCAGGGGAAGGGCTGGAATTCGGGATCGCTCTGGAGTAGGCTGGGAGCGATTGTCATACCCGAAGCCTATCCGTTGCAACCCGAGATGACGTCCACCATGATCTTCGACCCGTATCGCCTCTGGATCATTCTTCCGGCCCTGGTCATGCTGTCGGCGGCGATGCCGACCTTGGCGGTCGAATCGCCGCCGGAGCTGGAGAGCCGCGGCCACCTTCCCTACCGGGTGGTGGACGTCGGGGATTTCTGGTTCCTGGACCAGGGGGATTCGAAATGGTGTTCCCGGGGTGTCCTGCTGGATCCCGACGGCGGAGGCGCCCTGCTGATCGCCTCCATCTCGGACATGGGTCCCAACGTCAACCTCCACGACGGGCCCCGGAATTCTCCGGTCTGGCAGGAACCCTTGCCCGTGGAGTTCTCCAGGAGGAATTGTCAACTCGGGGTGGACGGGATCTGGGAGTTCGACCCCGGGATCGGGCCCGAGGCCGTATTCAGGGCCTCGACGGAGGATCGCACCCGGTGGCGCATCGAACGCCGCCGGCTGGAAGACGGCCGGCTGATCGCGGCGTTCGAGGTTGACGGCGGCCGGGATCGGCGCCCTGACGGGGTCTGGGACGGCGGCCTCAAGGTGATGGACGTCGAACCGGTGGTGGCCGCCGGGGATACGGTCCAGGCCATGATCTTCCTGACCACCGACGGGCACGACAAGAACCGCCGCGGCGCCTTCGCGGTGGACGCGGGGACCGGCGCCGTCCTCTGGGAGTACCTGGTCGGCCCGCAAACCCGACCTGAAGCGGCGTTTCTGCAGGATCTGGACGGAGACGGCCGCCGGGAGATCGTCTTCGCCGGCCTGGCCACGGGGAATCTCAGGGACACGTCCTTCAACGGGACCAGGGACGACACCGCCCGGATCTTCGTGCTTTCGCCCGACGGGGCCCTGGTCTGGTCCAGGGCGTGCGGCGTCTATCCGGGATCGGGTTGCGCAGAGTCCCTGGACGTCGACGGGGACGGCCTGATGGAGGTCGCGGTGGGGGGAACGACCTCCGCAGCGGACAACAACCGGGTGGAGGTCATCGATCACCGGGGCCTGGTCCTGCAGTCCCTCGATGTCGGGGCCGGGGTGATCCGGCTTGATGACCTGGGTCCCGAGGGGGACGTCCAGCGCCTGGTCATGATCCAGCAGGACGGCCGGATCTCCATCCTCGAGATGACCCCCACATCCCTGAGGGTCGCCCGGGTCGTCCAGTCCCCGGCGCACGTGCATCCCCTGGGCCTGATGGACTGCTTGCCCGACCCCGGACCCGAGATCCTGCTCCACATCGGTGACGGGGATTTCTGGGTCCTGGGCGGGGACCTGAAGCCCCGGGCGGTCCTGGAGGATTCCGGCTTTCCCCGATCCGTCTTCGGGTTGGTCCAGGTGAATGATGCCGCCGGGGATCCATACGTGGTGGCTCAGGGGGGCCTCGGCTACGGAGGGGGCAAGCGCTTCGCCCTGGAGCGCAATCCTCGCACCATTCCCTGGCCGGCGATCGTGGGGCTTCTTGCCGTCGGGGGATCCGCGACCATGGGATGGCGGCGGAGGCGGCGGGGGCCCTCGGCCACGACCAGGCGCGAACTCCAGCTGCAGCTACTGGAGCGCCTGAAGCTGTCCAATCACGGGGCCATCGGGGGCCTCTCCTCCCTGCGCCGTTTCGTCTGGAACCTGGAGGCGGTCAGCCAGGGGTTCGACGTGACCCGCAACCGGCGGGGATTCCTCGAAGGGCTGGTCGACGAGATCGAGTCGGTCCACGTCCCGGGCCTGCGGTCCGCCATCGAACTGGCCACCCTGGCCCGGCTCGATCCCGCCGTGGTCAGGACCGCGGCGTCGGCCCTGGGAGAACTCGAGGCCCTGCTCGGCAGGCTGGATCCGGGGCGGCTCGGAGGCGAGAAGGCCGCGACGACGGCAGGGGACCTCTCGCGGGCCGGCGAAGGTGCGGAGCGGGCCTTCCAGGCGCTCCGGCGTGAGGTGGAGCGGGAGTTCGAGGCCGATCCGGAGGCTGCCATCGGCAAGGCCCTGGAGGCCCGCCGGGATGATCTGGCCGCAGCCGGGGTGGCGGCGACCTTCGGGCCGCCGGGCCCGCCATCCTGTTTCATCGACCAGGAGGAGCTGGCGTTCGTGGTCGACAACCTGATCGAGAACGCGGTGCGCGCCATGGCCGGCGGCAGGAAGCCCGAGCTGGCCGTCACCTGGGAGGCCGGTCCCCTTTGGTTGACCATCCGATTCAGGGATTCGGGCTGCGGCATCGTTCCCGACGACTGGCAGAGGATCTTCGAGGCGGGCCAGTCGGCCCGCGAGGGGGGCGGGCTGGGCCTGCCCCGCAGCCGGGAGATCCTGCGCAAGTACGGCGGCGGACTCATGGTCGAGGAGAGCAGCCCGGGAGGCGGCACCGTCATGGCCTTGACCCTGCCGGTCATCGTTCCCCGTTGACCTGCCGCCGGCAATCGTCGATCAGCCGCTCCAGCCGGGGGCGGATTTTCAGGGCGTGCGTCCCCAGCCAGTAGAGCTTTCCGCAGCCGGAGCAGATGGAGTACTCGTCGAGCCAGGCTGAGGTCCGGGGGGGGATGCGGTCCGCGACATCCGCCCTGGCGACCGGGACCAGGCAGCCGTTGCAGGCGCTGCATCTGGCGAACAGCTGAGCCCGGTCCGCCAGACGGTACCTGACCAGGACCTCGCCCAGCTGGAGGAAGGGGTCGTCCGAACGCACCAGCATGGCGCGCTTCAGGCTTCGGCGCTTGAGCAGGGCCCGGTGCCGCGAGAGGACCGTCCGGCCCTGGTTCGTTCCCCGCCGGGCCAACTCGGCCTCGGTCCAGGCGGGGTCGTGGAGCGTGTCGAACCCGGTCATGTGCAGCAGGCGGGCCAGGCGGCCCAGGTGACCGTCGCAGAGGAAGCGGGGGTCGGCGAGGATGCGGGGAGGGGCGGGGCCCACGGCGACCCTGAACCCATCGGCAACGGGGTCCTCCAGGCGGGTCAGGTCCCCGGTCACGACGCCGATTTCGCAGTGGGGGACGCCCAGGGATTCGACCACGTCCTTCAGGGCGGCGGGGCCGGCCAGTTCGAGCCTGACGGACGCCCGCTCCCCGGCCCCGGACCGAACGACCGGCCAGGGCCGGCGACCCGTCCTCACCAGCGGGACCAGATCGCCCGTGAAAACGATCTCCATCTTCAACATGGCCGGATTCTAACACAAATTCGGGCATTGTCGTTGACACCGGACTCCGCCAGGGGCTAGTTTTCCTCCCACCAAAACCGCTGACCGGGCTCCCCCGGGGGGTCCGGTTCCGTTTCCCCGATCGCGACTGCGGCGCCGTCCCCCACCTGCGCCACCGGTCCGGTCCCTGGTTCGTCCCGCCTGCGGAGATTTGCGTTGCGCAGCAGCCTTTTCCAGAGCCCCCTTTTCGTCGCCGGACTCATCCTGCTGTCCGGGGCGACCGGATCCTGGGCCTCTCCCCGCTCCGACATGTACACCAACGTCGGGATCATCGGCCTGACGGTGACCAATCTGGGCTACGTGGGCAACGGCTTCGTCAGCCCCTATCAGCCCTCGGGGGAATATCCCCTGAACTCCAACGTGGAGCACTTCTTCCTGGGGGGGATCTGGGTGGGGGCGGTCACCCCCGACGGCAACATCCACGTGTCGACTGGGGCCCAGGACGCCTCGAACCTGGTGGCCGGCGACGAGATCAGGGAATTCGTGGACGACTCCTCGGAGCCGGTCCTGATCTGGTCCAACAGCCAGAACAGCGACAACTTCCACCCCGACGCCCTGGCCACGCAGCACATCCAGGTGGCCTTCAACGACTACGCGACCGTCGAGTCGGGCAACCACAGGCCCCTGGGGCTGAAGGTCGTCCTGCGGGCCCTGGCGTGGGGCAGTCCCTACGCCGACGACTTCGTGATCCTGGATTACGCCGTCATCAACATCTCGGGCAACGAACTGCGCGATCTCTACGTCGGCTTCTGGAACGACACCACCATCGGCAACACCGAGAACACCAACCCCTACGACAGCCAGGCCGCCCAGGGCTGGAACTACTACGACGACTCCAACGGCGGCTGGGGGCCTCCCGGCTACGGGATTCCTTCGGAATACGTGCCCGAGGGCGACGACAAGATCTGGATGATGTACGAGTACGACGCCGACGGCGACGAGGGTCTGGCCACCAGCTGGATCGGCTGCCGTCTGCTGGGCTCCGATCCTCCCGTCGCGGAAATCGAAGACGTGCCGCCGGTCAGCTACAACGCCTGGGCGTTCCGCCGCGTCCCGGCCCAGGACGACGAATACTACGCCGAGGACGACGTCGATCAGGAAACCCTGCTCCCGGGCAAGTACCAGATCATGGGCAACGGCGCCTTCACCGTGGGGGAGACCCAGGAGACGGACTACACCATCCCCTTCGACTGGGTGGGCCTGCTCTCCACCGGGCCGTTCCCCAACCTCGCCCCCGACGACACCCTTCACGTGACCTTCGCCATCGTGTGCGGCCCCGATTCCCTGGGTTTGCTGGACAACAGCAAGGTCGCCCAGCTGGCCTACGACGACGGCTTCGCGCTGCCCGGCGGCCCGCCCTCGCCCGTGCTCGGGTTCAACTACCGGGACGATTCGGTGATCCTCAGCTGGGCGCCCGGCGATTCGCTCGACGCCCAGGGCCAGGAGCTCCCCGCCGACAGCCCCTTGCGGTCGCCGGAATTCCACATCTCGACCACCACCGGCAGCCCGGACTTCCAGGGCTACCGCATCTACCGCTACCAGGGCTCGGTGATCAGCGAGGATCCCTATTCCATCGCCACCCTGGTCGCCCAGTTCGACCGGATCGACGGCATCGGGTTCGACACCGGCCTGCCCCCCCTGAACGCCGAGGGGCGGCGGGAGTTCGTCGATACGGGGTTGCTGGACGGGTTCCCCTACTGGTACTCGGTGGTTTCCTTCAGCGCCCCCGATCTCGAGGAGGGCCTGCCCGAGTTCCAGAGCGGCTTCAACGAGAACGCCCAGCTGGTCTATCCGGGACCCGCCCCCGCCGGCGCGGACAACCCGCGCACCATCGGGGTCTATCCCAACCCCTACCGGGCCGCCTCGATGTTCGACAACCGCAGCGGCGAGCCCGAGCTCGGCCGCAAGATCTGGTTCACCGGTCTGCCGCCCCGCTGCACCATCCAGGTCTGCAACCTGGTGGGCGAGGTGGTCAAGACCCTGCACCACGACGATCCCGCCAGCGGCCAGCTCGCCTGGGACCTGCTGAGCGAGCCGGTGCGGGCCATCGCCTCCGGCCTCTACGTGTACGTGGTCGAGGACCTGGAAACCGGCGAGATCCAGCGCGGGAAGCTGGTGATCATCAAATGAGAGCCAGGCTGCTGTACGCCGCCCTCCTGGGCGCCCTGATCTCTGCCGGGTCCGCGGTCTGGCTGGCCGGGTGCGCCGGCAACGACCCCTTCGACCCGCTGTCGGTGGCCAACCGGCCGCCGACCGTGAAGTTCTTCGTCGGACCCGTCACCCCCGGCGGGGACCTGAATCCCACGAGCTACTTCGAGCGGCACTTCTCGTGGAGCGGCACCGACGCCGACGGCTGGGTGACCGAGTACTACGTCTCGATCAGGGAGCGCGCGGGCGAACCTGCGCCCTGGGTCACGACCGCCCGCACCGACACCATGATGACCTTCATCACCGGCGAGGACGGCACCAGCGAGGCCACCTTCTACATCGCCTGCAGGGACGACAGGGGCGCTCTCAGCGACACCCTGGTGCAGTTCGTGCCCCTGCGCAACTTCCCCCCGGTGGTGAACTTCCAGTCCGACTTCGATCCCCTGGTCAACATGCAGCGCGAGTTCGTGACGGAGGGGGAGGCGGTGGTCGACACCACCTACTGGAACTGGGGGGTCTGCAACTTCCGCCTGTTCGTCATCGACCTGGACGGGGCGCGGACCATGGAGGACCACTTCACCTACACCCTGGCCGACGACGATCCGGCAACGGTCTTCGATCACGACGATCCCCTGGCCGATCCCAACACCGGCTGGATCAGGCAGCCCTTCCCCGATCTGGTCAGCGAGGTCCGGCTGTTCGAGGTCTCGATACGGAACGCGGCTCCCGGTCAGCGCACCCTGCGCGTGAAGGTCGCCGACGAGGCCGCCGGCGAGGCGGAATTCACCTACGCCTGGGAGGTCCGCGAGCCGCGGGGCAGCGCCCTCTACGTCTTCGACAACACCTCCACGTCGGGGCGGGCCTTCTATCGCGCCTTCATGGACGAGTACTTCGGCCCCGGCGGCTGGGACGTCTACGATTTCTGGTACGGATTCCCCGACCGGGCGAGCATCCTGCTGGACACCCTGCGGAAGTTCGACCTGGTCGTCTGGACCGACGGCGGTTCGAACAGCAACATCCTGGTCAGCGCCGCCGCCCGGGACGGGACCCTGCAGAAGTATGTCCAGGGGTCCGAGGGCGCCGATCCCGGCAAGCTGCTGCTGATCACCAAGGCGGTTTGCGGCGGCGGGTCGCGCCTGCCGGTGGTCTTCATCCAGAGCGTCCTGGGCATCAGTCCCACCCCCGCGCCCCCTTCCGCCTTCGGGGGGATCGGCGGCAAGCAGGCCCTGGGCCTGTTCCCGGAACTGCCGGCGATGACCGCCGTGGGGACCGGCGAGGTGGGCATCGGCCTGGTGCCCCTCAGCGGGACGGAGGAACTCTACCGGATGGAGTACTGCGAGGACTGCTACGGCGATCCGCGGCGGCCCCGCCCTCCCTACGACCCGGTGGTCGCGGTGCGGCGGCCGGCGCGCGCCTCCGGGGCCGCCTCGGTGGTCACCGTGGGCCTGATGCTCGACCAGTTCGACGGCGCGGAGGTCCGCGCCGCCCTGGCCGCCCTGCTCGAAGGCGAGATGGGGGTGACGCCGTGAAGCGGACCGTCATCCTGATGGGCTTCCTGGCCCTGCTGGCGGCGGCGGGGTCGTCGCCGGCGAGCGCCCAGACCCAGATGCAGGCCGAGGCTCCGGCTCCGGCCGGGCCGGCGACCGTCAAGGGACGCATCTTCGACGCCGAATCCGGCGAATCCATGCCCTACACCAACGTCTTCGTCGCGGGCACCAACATCGGCACCATGGCCTTCACCGACGGCTTCTACATCATCAAGGGGCTGAGGCCGGGCACCTACACCATCCGGGCCTCGTACATCAGCTACGGCATCGGCGAGAAGACCGTCACCCTGAAACCGGGCGAGGTCCTGAACCTCGACTTCCACCTGGACGTCCAGGCCATCCTGGTCGACCCGTTCGAGGTCGCCGCCGAGCGCGCCCTCATCGAGGTCGACCGCACCGGCAGCGCGCACTTCCTGAGCAGCCGGCAGATGGACGCCATGCCGCTGGACCAGGTGGTGGACATGATCGCCCAGCAACCGGGCGTCACGCTCCAGGACAACGCCATCCACATCCGCGGCGGGCGGGCCGACGACACCATGTTCGTCGTCGACGGCATGAACGTGAACGATCCCCTGGCCGGGGGCGGCTACGGCTACCAGATCGACCCCTCCATCATCAACGAGATCGAGGTGCTCACCGGGGGCTTCAACGCGGAGTACGGTCAGGCGGTCAGCGGGGTGGTCAAGGTCACCACCAAGGAGGGCAGCGACCGCTTCGAGGGCCAGGCCAGCTTCAAGCGCGACTACCTGTTCGAGACGGTGGACAAGAAGGAAAAGGTGGACTGGCGCGACCTGACGGACTTCACCGAGGCCAGCAACATCGACATCGTGAAGCTGAACATGTCCGGCCCCGACCCCTTCAGCGGCGCCCTGGCGAAGATGGGCCTGAAGCTGCCCGGCACCCAGTACCTGCTCGCCAGCGGATCGATGGACATCCGCGACGGCCACCTGCCCATCTACAGCCGGACGAACCGGCTCGAATCGCCGGTCTACACCCAGGATTTCTGGTCCCCGCGGCAGACGAACGACTGGAACGGCCTGGTGAAGTGGACCTGGAACATCACGCCGTCCCACAAGCTGAGCATCAATTCCAGCCGGCAGGTGGCCATCAGCCAGGGTTTCGGCCTGCCTGGCGAAGGATATCCGCGGCCCTTCCTCGACAACCTCGACCAGTTCCTGGTGTTCACCAACGAGAACATCCTGAGCCAGATCTACTACCGGCAGGTGCTGGGGGAGAATTCCTGGTACGAGCTGACCCTGGGCCGCAACTTCAACCGGCAGCACGTCAACGTCAACGGCAACGACGACTTCACGACCTACGGGCCGATCAACGCCCCCCCGATCCCGACCAGCCAGGCCTTCGGCAGCGCCGACCGCTGGCACGACCACTACACCGAGGCCTACACCTTCAAGGGCGCCTACTCCTTCATGGGCGCGGGCAACAACACGTTCAAGACCGGCCTGGACCTCTCCTTCACGGAGATGCAGCTGGTCGACCTGCAGTCCTCCCTGGGTTCGCCGCCTCCGGGCAAGCTCGGCATCAAGGAGGACATCTTCAGCGCCCATCCCATCACCGGGGCGGCCTACTTCCAGGACACGCTGGACTACCGCGGCCTGATCGTGAACGCCGGCATCCGCGCCGACATGTGGGCGCCCGGCCGCGAGGTCGAGCGGGTGATGGCCGACTACCAGGACTACCTCTTCATCTACGAGGACATGACCACGGAATTCGAGGAGAAGACGACCGGGCTCCTGGGCCGGCGCTGGAAGATGCGGCTCTCGCCGCGGCTGGGACTGAGCTTCCCGGTCACCGAGCGCGACAAGTTCTTCTTCAACTACGGCCACTTCAGCCAGTGGCCCCGGTTCGCCTACGTCTATCCCCAGCTCGAGGCCCAGACCGCCACCGAGGTGCAGCTGCTGGGCAACCCGAACCTGGATCCCAAGGTCACCGTCGAGTACGAGACCGGCATCCAGCACGAGTTCGGCGGCCTGTGGAGCATGGGCCTGACCTTCTTCAACCGCGACATCTACGATTACGCCAAGAGCGTGGGTCTGGGATCGGTGGACATCGGGGCCGACGAGACGCCCGACCCCAACGACTCGGGCACCGTGACCATCCAGCCGGTGCGGTACTTCAACGGGGATTCGGCCCGCAGCCTCGGCATCGAACTGAGCGTGATCAAGCGGACCACCAAGTGGCTGAGCGGTTCGGCCAACTTCGAGCTTCAGCGGTCGACCGGCACCAACAGCAACGCCGACGAGGCCTACCTCCAGGCGATCTATGACGAGGCCTACACGCCGACGGCGAGCATCGGCGGATTGGCGCGCAGCCCCCTGATCTGGGACAAGCCCTGGGCCGTCAGCCTGAACCTCGACTTCACGGTCATGGAGAAGGACCGCCCGGAGCTGTTCGGGCTGCGCCTGCCTCCCAACTGGAGCATGAACGTCCTGGCCAGCGCGGAGGCCGGTCAGCGCTTCACTCCCCGCATCTACAACGGCCCCGGCGATTACGTCTACGGCGACTTCAACAGCGAGACCGGACCCTACAAGAGCACGGTGAACCTGCGCGTGAACAAGTTCTGGAAGTTCGGGAACCACCGGAAGGTCACCATGTACGTCGAGGTCCGGAACCTGTTCAACCACAAGGATTACCGACGGATCAACCCCTGGACCGGCGACGGCTACCAGGTGGGGAACTATGACCCGAGCTGGACCGATCGCTGGTCCACCGAAGAGGATCCCCTGACCACCGACAGCGAGGAATACGCCAAGGGCGTCGTCGATCCGAGCTACATCGAGAATCCGCGGCTCGTTCTCTGGGGGATGAGCTACTCATGGTAGGACGCGGCGCGGCAGCACGGACGGTGATCGCGGGTCTGGCCCTGCTGCTCTTGGCGGCGGCGGGGACCGCGTCCGCCGGCGACATCATCCGGCTCTACGGCGACGACAACGTCGGCACGGCGGGCGCCCAGTTCCTGCGCATTCCGGTCGGCGCCAGGGCCGTGGCCATGGGCAAGGCCTACGTGGCGGCCGCCACGGACGCCTCCACCCTGTTCTGGAATCCGGCGGGGGTGATGCGCACCCCGGGCCGGGTGAACTACTTCGCCAGCCACGTGGCCTACACCGCCGACATCTCCCTCGACTACCTGTCGGTCCACACCCGCCGCCAGAACTTCGGTTTCGGTCTGAGCATGGGGGTGCTGCGTTCGGGGGACATCCTGCGCACCGACGAGTACCACCAGGAGGGAACCGGGCAGTATTTCAACGCCAACCAGTTCTTCCTGGCCGGCACCCTGGCGCGCGCCATGACCGACCGGTTCTCCATCGGCGGCAACCTGAAGTACTACCAGGAGAATCTCGACGAGTACCAGATCAAGGCCCTGCTCGCCGACCTCGGCATCCTTTACCTCGTGGGCTGGCAGGACCTGCGCATCGGCTTTTCCGTGCGCAATTTCGGCAGCGATCTGAGGCCGGGCGGAACGCCCCCGGCGCTGCCCGACGGCTACGTCGGCGCGACGGACTTCCAGAGCTTCCCCGCGCCCACGGTCGGTTCCTTCGGCGTGGCCAACACCTGGACCCTGAGCCCCAACGTCGGGCTGATGACGAGCGCCGACTTCAACCACCCCAGCGACTTCAAGGAGAGCTTCCGGTTCGGCAGCGAACTGGACCTGAAGAAGATGCTTTTCCTGCGCGCAGGATACGAGACCAGCCGGGAGGAGGGCGGGTTAGCCGCCGGTTTCGGTCTGCAGCTCAAGCGCAAGCAGTTCCTGGTCAGGGTCGACTACGCCTTCAGCGATCTGGGCAGCTTCGGCACCATCCACCACGTCTCGGTCGATCTGTCCCCCCTGTTCCAGCGCAAGGAACCGGACGCCTGGCGGCGGAGGGAGGCGCGATGAAAACCCCGAACGCCGTCCGGATTCCCGTGCTCGCCTGCTGCGCCCTGCTGGTCCTGCTGCCCGCCGGGTGCGGCGAGAAGATCGCAGTGCCCCAGCCCAAGGGACTGTTCTCGGTCAGCGCCTACATCCTGGACGAGGTGTACCCGGACGATTCGCCCCTGCAGGTCACGGCCTCCCAGGGCAGCCTGTTCGTCCTGACCGACGGCGCGCTGGCCAAGCGCGATCAGCAATACGGGCTCATCCACGAGGTCGCCGGGCTGGCCGGCCCCACGGCCCTGTGCGTGGGCGACCTGAGGGAACTGGTGTTCGTGTGGGAGCAGGACGCCGGGCAGGTCAGCTGGTTCTCCACCACGGACCTGACCCTGATGGGATCGACGGTCCTGGAAGGTGTCCTGTCGGTGACGGCCATGGCCACCAATCCCACGGGCATCGACCAGGAGCCGGGCGCCCGCACCTTCGTTTACCTGTCCGATCCCGAGGCCGGGGTGGTCCATCGCTACGTCTTCGACGACTTCAACGGTCTGAGCCCCTACGGCATCCTGGCCCGCAGCGACGGCGACGCCGCCCGGTTCGTCCACATCCCCATGGGGATGGCCACCGACAGCGAGGACAGCCTGCTGGTCTGCGACGCCGATCCCGACCGCAACTGGGTCATCCGCTTCGTCAGCGAGCCGGACCTGGACGACGTCACGCCCGAGACCGGGGACCAGGATCCCTGGCGGGGGCACGCGGCCCTGTTCCATGATCCGACGTGCGTACCCCCGGCGGCTGCCGACTACGTGCTGGGAGATGCCGCGGCCTGCGGCCAGTCCGACTGGGTCGGCGGGCCCTCGGACGCCCAGGGCGAGTTCTCCCTGCCTCTGGCCGTGGCCGTGGACGGTGCGGGCCGCATCTTCGTGGCCGATTCGGGCAACGACCGCATCCAGGTGTTCGCCCCCGACGGGGATTTCGATCTGCTGTTCGGGGACCTTGAACAGAGCCCCCGGCCCACCTCGCTCGCCGTCGTGGACGTGCGGATCGGCGGCGGTGCGGACGAGGTGAACCATGCCGCCTACGTCTTCCTGGTCCATCCGGACGAGGGAGAGGTCCGCAAGTTCATCAGCAGCGAGCACTACATCTATCTGAACCAGGAACCTCCCCCGCCGCCCAACTAGCCGCATGCGAAGCCGGACGGCGATTCCCGCTGGCATCGGGCCGGATCAGCCGTTACAATGCGGAAAACGGGCGTGGCGGCCGGGAGCATCCCCGGCCGCCGCCTTGCATGCACGGCCGGAGGACCCTCGTGACCTTCAAGACCCTCAAGCAGCGTTTCCCGAAGAAGGACATCCCCCGGACGCCGTTCTACGTCTCGGTGGCCGGCAACATCGGGGTCGGCAAGAGCATGATCACCACGATGATCGGCGAGGTCTTCGGCTGGCGCATGTTCTACGAGCCGGTGATCAACAACCCCTATCTGGACGACTACTACCAGGACATGAAGCGCTGGAGCTTCCACCTGCAGGTCTACTTCCTGAGCAAGCGCTTCGAGATCCAGAAGCAGATCCTGGACAGGCCGGGCTCGGCGGTCCAGGACCGGACCATCTACGAGGACGTGGAGATCTTCGCGCCCACCCTGCACCGCCGGGGCTGCATGGACGACCGGGACTACGAGAACTACCGGGAGATCTTCCGCAACATGGCGGCCTTCCTGACGCCGCCCGACCTGATCATCTACCTGCGCTGCCGGCCCGAGACCGCGTTGCGCCGCATCCGCCAGCGCGGGCGCGGCTGCGAATCCAACATCCCGCTGGATTTCCTGCAGGGCCTGCACGCCGCCTACGAGGACTGGATCGAGAGGGCGCCCGCCCTGTGCCCGGTGCGGGTCATCGATACCGAGACCGTCAACCTGCGGGACGACGCCGGAGCCCAGGCGGATCTGCTGGGGATGATCCGCGAGGCCCATCTCGAGAAACACGAACGCCTGGCCGGCTGAGGCGCGGGCTGAGAGGATTGACGGCCGTGAAGGCTGGCGAATACAGACCGAGCGACCTGCTGCGGGGCCGGGAGATATCCGACGAGCTCCTGCGGGCCCTTCCCAAGACCGACCTGCACTGCCACCTCGACGGCAGCCTGCGGATGGCGACCTTCCGGGACCTGGGAGCGGCCGTCGGGCTGGACATGTCCGGCACCGAGGACGACGTCCGTCTCCGGTTCTTTCCGGGCGACCGCGAGTGCTGTCAGCACGAGTTCCTGTCCCACTTCACCAACACCCTGAAGGTCCTCCAGACCGCCGAGAACCTGGAGCGGGTGGCCTGCGAGCTGGCGACCGATTTCGCGGCCGAAGGTGTGTGGTACCTCGAGGTGCGGTTCTGCCCCCTGCAGCACACCGAGGCGGGCTTGACCCCGGGCCAGGCCGTGGCGGCCGTCCGCCGGGGCCTGGACCGCGCCGAGGCTGAACACGGCGTGAACGCGGGCATCATCATCACGGGCATCCGCACCATCGACCCCGCCCATTCCCTCGAACTGGCCCGTCTGGCCGTGGAATGGAAGGGCCGGGGCGTGGTGGCCTTCGACCTGGCCGGGGCCGAGGAGGACAACCCGGCCAAGCGCCACGTCGAGGCCTTCTACCACGTGATGAACAACAACCAGAACGTGACCATCCATGCCGGCGAGGGGTTCGGCCCGGAATCCATCCATCAGGCTCTGCATCGTTGCGGTGCCAACCGCATCGGGCACGGGGTGCGGCTGGAGGAGGATCCCGACCTCATGGCCTACGTGGCGGATCACCGCATCCCCCTGGAGATCTGCCTGAGCAGCAACCTGCAGAGCTGCGTGGTGGAGGATCTCGCCCGCCATCCCCTGCGGTATTACCTGCGCGAAGGACTGCGGGTGACCATCAACACCGACAACACCCTGTTCGCCCGCACCTCGCCGGTGATGGAGCTGCGCCTGGCGGTCGACACCTTCGACCTGACCCTCCTGGAGACCGAGAACCTGCTGATCAACGGCTTCAAGAGCGCGTTCCTGCCCGAGCATCGCAAGGGCGCCATGGTCCACCAGGCCCTGGCCACCTTCACGAGCCTGCGCGACAAGTTCGACCTCGACCGGAAAAAGGAGCAGACCTCATGAGCGCCCGCCTGCCCCTGCTGTCCGATCTCTGGCGCGGCCGCGTGGGCGAGGCCGTGGACTTCCTGCAGGATCGCGGGTTCGGCGGCAAGGTGGGACTGATCCTGGGCAGCGGCCTGGGGGTCTTCGCCGACGCCGTGAAGGATGCCGAGGGCATCGAGTACAAGGACATCCCCGGTTACCACACCACCAGCGTGGCCGAGCACAAGGGCCGGCTGGTCTGCGGGAGCGCGGCCGGGGTGCCGGTGGTCGTGATGCAGGGCCGCCTGCATCCGTACGAGGGCCTGCCCTACGACGACCTGCTGCTGCCGACCGCGGTGCTGGCCTGCCTGGGCATCGACACGGCCATCGTGACCAACGCCGCCGGCGGCCTGAACCGCTACTTCGCCCCGGGCGACCTGATGGCCATCACCGACCAGATCGACCTGCACCTGCACGATCCGTTGCGCGGCCTGCTGACCCGGCCGTTCGGGGATGATCCCGGCGCCGCGGAGACCGGCCGGATCGGCGGAGTGCCGGACCTGTACGACCGGGACCTGGCCCGCAAGCTGGTCGAGGCCGCCGCGAACTGCGGCGTCCCCATGCACAGCGGAACCTACGCCAGCATGCCCGGCCCCCCGTATGAGGCCAAGGCCGAGATCGGCATGCTGCGCCGCATCGGCTGCGACGCGGTCGGCATGAGCACTGCGCCCGAAACCGTCCTGCTCAAGCGCCTGGGGGTGGCCCCCGTGGGCCTGTCCTGCATCACCAATCCGGCCCGGGAGACCGGGCAGCCGGAACTTTCCCACCAGGACGTGGTCGAGGTGGGGGCCATGGTGAGGGACCGGATGGCGACCCTGCTTTTCGCCTACTTGCCGATGATCGCCTGAGGAAACCGGGGGGACGTGATGCGGGGTAGACCAACTTCCATTTTCATCGTCTTGGCCGTTTTCCTGGTCGGGGGCGGGTCGTCTTTCGCCCAGTCCTCCGTCGGCTTCGCCGAGCCGGACAGCCTGGCGGCCCTGACCGCCTACCGCCAGGTCGACTGGACCTTGTGGAAGTGGTCCTACGGAATCGGAGTCGAGTACGCCCTGGACCGGTTCCTGTACTGATCAGAACCTCCGGGGTGGCTCCCCCCGCCATCAAGGGAACTTCTTCACCTATCCCTTGTCCAACTTCAGGACGATCGTCCGTTTTCGTAATTTCCGTATGATGATCCCGGGGCATGAGAGGGAAATCGCCATGAGATTGTTCACGGTCATTTGTGGAGTGGCTTGCATCGGCCTGTCCGGGGGGCAGGGTGGGTTCGCCCAGACCTCGGTCGGATTCGAGGATCCCGCCGACCTCACCGCGCTCACCACCTACCGCCTGCCGGACTGGGGGTACCGCACCTGGGACCTGGGATTCGACCTGAGTGGTCGGGGCTATGACGGTCATGGCGCCCATCCCCAGGTGAGCGGAGGGGTGCATCTGGGCCTGAACTCAGCCTGGGTGGTCGACCACCAGGGCGAGGACCGGACCTGGCGCCTGGATCTGAACGGTGATCTTGATTACAGCCGCAGCCGCTACGGCAACGCGGAGAGGTACTCGTCCTACCGGTTCTTCAGTGGGGAGGGTGGAATCCAGGCGGACTGGCGGGCATACCCCGGCAAGGGAGACCTGTCGTACGGCCTGGAGGGACGTTACGAGCGTGATTACTCGGAATGGAAGGGGGACAGGAGTCTGGTCCTCGATCCTCCCGTGACGGATATCCAGCGGACGGGTGACGGCCGGGTGGCAGCCACCCTGGGAATCGGGCGCCTGCGGGACATCACGCCGCTGATCCGGGCGGCGAGATTGAGCGAACGTCTGAAAGTCCTGGGCCGGCCCGGCCTCGCCCCGGACCGCATCCGGTTGGTTGCCGAGGTCCTCGCCAGGGAATCGGGTTACCGGATGGTTTTCGATCGCCCGGATCGCCAGTTGTGGCGGGATGTCCTGGAACCTGCCCTCGAGGGTCAGGAGCCCCTTGATCCCTACGAGATCATGTACCTCACCGAAATCCTCGCGGAGGACCTCGGCTTCCGTCGGGAGGGCTGGCAGGTCCTGGTGGGAGCCAGTTTCCAGGAGACCAGGCGGTCCCTGGGTGACGCGACCGACAGCATCGTGTTCAAGGGGCCCTATCTGAGGATGGAATGGAGCCGGAACCTCAGCCTCCAGCATCAGCTGCGGCTCGACGCAAATCTGGACCACGGGTTCGCCCGGGGAGCATATTCCGATCAGGATAGGACCTCGGGGCGCATCTCAGCCGAACATCTCTGGAACGTGTCGGACCGGTATCTTCTGACCTCGGATCTGGCCCTGAACGGGATGTACCTCGAATCGGAGGGGCCCCTTGCGGACCTGGCCATCACCAGAGTGGCGTATTCGACCCTGTCGTCCGATCTGCGGGTACGACTGGAAGACTCGCTGGCCATGACGGCCCGGGTGCGCGGGTCATACCAGATGAACAGGGGCGGCGACCCGAAGAGCTATTCCCATGCCTGGTCGTGGGACTACGTCCTGGCTTTCGACTACGTCCTTGACCGGTTCCTTTACTGACGGAGCGGGGCCGGAGCACCGGAACTACCGTTCCACCAGGAAGTCGAAGATGTTGCCGAGCGTTCTGCTGTCGGCCGCGTAGAGTTCGGTGTACTTGCAACGGTCGCAGATGACCGTGGTGAACTTCTTCGACTGGATGTCGAACAGCTTGGTCAGGAATCCTCCGGTGGCTCTCATCTCGCTGGTCCGGAAGGTCCCGTTGCCGCACTTGGGGCATCGGTACGTGCTGGTCATGGTTCCTCCTCGGCGGCCGGGACAAGCCGCCGGGGAATCTACCCGGTCGCCCGGAGCCTTATTCGCCCCGGGTCCTGGCGGGGTGGACATCCCCGGCCGGAAATGACATATTCCCAGTCCTGAATCGCTTCCCGGCGGGCCAGGAGCCCGCCCCACCGCCATGCCCGAAGGAGCCGTCATGCGCCGCTATCTCGTCGCCGGTAACTGGAAGCTCAACCTGGGACCCAGGGCGGGCCGCGACCTGGCCGCCGCCGTCGGCGAGCGCCTGCGGGGCCGCACCCTGCACGGCGACGTGGTGGTCTGTCCGCCCTTTGTTTCCATCCCTGCGGTCAGCGAGGCCGCCCAGGGCGATCCTGTCATGCTGGGCGCCCAGAACTGCGCCGACCAGGCCGCGGGGGCGTACACGGGCGAGGTGTCCGCCGCCATGCTCAAGGAGGTCGGCGTCCAGTACGTGATCATCGGCCACAGCGAGCGGCGCGAGTACTACGGGGAGACGGACGACCAGTTCGTGCGCAAGATCGACCTGGTCCACGCCCAGGGAATGAAGGCCATCTTCTGCTTCGGGGAGGTGCTGGAGGACCGCAAGGCCGGCCGGGCCGAGGCCGTGGTCCAGGCCCAGCTCGAAGGGGTGCTGCCCCGGCTCGAGTCCGCCAACGCCTACAACCTGGTGCTGGCCTACGAGCCGGTCTGGGCCATCGGGACGGGCGAGACGGCCACGCCGGAGATCGCCCAGCAGATGCACGCCCATTCCCGGAAGATCACGGCCGATCTGCTGGGGGCGGACACGGCCGCGAACCTCCGCATCCTTTACGGGGGCAGCTGCAAGCCCGGCAACGCCCGCGAACTGATCGGCCTGCCCGACGTGGACGGCGGGTTGATCGGCGGCGCCAGCCTGAAGGCCGAGGATTTCGTCGGGATCGTGGACGGCGCCGAAACCGCCGCGACCGACCGTTGAGCCCTGCAGAACCACAAGGAGTGTCGACGTGAGATTGGACCATAGATCGATCGCCGTCCTGATCCTGGCCCTGGCGGCCGCCTTGCCGGCTGCGGCCCAGCCCGTGCGTTTCGGCGATCCGCACCTGGAACCGGTGTTCCACCCGCTGCCCGGCAACGTGGAGGTGCTGCGGCTGGAGAACGGCCTGGAAGTGTTGCTGATGCGCAATCCTGCCCAGCCCATGGTGGGGATCTACACCCAGGTCAGGGTGGGGTCCGCCCGGGAGGATTACCGCACCAGCGGCATGAGCCACATGCTCGAGCACCTGCTGTTCAACGGCACGGAGAAGTACACCCAGGAGGAGCTCTACGACCTGGCCGACAATGCCGGCGCCTACAACAACGCCAACACCTCGGACTTCTTCACGAACTTCATGCTGGTCGCCCCGGCCGCGGAGCTGGAGACGGGCCTGGACATCCAGTCCCAGATGCTCTTCCACTCCGTCGTTCCCGAGGACAAGTTCCTCAAGGAGCAGGGCATCGTCCTGGGCGAGCTGGTGGCCGCCCGCGACCGCCCCGGCCACTTCAGCGGGACCGCCATGCGCCAGGCCCTGTTCCAGGGATCGAGCCTCGAACTGCCGACCCTGGGCACCCGGGCGACGATCGAGCACATGACCCGCGACGACGTCTACGCCTTCTACAAGCGCTGGTACGTGCCCAACAACATGATCGTGACCATCGCCGGGAACTTCGACCGGGACCGCGCGGTGGAGCTGCTGGAGCGGTCCTTCGGCTCGGTCGCGCCCGGAACGCTGCCGGACGAGGATTTCCGGCCGGCCGCCCTCATCGACGGCACCACCACGGTGGCCCGCCGCGGGGGAGACCGCCGCCTGGTGGCCCTGTCGTTCCAGGCTCCCGGCTACGGCATGGACGATTTCTTCCCCTTCCTGGTGATGACCGAGATGCTGACCCTCGAGGGCAGCGGCATCCTCACCCGCGCCATCGACGATCTCGACCAGGACTCCCGGCCGGAGCTGTCGGTGTGGTGGGACAGGGCCCCGGGGTTCAGCCGCCTGAACCTGGAGTTCGACCTGCCGGAGGCCGCCGATCCCGCCCGGCTGTACCGCCTGGTCCAGGACGCCCTGACCGGGGCCGTGGAGATGGGCATCACCGGCGAGGACATCCTCGGCATCGTCAGGATGAGCGAGACCCACACGCTGCTGGAACGCGAGCAGCTGCGCATGACCGGGATCTACATCGCCGAACCCCTGGTGCTGGGCGGGCCCGACTTCTTCCTCTCCTACCTCGATCGCCTGCGGGACGTGACGGCCGAGGACGTCACGCGCGTGATGACCAACTGGCTGGTCGAAGCGCCCTGTCTGGCGGTCCTCATCGAGCCCGATCCGCAGGCCGCGGCGGGACCCGCGGGCGCCGGCATGCCCCCGGGAATGCAGATGCCGGCCGGGATGCAGATGCCCCCCGCCATGGCGGCCGCCATGCAGAAGATGGGCGCCGGCGACGGAGCCGCGAAACCGGGAGCGGCCGAGACCCCGGCGGTGATCGAGCCTGCCCCCCTGAAGGTCGACCGGTCGGTCCTGACCAACGGCGCGGTCCTGGTCAGCCAGACCAACCCCGACAGTCCGCTGCAGGCCATCCATCTGGCGGTGCGGGGCCGGGCGCTCATCGACCGGGAAAACGCCGGGGCCGGAGCGCTGGACGTCGTCCACCGGCTCATCGAGGAAGGCGTCGCCGGCTGCGACCGGACCTGCCTGGCCCGGCGCCTGCGCAGGCTGGGCGCCGTGGTCAAGCTCGTGGACGACGGCCGCATCCCCATGGACGACTATTACACCAACGGGCGGTTCAGCTTCATCCGCGTGGAGACGGCGGCCGGCAACGGCCTCGAGGCCCTGGAACTGGTGACCGAACTGATCCAGCATGCGGTGTTCGGCGAGGACGTCTTCCAGAGGGTCCGCACCGAACGGGTCACCGAACTCGGCAGGGAAAAGGCCAGCGCCCGGACGGTGGCCAACGGCTTGCTCGCCGAGGCCCTGTACGGCGACCATCCGCTGGTGCTGCCTCCCGAGGGCAGCGTG
>JAHJTW010000235.1 GCA_018829565.1 bacterium | reverse complement strand
GAACACCTCGACCACACCGGCGGCAACGCGGTGTACGCCGATTGCGCCATCGTGGGTCACGAGCTGGTCGCTGCGGGGATGGAGCGGTCCCTGGCCGATCGCCCCCGCATCATCGAGTGGATGACGACCCGGGTGGCCGAGCTGGAGCAGCAGGTGGCTGCGCTGGCCGCCGATGCGCCCGAGGCCGCACGCCTGCGCGAGGACCTGATCAACAACCGGCTGGAGCTGGATGTCCTCCAGGCGGACGAACCCCTGGTGACGCCCACCCGGACCTTCGCCGACCGCATGACCCTGGACATGGGCGACGTGACCTTCGAGCTGTCGTACATCGGGGGGATGCACTCGGCCGGCGACGTCGCGGTGCTGATTCCCGAGCACGGCCTGCTGCTGACCGGCGACACCATGGCCGACGTGTGGCTGACCGAGACGCCGGGTTGCCTCGCCTCGTTCGGCGCCAGGCCGGGCATCCGCCACGACTTCCCTCTGTTGCTGAAGAACTGGAACGCCTTGCTGGCGAGGCGCGACGAGATCCGGCTGCTGGTGCCCGGCCACTGGAACGGCGAGTTGACCTGGGCCGGCTGCGAGGCCCGGGTGAAATACGTGGAAACGCTGTGGGATGGCGCGCGGAAGGCGGCCCAGGCCGGCGGAACCGTCGAGACCATGATGGCCGACTACACCCTGCAGGCCCGGTTTCCCGCCCTGGTGGACAGTCCGGGTTGCGACGGGCGGGGCAACTCCGCCACGATCCAGGAGATCTGGACCGAGGTCACGGGCCAGCGGTCGGCGGCCCTGGCGCTGTACGAACTGATCGAGTCGGGAGCGGAGGATGCCGCCATCGCGGCGGTGGTGGAGGGGCGCACCGCAGACGATCCGCCATACTTCTACCTCGAGGCCCAGATCAACGGCTGGGGCTACCGTTTCCTGCAGCAGGGCATGGCCGCCCAGGCGGTGCGGCTGTTCCGGGCCAACAGCGAGCTTTTCCCCGACTCGTGGAACGTGTACGACAGCCTGGCCGAAGCCTTGCTGGCCTCCGGAGACGAGCCCGGGGCGGTCGCCATGTACGAGAAGTCGGTGGCGTTGAATCCCGGGAACACCAGCGGCGTGGAGGCGCTGGCGCGGATCCGGGGCGCAACGAACGTGAACTAGGCGGGAGGGGATCGGGTCGCGAGGCGGGGCCGCCCCGAAGCCCCGGACCGCAGGGCGCTCAGGCGACGACGATCCGGGGGATCTCGGCGGGCAGGCGCACGAGCACCTCGTAGTTCAGGTCCCGGGCCATCTCCCCGAACGCGCCCACGGTGACCTCCTGGCGGCCCTGCGTTCCGATCAGGACCACCTCGTCGCCGATCGCCACCCCGGGAGCGTCGGTGACGTCGGCGGTCAGCATGTTCATGTTCACCACTCCGGCGACGGGGCACCGGTGGCCGCGGATCAGCACGTGACCCAGATTGCTCAGGGTGCGGGCGAACCCGTGATGGTATCCCGTCGGGACGGCGGCCAGGCGCTGACGGCGGGTGGTGAGATAGAGATTGCCGTAGCCCACGTACTCCCCGGCCGGCACGGACTTGAGGTCCATGACCCGGCTCTTCCAGGACAGGATCCGCTCGAGGGGCGAGGTGTTGCGGCGGAGATCGTGCCTGCGCAGGAATTCCATGCGGGATTCCTGGCTGGGCCAGAATCCGTACTGGGCGATGCCGATCCGCACCAGGTCCATCCGGGTCTCGGGGTAGTTCAGGGCGGCCGCCGAGCAGGCGCTGTGCCGGGCGCCCAGCGGCACGGCGTGACCTTGCATGACTCCGGTCAGCGAGGCGAACGTCTCGATCTGCCTCCTTATCCGGTAGTGGTTGGCCAGGGATTCGGCTCCGGCGAAGTGCGTGCACACGCCCTCGACGCGGAGGAGGTCGGGGGCGGCGGCGATCCTTTTCAGGGCGGCCGGGAGCGTGCGCGTATTGAACCCGGTGCGGTGCAGCCCGGTCTCGAGCTCGAGGTGGATCCGGGCGGGCCGGCCGACCCGCTGCGCCGCCCTGAGGGCCCCATCGAGCCGGTGAAGGTTGAAGACGTAGAAGGCCACGTCGTTGGCGATGGCCCAGTCGAGATCCCCGTTCTCGATGTGCCCCATGATCATGACCCGGGTGCCGGGGTGCGTCCGGGCGGCGATGACCGCGGCGGCTTCGGTGGCGGAGAACACGGCGAACTCCCGCTGGCCGCAATTCTCGGCCAGGGGGACGAAGACGTCCAGGCCGTGGCCGTAGGCGTTGGCCTTCACGACGGACACGAGGCGGACCCCGGTCCCGATCTGACGGCGCAGGAAACGCAGGTTGCGGCGCAGGGCGGATTCGCTCAGTTCGATGCGGCAGGCGTGCTGGACGATGATGCTTCTCCCCGTCTTTCGGCCGCCTGGAAGCGGCCGGCAGGACATGCGCCGGTTGATGTTGCGCGGAATCCTGCTATGTTGGGTCTTGTCCACTACACTCGTTTCCTCTTCCTGACAAGGAGCAACATTATGCCGGAGGACGCAAATCCCGAGGCGGATCTTTCTTTCCTGAAGATCACCGCGAACACCGATTTTCCCCGCTGGGCCAAGCGCCCCGACCTGATCAGGTTCTTCAACGAGACGATGAAGCCTTATCACGACACGCCGGAAGACGTCGCCTCGGCGCTGGACTACGCCCTGGATCCCGGCCGCGCCGGATTCGTGATGCTCGCCCACGAGGACGAGAAGCTGCTGGGCGCCCTGACCATGCTCGACTCGGGCATGGGAGGATACATCCCCCGGTGGATCCTGCTCTTCGTCAGCGTGCAGCCGGATGCCCGCGGCGGCGGCATCGGCCGGCGGCTCATCGAACGCTCGCTGGCCGAGTGCGACGGCCCGGTCAAGCTCCACGTGGAATACGACAACCCGGCGAAGCGGCTCTACGAGCGGATGGGTTTCGTCTCGAAGTACGCCGAGATGCGGTGGGAGCCGTCTGCATGAACAGGTTGACCATCGACCTT
>JAHJTW010000234.1 GCA_018829565.1 bacterium | reverse complement strand
GACCAGCTTCGGCACGGTCAAGGGTTTCTTCCGGTAGCCCGGTTGATTCAGCCCGTGGGTTCTCTCGCCCGGAGCCCTGAGACGCGCCGACCCTTCCCGGGTCGGCGCGCCATTTCATGAGGGATGGCCGGGCCCCGGCCCTGCATCATCCCCCTTGGCGGCCGCACGGGCGCCGCTTATCCTTGCGGCATGAACGCCCAACGCCGCCGCGCCCACCTCATCCTGATGCTCGCCGCCGCCATCTGGGGATTCGCCTTCGTCGCCCAGCGGGTCGGCATGCGCCATCTGGGCCCCCTGACCTTCAACGCCATCCGCTTCGCCCTGGGTGCTGCGGCGCTGGTCCCCCTGGTCCTGCTCCTGAAGCGGAGGGGGCGGGGGGCGCCCCCGCCGGACGGGGCCCGGGCGGGACGGCTGGAAACGCTCAAGGGGGGACTGCTGGCCGGGCTGCTCATCTTCGGCGGGTCCACCCTCCAGCAGGTCGGTGTCGTCTACACGACCGCGGGCAAGGCCGGCTTCATCACCAGCCTCTACGTGGTCCTCGTCCCCATCCTCGGCCTGGTCTGGGGCCAGCGGTGCGGCAGGGCGGTCTGGGCCGGCGCCCTCCTGGCCGCGGCCGGACTGTACCTGCTGAGCGCCAGGGGCCTGGTGGGGATCGCCCTGGGCGACGGACTCGTCCTGGTGGGGGCGGTGTTCTGGGCCGCCCACGTCCTGCTGGTCGGGAAGCTGGTGGAGCGCATCGGGGTCCTCGACATCGCCTTGCTGCAGTTCACCGCCTGCTCCGTCCTGAGCCTGGCCGGGGCCCTGGTGTACGAAACCATCGCCTGGGATGCGATCCGGTCCGCCGCGGTACCCATCCTCTATGCGGGCCTGATGTCGGTCGCGGTGGCCTACACGCTGCAGGTGGTCGGCCAGCGGCACGCCCGCCCGGCCCCGGCCGCCATCATCCTCAGCTTCGAGGCCGTGTTCGCCGCGGTCGGGGGCTGGCTGATCCTGGGGGAGATCCTGGATCTACGCGGTCTGGTGGGGGCGGGATTGATGCTGGCCGGTGTGATCCTGGCGCAGACCGAGGCCGAGACGATCGTTCCCGTTGTCGGGGAAGGGAAAAGCGAGCTTGCTTGACCCCATTGTCCTGCTTGTGATATGATTATGTCGGTCACCCGGAATCGACCCGGCATCTTTCCTCTCGCCCAGGAGCCATGCTGCAACTAGCTGTCTCGCCCCGGCCTCTGTTCGTGGCCCTGGGACTTCTATTTTTTTACCTTTCATGCCTTGTCACCCCGGCCACGGCGCGGCGGCTCGATTTCGATCCCGCCAGGGCTCCCTACGAGTTCCGGGTCTTCCACCATGCCCAGGTGACGGAGGGATCCGGCAGGAACCTTGCCGACCTGATGGCCGACATCGACGGGGACGGCATGGACGAGCTTGTCACCTGCGATACGGACCACATCCTGGGTTTCGAGCTGGAGGACGGCTACCTCAAGCCGGTCTGGCAGGTCAATTTCGAACCCGGCTGGATCCTGCGGGATTCGTCGTCCCTGCTCGGGGTCGCCAGGGACGTCGATGGGGACGGGGTCGATGAGATCTTCCTGACGATCTGCACACCCGGCGGGGCCGATTGGCGGTTCCTGGTGATCGACGGCCTCGCGGGGAAGATCGAATCGGGAGGCGATCTGCCCAGGGGCCCCGACCGGCGCCTGGACGGGGTGTGGGACGGCCGGTACCAGGCCATGGGGGTCCTGGGGGAGGATGAGGGCCTGGGGCGGGTTGCCCTGATCCTGGCCAGGATGGTCGGGTACGACGCCTACCCCCGGGGCTTGCTGGCGGTCGATCCCCGGACCGGCGAAACGATCTGGGAATTCGTGTGCGGCCCCAACGTGAATCCGGATTCGTACCATCAGGCCGATCTGGACGGGGACGGGCAGCTGGAGATCCTCTTCTACGGGCATCCCCCGGACAACCTGGGCGGGGAGCAGATCAACGGGACCAGCGACGATCACGCGTACCTGTTCGTCCTGGACACCCGCGGGCAGTTGCTGTGGCGGCAGGAGATCGGTCCGGCCTTCTACTCCGGGGACGTGGACCTGGGGGACGTCGACGGCGACGGCACCCTGGAGATCATCACCTCCAGCCTGAGCGGCGCCCCCGGGGCCGGCGACAAGCTGACCATCTGGGACTGGCCTTCGCGCGAGGTCCTGGCCCAGCGGCGGGGCCACTCCTGGTTCTTCGGCGTGGAAGTCGTGGCCGGTCCCCGCCCCGGCACCTCCTGGCTTTTCGTGGGGTCGAACAACGGGACCGTCGACCGGCTGCTCTACGAGGACGGCACCCTGGTCCGGGACGCCGAGGCCCTGTCCGACGAGCCGAGGTGCGAGCTGCTGG
>JAHJTW010000233.1 GCA_018829565.1 bacterium | reverse complement strand
GGCCTGACCGCCGCCGACGTCGGTGTGACGGAAGACGGCACCACTCCCGTCGGGTATTCCCTGCAGCTCGCGGGCACCGGTTCGCAATACGGCGACTTCACCTGGCAAGCGCCGCAATCCGACACGCCCGCAGCCGTCAACACGGGACAGGTCTTCGTCGGCATCGCGGTCAACCAGGATCCGGTCGCTGTCGCGGGAGGTCCTTACGGCGGGGAAAAGGGCGTCGCCGTGAGCTTCACGTCCGCCGGCTCCTACGATCCCGACGGGTCCATCGTCTCCTACCTGTGGGCCTTCGGGGACGGCGGAACCAGCACCGCCGCCCATCCCGGCCACACCTACACGACCACCGGTACCTTCACCGTGACCCTGACCGTCACGGACGACCAGGGCGCCCAGCACACCGACACCACCTCCGTCAGCGTCGTGGACACCACCCCGCCTTCGGCTCCTGCAGGAGTGGGATCCATACCCGGCGACGGGTTCGTGGTGCTGGTCTGGAATCCCAGCCTGGAACCGGATCTTGTCGACTACGCCGTCTACCGGTCGACCACGGCCGGGGGGCCCTACACACTCCTGGACGACGCCGTGACCCCGACCAATTACGTCGATGATGCCGTCTCCAACGGCGTCCCCTATTTCTACGTCGTGACCGCAAGCGACCTCGACGGAAACGAATCGGTCGCCAGCCTCGAGACATCGGCAACCCCGCAGGCCCCCCCGGTCACCATGCACGTCGGAACGATCTCCCTGAAGACCGCCCCCGACGGCCGCAGGATCTTCGGCGCCGCCGAGGTCCTCGTCCTGGACGAACAGGGTTCGCCCGTGGCTGGGGTCACAGTGACCGGCACTTTCGGCGGGGGCGTGTCGGGGGCCGACAGCGCCGTGACCGGCGCCGACGGGATCGCCCTGCTGACCAGCGCGACCTCGGCGCCGGCCCCCCTGACCTTCGACTTCTGCGTCGCCGATGCGCTGGTTGCAAACGGCACTTATGACGCCGGCGCCAACGTCCAGGACTGCGCCCAGGTCCGAGTTCCCGCATCAGGGACCCGACCTCCATATCTGGAGAAGCACCCCACGCCCTGACCTTCTGCCCTGAAGAAACAAGCGAGCCCCCGGTTCCCGCCGGGGGCTTCGCAAGTTCAAGACAAGACCGCAAAAAATCCTGTCTGAATTACGCAATCCTCACTTTTTAAAATCCAAATCTGACGGTAGAATCCCCCCACTCGCCACATCTTCCTGCAGACATTGGAGGCCTGCAATGCGCGTTCCCTCTCCCCTTCGCTCCCTGTTCGCGCTCCTGTTCCTGTTCACCCTGCTGTTCGGCTGCTCCCATGAGCCCAACCCCTTGCAGCCCCCCCTTCCCGGCACGGGAAGCGACCTCCAGATCAAGGCCGCCCCGGCGGGGTATTACGACTCCGTGGACAGTTCGACGCCGGCGGCGATGCGGGCCAGCCTGCATGCCGTGATCGACGATCACACCCGGATCCCCTACACCGCCACGGGAACCGACACCTGGGACGTCCTGGAACTCGCGGACGAGGATCCCAACGACAGCGGGCGCATCCTCGACATCTACCTGAACGCCAGCTACGTCAAGTACGGGGAGGGCAACCTGGAGTACAACCGGGAGCACTCCTGGCCCAAGAGCTACGGTTTCCCCAACGACGTGGTCGCCAACTATCCCTATACCGATTGCCATCACCTCTTCCTCGCCAACGACAGCTACAACACCTCCCGCAGCAACAAACCCTTCCGGTCCTGCGCCTCCGGGTGCACGGAGAAACCCACCCTGGAGTACAACGGCGTCGGCGGGGGAACCGGCGTCTATCCCGGCAATTCCAACTGGACCAGCGGCAGCTTCACCGAGGGCAGCTGGGAGACCTGGATCGACCGTCGGGGCGACGTGGCCCGCGCCCTGTTCTACCTGGACGTGCGTTACGAGGGCGGCGTCCACGGCGTGACCGGGTACAGCGAACCCGATCTGATCCTGACGGACGACGAGGGCCTGATCGCCGCCTCGAACACCGGGGCCAACGAAGCGGTCGGTTACATGGGCATGGTGTCGGTGCTGCTGCAATGGCACCAGCAGGATCCGGTCGACGCCAAGGAGGCCTCCCGCAACGACGTCGTCTATTCCTTCCAGGGCAACCGCAACCCCTTCATCGACCATCCCGAGTGGGTGGACTGCATCTTCGCCGGCAATTGCGGCGGCGGAGGGGACACCACGCCTCCGGCCGCGCCCACCGGTCTGGCCGCCACCCCGGGGGACGGCAGCGTCGGTCTCGACTGGGTCGACAACGGCGAACCGGACCTGATGGGTTACGCCGTCTACCGCGCCACGGCCTCCGGCGGCCCCTACGCCGAGGTCACCGCCCTGGCGACGGTCAGCCAGTTCACCGATTCCGGCCTCACGGGAGGTGTCACGTACTACTACGTGGTGACCGCCAAGGACTCCAGCGGTAACGAATCCCCCTCCAGCCCCGAGGTCCAGGCCACGCCCACCGGCGGCGGGGGCAGCGGTCCCGCCATCTGGATCAACGAGTTCCACTACGACAACGACGGCACGGACACCGGCGAATTCTTCGAGATCGCAGGACCGGCCGGCGCCGATCTCTCCGGCTGGAGCGTCATCGGCTACAACGGCAACGGGGGGCTGGTCTACGATACGGTCAATCTGGCGGGAACCCTGCCGGACCTGCAGAACGGCTTCGGAGTGCTGGCCTTCCCCATGACCGGAATGCAGAACGGCAGTCCCGACGGTCTGGCCCTGGTCGATGGTGCCGGAACCGTGGTCATGTTCATCAGCTACGAGGGCCTGATCACCGCGGTGGACGGGCCGGCGGCCGGAATGGCTTCCACCGACATCGGGGTCTCCGAGCCCGCCGACAGCCCCGTGGGCTGGACCCTGCAACTGGCGGGGGACGGATCGGCCTACGGTGATTTCACCTGGCAAGCTCCCGGAACCGGCACCGAGGGCGCCGTCAATACGGGCCAGACCTTCGCCGGCGGCGGACCCGTGAACCAGGATCCCACCGCCCAGGCCAACGGTCCGTATTCCGGCGAGAAGGGCGTCGCGGTGGCCTTCTCCTCCGCCGGCTCACAGGACCCCGACGGGTCCATCGCCGGCTACCTGTGGGATTTCGGCGACGGGGCCACCAGCACCCTCGCCGATCCCGGCCACGCCTACGCATCCACCGGCGTCTTCACCGTCACCCTGACCGTCACCGACGACCAGGGAGCCACCGGCGTGGACGTCACCTCGGCGACCATCTCGGACACCACCGCCCCCGCCGCCCCGGTCGGCCTGGGCGCGACCCCGGGCGACGGCAGCGTCGGCCTGGTCTGGGACGCGGTGGGAGACGCTGATCTGGCCGGTTACACCGTCTATCGGGGCGATAGCTCGGGCGGGCCCTACACGTCCCTCCACGGCGGTCTGGTGACGGCGACATCCTTCACCGACGCCACGGCGGCCAACGGGACCACCTACTACTACGTCGTCACCGCCAGCGACGGAGCGGGCAACGAGTCCGCCTACGGGAACGAGACCTCCGCCACCCCCCAGGCCTCCGGCGGTGGGGACGGGCCCCTGGTCTGGATCAACGAGTTCCATTACGACAACGACGGCGCCGACCGGAACGAGTTCGTGGAAGTGGCCGGACCGGCGGGCACCGATCTGACGGGCTGGACCGTGGTCGGATACAACGGGGCCGATGGTTCGGCCTACCTGACGGTGGGCTTCAGCGGCGCCCTGGCGGATCAGCAGGGCGGGTTCGGGGTCCAGGCCGCCGCCATGGTCGGCATGCAGAACGGCAGCCCGGACGGCCTGGCCCTGGTCGACCCCCAGGGCGCCGTGATCCAGTTCCTCAGCTACGAGGGCAGCTTCACCGCGAGCGGAGGGCCCGCCGGCGGCATGACCTCCACCGACATCGGGATCAGCGAACCGGACACCGCCCCGCGCCGCACCTCGCTGCAGCTGGCCGGATCCGGTTCCGCCTATGCGGACTTCACCTGGGAAGGCCCCCTGGACAAGACCGACGGGCTGGTGAACGTCAATCAGGTCTTCATCGGTTCCGGCGGCGGTGACACCACCGCCCCCGCGGCGCCGACCGGACCGGTGGCCACTGCCGGGGACGGATTCGTCGATCTCGACTGGACCGACAACGGGGAAGCCGACCTGGCCGGGTACACCGTCTACCGGGCTGAATCTTCCGGCGGTCCCTATTCCGCGCTGACCGGCTCCCTGCTGGCCTCCAGCACATACGCGGACAACGCCGTCACCAACGGGACGACCTATTATTACGTGGTGACCGCCACCGACGTTTCCGGCAACGAGTCCGGCGACAGCGCCGAGATCCAGGCCGCACCGTCCGGCGGCGGCACGACGATTCCCATGCACGTGGCGGCCATCGACCCGTCCGCCACCCTGGTCCGCAACAAGGAATACGGCCATGCCGCCGTGCTGGTCGTCGACGACCTCGGCAATCCCGTGGCCGGAGCCTCGGTCACCGGGTCCTTCAGCGGCAGCATCTCCTCGACCGAGTCGGGCGTGACCGGGGCCGACGGCTGGATCGAACTGACGTGTTCCAGCGCGGGCAAACCCGGCATCAGCTTCACCTTCTGCGTCACCGGAATCTCCCTGGCCGGCTACGCCTACGACAGCGGGGCCAACGTCGAGACCTGCGACGGCATCTGAGGCCAGCCGCATCCCCTCCGGCCAACCCCCGGGGCACCCCGCCCCGGGGGTTTCCTTCTTTCGGGTCCTGCCCTATGCTCCGCCCCGGACCCGTGATCCACCATTCCCCGGGAGCGCGCCATGCTCGACCGATTCTTCAGGATCCGCGCCCGCGGCAGCACCCCCGCCCGCGAGGCCGCCGCCGGCGCCGCCACCTTCCTGACCATGGCCTACATCATCTTCGTCAATCCCGGCGTCCTGTCGGCGGCGGGAATGGACCCTGGCGCCGTCATCACCGCCACCATCCTCGCCTCCGCTCTGGGCACCCTGCTGGCCGGTCTGTGGGCCAACGTGCCCTTCGCCATGGCCCCGGGCATGGGCCTCAACGCCTTCTTCGCCTACAGCCTGGTCATCGGCCAGGGGGTTTCCTGGCAAACGGCATTGGGGGTCGTGTTCGTCTCGGGGATCGTGTTCCTGGTGCTGACGTTGCTGGGGATCCGGCGTCACATCATCGCCGCCATTCCCGGCGAGTTCCGCCTGGCCATCGCGGCGGGCATCGGGCTGTTCATCGCGTTCATCGGACTGCAGAACCTGGGCCTGGTCCAGGCCAGCGAGGCCACCCTGGTGACCCTCGGCCCCCTCGGCAGACCCGTTGTCCTGGGTCTGGCCGGTCTGCTGGTGATCACCGTGCTGGAGATCCGCCGCATCCCCGGGAGCATCCTGGCCGGCATCCTGGTCACCACCGTCCTGGCCGTCCTGCTCGGCGAGGTGGCGCCCCCCCAGGCGCTGGTCTCGCGGCCGCCGAGCCTGGAACCCGTCCTGTTCCGCATGGATCTGGCGGCCGCCGTGAAGTGGGGGATGTGGGGGGCGATCTTCTCCTTCATGTTCGTCGATCTGTTCGACTCGGTGGGCACCATCGTGGCCTGCAGCTACGAGGCGGGACGGGTGGGCGAGGACGGATCCATCGCGGACATCGACCGCATCCTCGAGGCCGACGCCGTGGCCACCGTCGCCGGTGCGATCCTGGGTACGAGCACGACGACCACCTACATCGAATCCGGCGCCGGCATCGCCCAGGGCGGCCGCACCGGCCTGGCCAGCGTGGTGACGGCCCTGCTCTTCCTGCTCGCCCTCTTCTTCACGCCGGTGATCGGAATGGTGCCCGGCTTCGCCACCGCTCCGGCCCTGATCGTCGTGGGCGTGTCCATGTTCCGCAACGTCTCGAGGATCGCCTGGGATCGTTTCGAGTCGGCCGTTCCGGCCTTCCTGGCCATCATCCTGATGCCCCTGACCTACAGCATCAGCATGGGGCTGGCCTTCGGATTCACCGCCCACGTCCTGGCCTCGGTGGCGGCCGGACGGGCGCGCGACGTCCATCCGTTGATGTGGGGGATCGCCGCCTTCTCGGTCCTGGACATCGTCCTGGCGTCGGCCCTAAAGTAACTCCCGACCCCGACCCTAACCTTCCCAAGGAGTGACCGATGACGAAGAAGCGCCTGGTTGTCCCGGTGATCCTCTGCGGTCTGGCCGGCTTGGCCTCCCTGGCCGTCCTGGCCGGCTGCGCCGGCAAGAGCGGCGAGCATGCCGCCGCCGCGGCGGCGCCCAAAACCGCCGCCCCCTCCTACCCGCCCACGCCGCAACGGCCGGTGAGCGAGGACTTCCACGGCACCGTCCTCGTCGACGAGTACCAGTGGCTGGAGAACGCCGATGACCCCGAGGTCCAGGCCTGGACCGAGGCCCAGCACGCCTTCACCCGCTCCATCACCGCCGACCTTCCCCAGAAAGCCTGGCTGGCCGAACGCTTCGACGCCCTCTGGCGTTACGACGATGAAAGCGTTCCCAGCCGGGTCCTCGACGGCGAACGCCTGTTCTACCACACCAAGAAGAAGGACGACGAGAAGTGGGTTTTCGTGACCCGCGCCCGCGAAGGCGCTCCCGAACAGGTGGTGATCGACCCCAACGAGTGGCCCCCCACCGACACCTTGGCGGGGATCAGCCCCAGCCGTGACGGCAGATACGTGGCCTTCGGCACGGCTCACGGCGGCGATGAGAATCCCGTGGTCCAGGTGATGGTGACCGAAACCGGCGAGATCCTCCCCGATCGCCTGCGGGGCTGGAAGCAATCCGTGGGCAGCTGGCTGCCCGACGGAAGCGGGTTCTTCTACACCTGCAAGCCCCTGGAGGGCGAGGTTCCCGAGGGAGAACACGAGTACTGGCACTCCGCCTGGATGCACAAGCTGGGCTCCGACCCGTCCGAGGACGTCAAGGTCTTCGGGGACGACACGACCAAGGAGCTCT
>JAHJTW010000232.1 GCA_018829565.1 bacterium | reverse complement strand
CTCCAGGAGGACCGCCGCATCGGCCGCCTTGTCCTGATGCATCAGCACCGTCGCCAGATTGACGGTCTGTTCGAGGGACATGCCCTCGGCCGCGGGGGGAACGTCCTGGGTCGAGCCGCCCGACAGGTATCCCAGCGACCGCAACATCTTCTCCCGCCCGGCGACGGCCTCCAGATCCCTCCGGGGAGCCGCCTCCCTGACCAGGGGACTGGTCTCGTAGGTCGGCACGAGGGCGACGGGGAACTCGTCCAGCCGTGCGGGCGCGAAGGCGTCCGTGAGCACCCGGCCGTGCATGTCCTCCGCCACCGGCAGCCCCAGGGCGTAAAGCACCGTGGGGGCCACGTCGTACACGTCGGCCCCGGTGATCCTCGCCCCGGGAACCACCCCCGGACCATTGATGATGACCACCCCGTCGGGCATGTGGTCGGCGTCCGCGGTCTCGATGGAGAACTCGTCCTCGCGCCGGCGTTCCGGCCCGAGCCGGAAGCCGTGGTCGCTGACCACGACCACCAGGGTCTGCGGCCCGCGCTGCTCCAGCAGCTTGCCCAGCAGGGCATCCTGCCACTCCCAGTAGGCGAAGACGGCATCCCGATAACGGGCGAAATCCCGGTCCGGGACCCAGGAAAGCTTGGGCGGCATGAAGCGTCCGCACAGATGGGCCACGGTGTCGGTGCCCTCGTAGTAGACGGCCAGCAGGTCGGGCCGTTCCTCGTCCAGGCGCTCGATCACCAGGTCGGTGTAGGCCATGGTCGTGCTCATGGCCTGGCGGAGGTTGGTCAGGATCTTGGCGGCCGTGCTGTCCGGACCGGTCCCGGCGAGCTCGTCCAGGGGAAGATCGATCAGGGGGGCCAGCGCCTCCGGCGCGATCCCCTCCTCGCCGGGCAGCAGCCGCATCACGTCGGCCATCAGTTCGGATGGATGGGTCTTCCCGGCGTCGTGGGCGCCGCTGCCGGTGATCCCGAATCCATGCCAGCCCACGTCGTCGCTCACCATGAAGCCGGCGATGGGTTCGGCGGGCCAGGTCGCCCACCAGCCGACCACCCCGCTGGTGAGACCGGCTTCCGAGGCGATGTTCCACAAGGCGCGGACCTTCCGGTCGGCCGTCCCCACGGGAACCTTGCTCCCGTCCGGGGCGTCGGTCATGAACCAGGTGACGCCGTGCTGGTCGGCGGTCTTGCCGGTGGCGATGCTGTTCCAGACCACGGGAGAAAGCATGGGTTCGTCGCTCAGCAGGATGCCGTGGGCGCCGCCGTCCCGCAGGGAAGCCAGATGGGGCAGGCGGCCCTGGTCCATGAGGGGGCCGATGAGATCCCAGTCGGCGGCGTCCAGACCGATGATCCAGACCTCGGGCCGGGAAGATTCCCGGCTGCAACCCGCGGCCATGAGGACGAGGAAGGATAAAAAGACAAAAACCGCATGGGGCGGGCGGAATCCCCTGCTGGTGAACATGATGCACTCCAGTGTTTTCGGTCCCGGCCGGTGGAGAGCTGCGGGATCCTGTATCGATACGAGTGATGTCTCTTTAAGTTACAAAAAAATTCCGGAAAAAAAAGCCGCCAGGGGGCGGCTCGGGAAAAAACTCCCGGTTCAGGGCTTCAACCGCAGGAGGACCGGCAGGTGATCGCTGATGTTCTTGTCGTACTCCGACCACCCGCTGGACAGGTAATCGTAGAGCCGCAGCACGCGGACCTCGGTATCCGGCCGGGCCATCGCGTCGAACAGGTCGCTGGTGATCAGGATGTGATCCAGGTGGCTGGGCCAGGTAGGATACGACCAGCCGCTGTCGGGACCCGAGGCGATGTCCAGATCCACGAACCGGTAACGGTCGGGCGCCTGCAGGAACACGTCGAAGACGTTGTCTTCCTGGTCGTCCGTCAGTTCGTCGTTGAAGTCGCCCACCACCACCACGCGCACGCCGGAGAAGTTCCGGGCGATGTAGTCATCGAGGAGGATGCTGGCATCCCGCCGGCGGGTCTCCTCGTCCCGTTCGTTGGTCGGTTCGATCCGGTTGTCCCCGCAACACTTGTAGTGGTTGTTGATGACCACCAGCGGCTGGCCGGCGAAGGATCCCTGCAGGACCAGGGGGCTGCGCGGCAGGGCGTATTCGTCGGTGAGGATCTCGTAGATGGATTCGACGACCAGGGGACTGCTGTTGCGATACAGGTACGCCAGATTCATGTCCGCGTAGGCGGTGACGGCCCGGTACCCGTCCCAGCCGGGCAGGGCGTCGTCGAGGGCGCGGAACTGCACCACGTTCATCACTTCCTGCAACGCCACGATGTCCACGTCCAGGGCGCTGACCGCGTCCGCGACGTAGGCGACGGTCGCGGCGCCGTTCTTGGCGAAGTTCTCCAGGTTCCAGGTGATGATCTCCAGGGTGGTGTCGGTGCCCACCGTGGCGGCGGCGAAGGGATTGACGTCCTCGGGCGCGGTGCTCTTCTCCGTGGTCCCGCAGGACCCCAGGAACAGCAGCAGCGCGAGGGCGGGCGCACAAACGACGATCAGCAAGCGGCGGTTCATCGGCAAAGGCCTTCCTTCTCCCCGTAACCCGGATTCCAGCTGACATTATAACCCACGGACCCCGTCCAGCGCAAAACCCGGACGCATGATCCCTCCCGGAATATCATCCGGACGGTTCCGCAGCGATCTCAGGCGCCGGCACCCGGATCCGCAGGCAGATGAAGAACCCCGCCAGGGCGATGGCCCCCGCCAGCAGGAAAACGTACTGGTGGCCGTAGCGTTCCCAGATCCAGCCCGACAGCACGGGCAGGGACATGGCCACCGCGTGATCGATGGTGATCCCCAGGGAGACCGTCGGGGTGATGTCGCCGGGATCGACGGCGATCTTCTTCAGGTACGTGGTCCGGGCGACCCGCAGGGCGAACAGGACGTGGTCCAGGACGTAGGCCCCGTAGAGGACCCGCAGATCCCACGGCTGCGGCAGGACGTCCGAGGCGAAGGCGTAGACCAGACACACGGCCAGCAGCAGCAGCTCGTCGGCCGCCAGGACGGTCCGTTCCCCCAGCCAGTCGATGACGTCGCCCAGCAGGGGCCGCATGATCACCCCCAGGGTGGAGGCGATGAAGTAGAGCAGGGCGATGGTGGACACCGGGACGCCGTGCAGGGAGACCAGCACCCAGGTCCCGAAGACCAGGAAGATCTGCTTGCGGATGCCGAACAGGGCGCTGATGGCGTAGAAGATGCGGTATTCCCGGCGGTAGACCAGGCGCCGCGACGGGGGGTCCTGCTTGCCCAGCTGCAGCCGCCAGTAGAAGAAACCCGCCAGGGCCGCGAAGACCGCCCCCAGCAGGTAGAACAGGTCGTAGCGGTCGCCCACCAGCTTGGCCAGCAGCCAGACCACCGACACGCCCAGGATGGTGCCCAGGTTGCGGGCCCCTCCCAGCTGGCCCAGACGCCGGCCCTCTCCCCCCTTCTTCGCCAGCTTCAGTCCCAGGGGACCTTCCACGGCGAAGATGATGTGGTCGCCCAGCGACCAGATCACGATCACCAGGACGAGCAGGACCATGCCGCTGGACAGGAATCCCAGGCCCAGGGCGCCGGCGGCGGTCAGGACCATGGCCAGGACAGCGATGCGGCTCTCGCGCAGGCGCACCAGCAGCAGGCCCATGACGAAGAAGATGAGGAACCCGGGCAGCTCGCGGGGAAGTTCCAGCCAGCCCCGGTTGCCGGCGTCGAAGGCGTGGACGTCGGCCAGGTAGTTGTTCAAGGTGCTGGTGAAGATGCCCGCCACCGCCCCGAAGAAGAGGGTGGCCAGGAGCATGCGGCGGAAGTCGCCGCTGATGGTGCGCCATCTGTTCAACGGAGGCTTTCCGCCGGAGGGGGTTCGGGATCGACGCGTCCGGCGGGAGCCTGGTCGGGCCGCCGCCGGTAGAGCCAGGTCAGGCGGGCCAGCCGCTCGCCGCCGGGATGGTCGAAGACGTCGCCGCCCATCCGCCAGTTCCAGTTGCCCCGGCCCTCGCCCGGCAGGTTCATGCGGCCTTCGCGGCCCAGATCCAGGACGTCCTGCATGGTCGCGATGAAGGTGTGGGCCGGGGACATCATGCCCAGCCTGATCAGGGTCCAGTTGGGTTCGGCGACCTCGCAGCCGGCGTACTCGGCGACCAGTTCGCGGGTGTCGGCGTCCGTCAGGTGCTTCCACCAGCCCAGAGCCGGATCATTGTCGTGGGTCCCCACGTAGACCACGGCGTCGGTTTCGTGCTCGTGGGGCAGGAAGGCGTTGTCCGGCCCGCTCCAGGCGAACTGCAGGACCTTCATCCCGGGCAGGCCGAACCCGCGGCGGAGTTCGTCCACCGCCGGGGTGATCACGCCCAGGTCCTCGGCGATCAGGGGCAACTCGTCCCCGAATTCCCGCTGCAGGCGCGTGAAGAACGCGGCCCCGGGTCCGGGGGCCCAGCGGCCGTTCTCGGCCGTCTCCGCCCCCGCGGGCACCTCCCAGCAGGCCTCGAAGCCGCGGAAGTGGTCCAGCCGCACCACGTCCACCAGCCCCAGGCAGGCCTTCAGGCGGCCCACCCACCAGGCGTAATCCTCGGCGGCGGCCGCCCGCCAGTCGTACAGGGGATTGCCCCAGAGCTGGCCGGTCTTGCTGAAGTAGTCGGGCGGCACGCCCGCGATGCTGGTCGGTTGACCTGTGTCGTCGAGCTGGAAGAGATCCTGGCGGGCCCAGACGTCGCTCGAGTCGTGGGCCACGAAGATGGGAACGTCGCCGATGAACCCGACCCCCCTGTGCCGGGCGTGCGCCCGCAGGCGAGACCACTGACGGTGGAACACCCACTGGACGAAGCGGTGGAAGGCGATCTCCTTCTCCAGGCGTGCGGCCGCGTCGGCCATTTCCCCCGCGCTGCGCTTCACCAGTGCGGTGGGCCAGTCGGTCCAGGGCTTGCCGCCCTGATCGTCCTTGATCGCCATGAACAGGGCGAAGTCGTCCACCCAGGCCGCGTGCTCCGCGGACCAGGCGCGGAACTCCTCCCAGACCGACCCTGCGGCGCGGCCGAGGAAGCCGGCCCAGGCTTCCCTCAGCCTGCTCGTCTTCCAGGCGATGACCGCTCCGAAGTCCACGCGGTCCGCGGCGAAACCGGGGCGGGCGCCCTCCTGCACCGGACCGAGCCAGCCGAGATCCTCCAGATCGCCCAGATCGATCAGCAGGGAGTTGCCCGCGTAGGCGGACAGGGTCTGGTAGGGGGAATCGCCGAAGCTGGTGGGGCCCAGCGGCAGCATCTGCCACCAGGTTTGGCCGTTGTCCGCCAACCAGTCCACGAAGCGGTAGGCGGCCGGCCCCAGATCGCCGATGCCGTCGGGGCCCGGCAGACAGGTCGGATGCAGCAGGACTCCGCTGCGGCGGGGGAAGGTCGAAGTGCGGTCAGGCATGGCCGGTATCCTCGGAATGACGGTCGGTGCCCAGGGCGACACCCAGGATGGTCAGGAACAGGAGCATCGATTCGGCGTCGCCGAAGTACCACTCGGTCAGGCCGGCGGTGAAGAAACCGGCTGCGGCGCCCGCCGCGCCCAGGGCCCACCCGCGCCGCCAAGGCTCCCGGGGCGGGCCGGTCCCGCCCAGCTGCACCCACAGGCGCCAGGGCCGCACCAAGGTAACGAGGAAAAACCCCATGGCCAGCAAAAACCCCGGGATGCCCCAGATCACCGCCAGCATCACCAGGTTGCTGTGCAGGTGGCCGAAATAGACCGTGTCCTGGTCGCCGTAGTAGGCGGGCAGGACCTCGGTGAGATCCCGGTCCCCGATCCCGGTGACGGGATGGTCCCGGATGATCTGCCAGCCGGCCCGCCACATCTCCAACCGGCGGCTCGTGTTCTGGCCCTCGGCGACGTATCCGGGAGTCAGGCGGCCGGCCAGGCGTTCATCGGCGTTGCGCTCGGCCAGCCTGGGCACGACCACCAGGACCGCCACCGCCCCCAGGATGTAGACCGCGAGCCACCGCCGATCCCGCAGCAGCAGGATCAGGCCCGATCCCGCGGCCAGGCCCAGCCAGGCGCTGCGGGTCATGGTCTGGATCAGGCCGACGGCCACCGGCAACGCCGCCAGGCCAAGCAACCAGCGCGCCCGCGCCCCGATGCCCGGGGTCAGCAGGATTCCCACCACCACCAGCAGGACCAGCATCAGCAGGCAGCCGCTGGTCATGGGGTTGGACATCTCTCCCAGCCGCACGTCGAACAGGGACCCCGTCTCCCGCCAGATGTTGACCTGACCGTAGACGCTGATCAGCACGGCGCCGGCGAGCAGGGCTCCCGCCAGCCCGCGGCGGCTGCCCTCGCCCCTGGCCGCTGCGGCCCCCGCCCAGATCGCGCCGAACAGGAAGAAACGCCGGTAGAACACCAGGGACTGGACCGGATCGCTGGAAAAGGGCAGGACCGCCAGGGCCCAGAACGCCAGCAACAGGACGGGCCATTCCAGCCCCGTGACGGGCAAGGTGGTCCTGGCCACGAGCCTGCGGCCCAGCATCACCGCCAGGGCCACCCCCAGGAGGATCTGGCTGAGCGCGATGGACAGGTTGGCGGCGACCAGCAGGAGGGCGACCGAGGTCAGCTGCCAGGCGTCCCACCTTCCCGGGCGGGCGCCGTCCCTGCCGGGATGTTCTGCGTGCGGCGTCATGCCTCTCCTTCGGGGATGGTCCGGGGCGGGGACGAACTCCGCCACAGCCGGTGCAGGCGGGGCAGCGGCGGGGGCAACCACGGGGAAACCTCGGCTCCCGGCGTCCTCGCCTCCTCGAGCAAGGCGAGCAACCGGCCCAGATGATCCCAGGCCCGGGGCACATGGTCCAGGAACTTCCGCTTGCCCTTGACGTGCCCCAGGAACCCGTAGGCGCCCAGGGCCTGCATGATCCGCTGCAGCCCGGCGCCGATGCCCATGGCGTGCAGGTCGGGCTCCGTGAACCGGCCTCCCTCGCGCCGAACGACCCCCTCGTCGAACCGCATCCAGAGCTCGCGGCGCGCCCGGTCGGGCAGGGGAACGTAGGGGTCCCACAGCAGGGCCATGGCGTCGTAGGCGACCGGGCCCAGACGCATCCCCTGGACGTCGACGAGCCGGGGACCCGCCCCCGTCAGATGGATGTTCTGGGACTGGAAGTCCCGGTGGATCACCACCAGGGGCTGACGGGCGACGGCGGCGGCCAGAAGTTCGCAATCGCCGTCGAGATCGTGGATGTCCCGGGCCGGCAGGCCCAGGTGCGTGGCCAGGAACCGGGTCTGGAAGTACTTCGTCTCCCCCCGGAGCTGGTCCCGGTCGAGGGTCCGGTCCCCGCAGGCCGGACAGGCGCGGACCAAGGCGTCGGACGACCCCTGAAGCCGCAGCAGGAGATCGATCACCGGTTCGTAGGCCTCGAGCCACCGGGCCTCTTCCCCATCCCAGGCCGGGTGGCAGGTCCACAGCGAATCCGACCCCAGGTCCTCGGTGAGCAGGGCGCGACCGGGCACGTCCACGGCCAGAACGGCCGCGCCCCCCAGGCCGCGTGCGGACAGGGCTCGGGCCACCGCCTCCGCCCGCTCGAATTCGGGGTCGTCCCGGGGACTGAGCATGGCGACGGCGGACCAGTCTCCCACGCCCAGCCGCCAGAACCGGCGGTCCGAGCCGTGGCCGGTGATGGCCTCGACGGGGCCCCGTCCGGCGCCGGGTCCGGATTCCGGGGCCGCGGCCACCGCCTCAAGGTAGCGCCCGAGGGTGCCGAGATCCGACCAGACGAGGTCCGGGGGCTGATGGGCACGCACGCCGCCGGGGTCGCGCACCAGGGCCTCCACCAGGGGATCGACCAGCGGACCGGGACCCTGCCCCACCAGGTCCAGGAAGGGACGGGCCAGCACGGCGATGCCGGTATAGGTCAGCGCGCGCTCCGCCGCGGCGAAGCCGGAGCCCGCTGCCGAGGCCGCGGGGCGGCCGGCGATGGACACGACCCTGCCGTCCCGGGCGACGCCGACCGAGTTGACCTCCGGCCAGTCCGCCACCAGCAGGGTGGCCAGGGCCCCGCCCTCGAGGTGGGCCGCCAGCAGGTCCTCCAGATCCACGGAGCACAGCACGTCGCCGTTGTACAGGACCACGTGGTCCGCGCCGGCGAGGTGCGCCCGGGCCCCATCGAGGGCGCCCCCCGTGCCCAGGATCCGCGGTTCGTGGCTGATGACGACCTCCCGGGGGGCCGTCCGTCCGGCGAGGTGTCCGGCGATCTTGTCGGCGAGATGGTGGGTGTTGACGACCACGGGGCTGCAGCCGGTTTCGAGCAGGGCGTCGACGGCGCGGTCCAGCAGGGTCCGCCCGCCCACCGGCCACAGGGGCTTGGGCAGGTGGTCGGTCAGGGGGGCCAGCCGGGTGCCGAGCCCCGCAGCGAGGACCATGCCGGCGATCCGGTCACCCATAATGGCGGATTCCCGCGGTCAGCTCGGCGAAGGCCTTCAACTGCTCCAGCCAGCCGGCCTTCATCTGCCAGGGCGAGAGGTCCGCCTCGACCGCCTCGCGCCAGGCCGGCCCGCCGGCCAGGATGTCGATGGGCAGCTTCACGGTCTCGTACTCGTAGGGCGGCCGCCGCCAGGCGAAATCGCGCGGCCAGAGCCGGCGGACGGCCCCGATGGCCGCCGTGTAAGTCGCCACCGGCTCGAAGACCCGCCAGTCGGTGATGTGGACCTGCAGGCCGCCGCAGACCTCGCCGGCGAACTTGTGGAAGGTGGGCTGGAAGTAGAGCGGTCGCAGGCGGCACCCGGGCAGGTTCCAGCTGCGCAGGAGCCCGCACAGCGTCTCCGGTTCGACGAACGGGGCGCCGAAGATCTCGAACGGGCGCGTGGTCCCCCGGCCTTCGCTCAGCAGGGTGCCCTCGAGCAGGCATGCCCCCGGGTAGACCAGAGCGGTCTTGACCGTGGGCATGTTGGGCGACGGCAGCACCCACGGCAGGCCGGTGGCGGTGAAGTCCAGGTCCCGTTCCCAGCCCTCCATCCAGACGACCTCGAGATCCAGGTCCAGCCCCGACCACTGCCGGAAGAAGACGGCCAGCTCGCCGATGGTCAGGCCGTGGCGCATGGGGATCGGGGCCAGCCCCACGAACGACCGGTACGCGGGGTCCAGCACGTTGCCCTCGGTGCGGCGGCCGCCCAGGGGATTGGGCCGGTCCAGCACCACCACCCGCTTGCCCAGTTCCGCGCAGGCTTCCAGGCACAGCAGCATGGTCCAGATGAAGGTGTAGTAGCGCGCGCCCACGTCCTGCAGATCGATCACCAGGGTGTCGACGTCCGCAAGCATCCCGGCCGTGGGCTTGCGATGCTCCCCGTAGAGGGAGTACACGGGCAGGCCCATGACCGGATCGGTGAACCCCTCCCACTCGATCATGTTGTCCTGGGTCTCGCCGCGGATGCCGTGTTGCGGCCCGAACAGGACCCGCAGATCCGCCAGGGGGGCGTGGAAGAACAGCTGCGCGGCATGGCGCAGCCGCCTGTCCACGGACGCCGGGTGCACCAGCAGGCCCAGCCGCTGGCCGCGCAGGCCGGCGAAACCCTCGTCCGCCAGCCGATCCAATCCCGTATTCACGTTGGCCAAAACCGACTCCCGGTCAGTTGTAGTAATCAGGCTTGCAGCCGCCTCACCCGTCCCACATGCGTTCGTAGGCGGCCAGGCGTTCGCCCGCCAGGGCCAGGGCCTGCTTCCGGCCCGGCAGGGGCCTCACCACCCGTTCGTCGGGTTTGCTCTGCTCGACCAGGGCCCAGCCCGGTGTCCTGCCGCCGGGGACGGGCCGGCGCACCAGCAGGATGTCCCCCGCCAGACCCGTCGGGATGGTTTCGACGACGGTGAAGGCGCCGGCCAGGTTCCGCCAGCGCTCGACCGGCAGGGGAACGATGCGGCCTGCCGCCAGGGCTTCGATCAGGTCGGTCAGATCCAGCTTCTTCTTCATCGGCCTTCCTCCCGGCCCCCGCCCGCGAGGCCTTCGATGGCCTCGGCCATGGCGTCCCAGGAATACTTCTTCTTCTGCGCCGCCACGGCGCCGGCGAATGCGGCGGCCTTCTCCTCGCGAAAGAACCGCGTGATGGCGGCGGCCAGGGCCGCCGAGTCGCCCGGCGGCACCAGGAAACCCGTCCGCCCGTCCTCGACCACTTCGGGCAAACCTCCGACGGCGGTCGTCACCACGGGCAGGTCGTAGTTGTAGGCGATCTGGACGATCCCGCTCTGCGTCGCCGAGACGTAGGGAAGCACGACGAGGTCGGCGGCCACGAAGTAGTCCTCGACGATCTCGTCCGGCACGAAGCCGTCGACCAGGCGGACGACGTCCGACCCGCCCGAGGCGGCGATCCGGTCCAGGTAGGGCTGCTTCTCGCCGTACACGTCGCCGACGATGAGGATCTCGAGGTCCCGGCCGAACTCCCGCCGCAAGGGACCGGCGGCGTCGATCAGGTGGACCACGCCCTTGTAGGGCTTGATGAACCCGAAGAAAAGGACGAGGTGCGCGGCAGCCTCGAGACCAAGGGCCTTCCGCGCTTCGGCCCTGGTCTTGCGGGGCCGCCCCGGCTCCCCGAAATCATAGACCGGATGGGGCGCATCCACCACCGCCGCCGGATCGGTACCCGGCAGCACGGTGAACAGGTCCCGGCGCACCTGGGCACTCTGGGCGATGTAGCCGTGCCCCTGCCTCAGGGCCAGCCGGGTCAGGAACATTCCCAGCGGATACTTCTCGTGGGGGATGACGTTGTCCAGCAGGTAGACCACCCGCACGCCGGTGTCGCGACGGAGCAGCCAGGTCACCGCGAAGAAGCCCGGCGCGAAGAACGGGATCCAGTACTTGATCACCAGGGCGCGGGGGGACGCCCGCTTCAGGTCCCGGTAGGTGCGCCACCAGCTCCAGGGCGACCAGGCGACGAACCGGGGATGGTCGGGGTGGTCCAGCCACGCTGCGGTCCGCCCTTCCTGCTCCGTGCCGGGAAAGAGGAAGCGAGGGTACTGCTTGCGGAACGAGGCCCAGAACACCTCGTGGCCCCGGGCCTTCAGGGCCCGCGCCAGCATGCCGTAGTAGGTGACGATGCCCCCCCGGAAAGGCGGAGCCGGGCCCAGGAAGGCCAGCTTCATCGGGAACCCAGGAGGTCGCGGACCGCCGCCAGGACGGCCGCCGGACGCAGGGTCTCCATGCAGAAGCGGTCGCTGGTGCAGCGCGGCTGGAAGAAACAGGTGCACGGCTGTTCGGGGGCGACGATCCGCCCCCTCCCGTACAGTTCGAATTCGTTCGGATTGAAGATGTTGTTGAAAAGGACCAGCTTCTTGCCCAGGCCCAGGGCGATGTGCATGGCCATCGTCACGGCCGTGACCACCAGGTCGCAGCGGTCCACCAGCCCCACGAAGGTCTTCAGGTCGAAGTGGCCGGGATAGGCGGCCCCGGTCCGGGCGGCCAGCCGCCGGTTCTTCTGGTCCTCCGCCGGCCCGCCCAGCAGCACCACGGCGTAGCCCTGGTCCTGCAGGTCGCCCGCGAGTTCGGCCCAGGACTCCTCCGGCCACAGGCGACTGGTCCAGCGCCCCCCGCACCCGGTGTTCAGACCGACGATCCTGCTGCCGGCCGGCAGGTCGAAATCCCGGGGCTCCTGCGGGCGGTCCAGGACGTATTCCTCGCCCTGGAACTCGTAGCCGCAGATGGCGAAGATCTCCTGGGGATAGCTCAGCCTGCAGGCCCGGTTCACGTCGTCGAACAGACCGGTCAGGAACTTGTCCTGCGCCGCCTGGACCTGGGCCGCCGTCACCCCCTCGGTCACGGGCCGGCAGAGCCCATCGTCCCCCAGGGTGAAGCCCCAGAGGCGGTCCGCCTGCACCTCGCGCGCCAGGGCGCAGGCCTGGCGGTCCTTGTCCAGGTTGATCACCAGATCGAAACGGGTCCGGCGCAACCAGAGGATCGTCTCGTGACCGAGCTTCAGGGGATCATCCACCGCCCCGGGCAGCAGTTCGGGGAAATCGGTCACCCAGCTCAGGGCGTGGTCGGGGAAGTCCCTCCGCAGGGGGGCCAGCAGGGGGGTCGTGCGGATGACGTCGCCGGCGGCGCCCAGCTTGATGATCAGGACGCGTCCCCGGCGGGCCCGGAACTCGGGACACCCCTCGCAGTGCACGCCCCGTCGCTTGTGGGGGGTGCAGGGCACGTGGCCCCGGAAGTGGAAGCAGTCGGTCCGGACGATCACGGTCGGCATCCTCGCTTTGCTGGTCCCCGCTACTTGCCGAGCCGGTTGCCGATGGTCACCAGGGCCTCGCGGGCCTGGACGTCCAGGCCGCTGGGCAGGCCGTACTGCAGGGCGATGGTGTACGATCCCTGGGCCTGGACCAGATTGTCCATCTTCAGGAAGAGCCGGCCCATGTGGAAGTAGATGACGGCGTCGGCGTTCCGGTTCCGGCTGAAGCTCAAGGCCTGGGTGAACGCGTCCACGGCCTCGAAATCCCGCCCCACTCCGTCCAGGGCCTGGCCCCGCAACATCTCGATGCGGCTGCGGGCCTGGCTGGGCAAATCGGCGTGGTCCTCGGCCAGCCCGCGGCAGATGTCCAGGGCCTGCCGGGCCTGTCCCTTGCCGAGCAGTTCCTCGGCCCGGGCCACCTGGTCCGCCACCGGCTTGGGCAGCGGGGCCCGCAGCAGTTCCAGTTCGGCCGCCAGCCCCTCGGCCAGGGTGCGCATCTCCGGGGGCAGGTCGTCCTCCAGCGCGCCCTCGATGTAGGTGGAAGCCCGGGTGTAGAAGTTGCGGTCGCGGAGGAATCCCGCCAGCAGCACCTTGGCGACCCCGTCGGCCGGATCCTCCTTCAGCGCCCGCTCGCACTCCGCCTCGGCGTCGAGCCGGCGTCCCGAGGCGAAGGCCTCGAGGGCCCGGTTGACGTGGTAGGAATAGGCGGCGTGGACCTGGTCCCGCGGCGGCCCCAGCAGATTCACCGCGAAGGTGGCCTGGTGCTGCCGGTTGGTCATCACGACGATGATCTCCTCGCCCTCTCCCCAGGGGATGACGGCCTCGTGCCGGGACTCGTCGGTCTGGTAATAGATCAGGGACTCGCCCTTGACCCGCAGGACGCTCAGATCGCACCGGCTCAGACCCCCGTCCACGACCAGCTTCCAGCTGCGCACCTGGATGTCGGCGAACCCCACGCGGAACTGGAAGGTCTCGCGCGGTTGCAGGGTGAAGGTGTCGGACGACCAGGTCTCCCAGGCCGTATCCGCCCGCAGGCTGCCGGCCCCGAACACCAGGAGCAGCGCCAGGACGGCGCCCCGGGTACGGGAATTGCGTGACAGGACGGCCGGTTGCGATATCATGATCAACCTTTCGGGGCGGCGTGCCCAGCGCGACGTTGAATCGGCGGCCCAGGACCCTATACTCTGCGGGAATGTATCGGAAGTCCCGGGTGAACTCAAGCGGACAGGAGACTCCATGCGAAAAGGATGCCACCGGACAGGCCGTTCCGCGATCATTGCATCCTGGCTGCTCCTTGCCGGCGCAGCGGGATTCCTGCCCGCAGCGGGCGGCGCCCAGACCCTCGACGGTTTCCCCGAGGACGTGCGGTTCGAGATCATGAACGCCACCACCGGCCAGGCCGGCAACTGCGAGCGCCTGACCATCGAGTACCTGGCCGAGACGGCCGTGGTCATCACCGACATCCGGCCCGCCGACTCGGTCTTCACCGTGGAGTCGGTCCCCCTGATCGCCGGTGCGCAGTACGTGGTGACGGCTTGGTGGCGGGACGTTCCCTATTACTTCAGCTTCCGGGGACGGGATCTGGCCGAGGGGGTCCACACCCTGCACGTCTTCGACACCACGCCGGACAAGTCCGCCGTGACCGTCATGGGGCTCAACCTCGTCCTGCAGCGGCAGGACACGGTCCTGCGCCTGGAATACCTGCTGCAGATCGAGAACGCCACCGGTCCGCAGCTGACCGTCCATGACCCCGGGGGAACCGTGGTTCTCGCTCTGCCCGCCGGGGCCGAGGACATCACCGCGGAGTACCGGCGCGGGCTCCTCCCCACCCCCGTCCCCTTCCACCGGACGTCCCCGGGGAAGCTGGGGCTGGACGTTCCGCTGGTCTGGGGCAACAACAGCGTCCGCGTGACCGCGGTGGTGCCCTGGCAGGAGGGCATGGCCCTGGAAATGGGCTCCGACCTGCCCATCGCCGCCTGGAGCATCCTGTCCACGCCCTCGTGGCTCGAGGTCCGGGGCATCGGTCTGGAATCGGACAACTACCAGGACGCCGCGGGCTACAGCCGGCACACGGGACCCGCCCTGGAGGCGAACCAGGTATTTGCCATGACGCTCATGGGAGGCGAACATATCCAGGGGCCCGAGGGCGAGATCTTCGCCCAGGCCGATTCGGCGGCCGCGGAATCCTCGCCCGAGGAGACCGCCGACGCACCCTCCGGCGCCGGCGGCGCGACCCGCCTGCTGCTGCTCGGGGCCCTCGTCCTGTTGATCGTTCTGCTCGTCGCGTCCCTGAAGAGGCGCCGTTGACCAAGGAGTATCCATGTCCGGAACCATCGAACTGACCCTGGGCCACAGCCCCGATCCCGACGACGCCTTCATGTTCTACGCCCTGGCCAGGGACAAGATCGAGACCGGCCCGTACCGGTTCACCCACGTGCTGCAGGACATCCAGACCCTCAACGAACGGGCCACCCGGGGGGAGCTGGACATCACGGCCATCAGCATCCACGCCTACGCCTACGTGCTGGACAAGTACGCCCTGCTTCCCGCCGGGGCCAGCATGGGCTTCGGCTACGGTCCCATGGTGGTCGCCCCTCGACCCATCGCCCCGGCCGACCTGAAGGGTTCCACCATCGCCGTGCCCGGCCTGATGACCTCGGCCTACCTGGAGCTGAAGCTCGCCATCGGGGACTTCGAACCGGTGGTCGTGCCCTTCGACCGGATCATCGAGAAGGTGGCCGCCGGCGAGTTCCCCGCGGGGCTCATCATCCACGAGGGACAGCTCACCTACCGGGAAGCGGGCCTCCACGAGTGCCTCAACCTCGGGGCCTGGTGGTGGGAAACCACCGGTCATCGCGACTGGCCCCTGCCCCTGGGCGGGAACGCGATCCACAAGAAGCACGGCGACAAGATGAAGGACATCAGCGACATCCTCACCGCGAGCATCCGGTACAGCCTGGAGAACCGGGCCGCCGCCCTGGACTACGCCCTGGGCTGGGCCCGCGACATGGGCGTCGGACTGGCCGACGAGTTCGTCGGGATGTACGTGAACGACTGGACGCTGGACTACGGGGACCGGGGCCGGGCGGCCATCCGGGAACTGCTGGACCGCGGCCACGCGGCCGGGATCATTCCCGCGGTCGAGAAGCTGGAATTCGTCGCCTCCTGAATCCGGCGCACGGCACGAAGGGCGGGTCTTCAGGCCCGCCCTTCGCTGTTTTCCTGCGGTCGGCTAGCGGACCTCGGAGGCAGCCACCTGGATCTGGTTCTCCAGCATGGCTCCCACCTCCTTCTGGAGCCGGCGCACCAGCTCGAACTGCCCGGCCTTGCGGGCGTGCTTGATCTGGATCTTCAGGATGGAGAGGGTCTGATCGAACTCGACCCGCTCGATCCGTCGCACCAGGGCGACGGCCTCCTCCTCCGTGGTGGCGGACGCCAGACGGTCCAGCAGCTGCTGGACCTCCTCGGCGGTCTTCTCCTTCACCAGGCGGATCTCCTCGTGGATGGAGGACAGGGTCAACACGGCGAAAGGCAGATTGGGCGGCAGATCCTGACCGGGACGGTCCAGGACCACTTCCCGGGGACCGGACACGTACTCTTCCGCGAAGACGGGGACACACAGGGCCGGAACGGCCACAAGCAGGATGATGAGGACCGGGAACTTCATGGCGTACCTCCTTGCCTGGGGTGGGGCCAGGCGAGTTCCTCGAACTCCCGATGAAAACATTCTATCAGAAGATGGAGACGCCGTCAAGAGTATTGTTGATATATTATAATTTTTTCTATTTGGACTCCTTCACGAAGGGTGCAGGTTCGCCCCAAGCCGGTCCATAGACGGTCTCTTCCAGGGCGCGGCGCACCCGCGGCTCCCGGTCCCGGTCCCGCAGGGATTCCGGCAGGATCCCGGGATCGCCCAGGCGGCCGATGGCCAGCGCGGTCACGGGTTCGAAATCCGCGGGGATGTCGAATTCCTCGCGCGCCCGGTCCGGGAGGATGCCGCCCATCTGATGGACCGACAGCCCGCGGGCAGCCGCCTCGATGGTCAGCTGGGCCGAGGCGAGCCCGACGTCGTGCAGGGCCTTGCTGTTGGGCTTCCCGTTGCGGGTCAAGGTCATCCTGGCCACGGTGAGCACGAGGACCCCCGCGTGCTGAGCCCAGACCCGGTTGGCCTCCACCAGGCACCCAAGAAGCTTCCCGAAGGAGGGACCGTCCTCCCGCCTGGCCGCCAGATAATGCCAGGGTTGCTCGTTGTAGGACGAGGGGGCCCAGCGCGCAGCCTCGAAGAGGCTGAGCAGATCCTCCACCGGGACCCCTTCGGGAGCGAAGGCATAAGGGCTCCAGCGTCCGCGGATGAGCTCGTGGATGGGATGGTCGGCGGGCGCCCGCCGGTCTTCGGTCCTTTCGTCGTCCATGGCTTCCTCCCGGTTACTTGAGATCGAAGAAGAGGATTTCGGCTTCTCTTTGGGCCTCGAACCCGAGGCCGGGCAGGCCGGACACCGCAGCGCCGTCACCGGCCTCCAGCACAAGGTCGTCCAGGCGGATGGCTCCGGCCACCACTTGCACCCACGCATGGCGGGCGGGATCGACGGGTACGCTCCAAGATTGACCGCCCGCCAGCCTGCCGCCCCAGAGCCTGACGTCCTGGCCCCAGACCAGGGATCCGCCGGCCCCGTCGGGCGAGGCCAGCTGGACGAGGGCGCCCGGCTCGGCCAGCGCCGCGAAGGCCCTCTGGTCGTAGCGCGGCTCGACACCCTTCACCGCCGGCAGGACCCAGATCTGGAGGAGGCCGGCGGGCCGATCCGGATCCGGATTGAACTCGCTGTGCGTCACTCCCCGGCCGGCGCTCATGACCTGGACCTCTCCCGGCCTGATCACCGAGCCGTTGCCCATGCTGTCGCGGTGCTCGAGGGCCCCGTCGGTGACGTAGGTCAGGATCTCCATGTCCCGGTGGGGATGGGTTCCGAAACCCTGGCCCGGCTGGATGACGTCCTGGTTGATGACGCGCAGATCCCGGAACCCCATGTGCTCGGGATCCACATACGATCCGAAGGAAAAGGTGTGCCAGGTCTGCAGCCAGCCGTGATCGAAGCGGCCCCTGTCCCCGGAGCGGCGAAGCTTGATCATGTCGCCTCCTTTGATGTTTAACCGTTAATCGTTAAAACAAATATAATGGAGAATCGCCGATCCGCCACCCCTTCTGAACGGCAGCGGGATCGGCAGGTGTTTCCCGGATCAGAACCAGCGGGCGAGGTAGGGCAGCACGAGGGCCAGCGCCACCACGGCGGCCAGGGCGGCGAGCCAGGGCGCCAGGGATCTGGTCCGGTGCTCCGGCCGGCGGAACAGGGATCCGGGCCTCTCGGGGGGCGATCCATCTGCGGGCGGGCGGGGCGACGGGGGCACGACATTCCTCCTGGTGGACCGGGTGCCGTCATTCAAGCTCCCCCGGCAGGCCCGGTCAAGTCCCCTCTTTCCACCCGGCCCGACGTGTGGCAAAGTGCTGGCAGCGATGTCCGGTAGTCCCGCAGCGTACGAGGAATCCGCCGATGAACTCCCGCTCCACCGCCGGTCTGGTCATGCTGTTGCTCGCGGCCGTCCTGATGGCGGTCTTCTTTCTCGAATATGATCCCAATGCGGTCCTGCAACCCGGGGATCCGGAATCTGCGCCGGCGGAGCGCCCTTCCGGGGGGATGTCGACGGCCCGGGTGGATTCCTTCCTGGAGGATTTCAACGCCGTCTTCCAGGCGCTGAAGTCCGCCTCCCTGCGGACGGGTTTCCGGGCGGCCGTGGAGGGCGGCCGGAGCCTGCGGGCTGCCGCCTCCGATTCGCTCTTCGTCCTCCACGCCTACTGCGGCAGCAGGACCGTCCTGCAATCCCTCGGGCCGGCCGCCGCCGTCGGCGGGCTCTCCGAACGGCAGGACCGGCAGGTCCAGGCGATTCGGCGCGAGGCGATGCGGCGGCCCGCCGTGCTGCCCTCGGTCCGCCTGGAAACGCTCGACGCCGCGATGGCCTGGCCCGAATCCCTCGCCCGGGCCCGCCTCGAGTACCATCCCCCCGGTCTCGGGGCGGAGATGATCGACCTCAACGGCCTGACCATGATCCTGGCCTCCTCGGGCAAGCCCGCTCTCCGCAGGGCGGCCTGGGAGGCGTTCGCCTCCGGCAGCGGGGCCGCCCCTTCCGATCTTGCGAGCTTGTCCGCCGCCCGGCTGAGTGCGGCACGGGCCATCGGGTTCCCATCCGTCAATGATGCCCTCACTGCCGGCCTGGGCCTCACTCCCGAGGAGACACGGGAGT
>JAHJTW010000231.1 GCA_018829565.1 bacterium | reverse complement strand
GCGGCCTCGATGAAGGCCTTGGACGGCATGCAGCCCACCCGGGCGCAGGTGGTGCCGTAGGGCCCGTGGTTGATCATGAGGAAGTTGTCGGTGCGCTTCTTCACCTCGCGCAGAGCGGCCAACCCGGCCGATCCGGCGCCGATGATGATCACGTCGTACATGGTCGCCTCCCGCTCTCAGGTGCTGTACTCGGCGTTGATCCTCACGTACTCGTACGACAAGTCCGAGCCCCAGGCGGTGGCCTTGCCTTTGCCCTGGTTCAGGTCCAGGTGCACGTAGAGGAAGCTGGCCCGCATCATGTTCTTCAGCTTGTTCCGGTCCACCGGCAGGGGCTGGCCCCCGGCGAGGATCTGCTGCATGGACTTGGAGGTCCCCAGGTACAGGTCGACCTTGTCCGGGTCGTAGGTCACGCCTGCGCGTCCGGCCGCCGCCACGATCCTGCCCCAGTTGGGGTCCCGCCCGAAGATCGCGGTCTTGACCAGGTTGGAGTCGGAAACCGTCCGGGCGATGCGGCGGGCGCTCGCCGTATCCGGCGCCCCCTCGACATCGTACTGGATCACCTTGGTCGCCCCCTCGCCGTCGGAGACGATCTGGCGCGCCAGCTCCACGCAATGCCGCCGGAGTTCGGCGGCAAAGGTCCGGTAGGCCTCCCCCCGCGTCTTGATGATCCCGTTGCCGGCCATACCGTTGCACATCATGCCCACCATGTCGTTGGTCGAGGTGTCCCCGTCCACGGTGATCAAGTTGAAGGACTCGTCCACGGCCTCGCGCAGGGCTTCATCCAGGAGTTCCGGTTCGATGGCCGCATCGCAGACGATGAAGCCCAGCATGGTGGCCATGTTCGGGTGGATCATGCCTGACCCCTTGGCGATTCCCCCCATGCGCACTTCCTTGCCGCCGATGGTGCACCGCGAGTAGCTCTCCTTGGGAAACGTGTCGGTGGTCAGGATGGCGCTCGCGGCCAGGGATCCGGCCAGGCGCAGGTCCGAGATCTTGCCCGCGCTGTTCCGGATCCCCTTGACCACTTTGTCGGTGGGAAACTTGCGCCCGATGATCCCCGTCGAGGCGATGATCACCAGGTCGCGGTCGATACCCAGGGCATCGGCGGCCGCATCCATCATGGCCTCGGCGCCCTGACGGCCCTGGTCACCCGTGCAGGCGTTCGCGTTGCCCGCGTTGACGACGAAAGCCTGGGCCCGGCCGTCGGCGATGGCCTTGCGGGCCAGCTTGACCGGCTCGGCGACCACCATGTTCTGCGTGAACACGGCGGCCGCGGCGGCGGGCACCTCGCTGACGATGAGGGCGAGGTCGCGCCGCTTGCTCTTGACTCCGGAATAGGCTCCCCAGGCCTTGAAGCCCCGCACGTCGGTGATTCCCCGCTGCAGGGATCGCTCCTCGGAGGAGAAGGTGCGCCGGGGGGTGCGGGTCCTCGGTCCTGCCGACTCTTTCGTCCTCTTCGTCATGGGTTCACCGGTCCCTGGTTGAGGCCGGTCGTCTCCGGCCAGTCGAACATGATGTTGAGATTCTGGACCGCCTGGCCCGCGGCCCCCTTGACCAGGTTGTCGATCACCGAAACGGTCACGACCCGGTCGGTCCTGGGATCACAGGTGGCGAATACATCGCAATAGTTGGAACCCCGGACATCCTTGATGCCCGGAGGGGTGGGGCAGACCCGCACGAAGGGCTCGTCCGCGTAGGCCTCGTGCAAGGCGGCCGTCACCGACTCGGCGTCCACCCCGGGGCGGGGTCTCGCGTAGGCTGTGGTCAGGATGCCCCGATCGACAGGCAGAAGGTGCGGCGTGAACAGGAGGTCGATCTCTTCGCCGGCCACCAGTCCCAGGACGTGTTCGATCTCCGGGGTGTGGCGATGGCCCAGCAGTCCGTAGGCACTGAAATTGCCGAAGACCCGGGGAAAGTGCGTCCCTTCCCCGGCCGTGGCCCCGGCCCCCGTCACACCGGATTTGCTGTCGATCACGATGCCCTCGGGGCTCACCTGGTTCCGCTCCAGCAGGGGAGCCAGGGCCAGGATCGCACTGGTGGGATAGCAGCCGGGGTTGGCAACCAGGCGGGCGCCGGCGATGGCGGTCCGGTTCAGCTCCGGCAAACCGAACACGGCCTCGCCGAGGAACTCGGACGCCACGTGAGGGGTCCCGTACCAGGCCTCGTACATCTCGGCCGATGGCAGACGGAAATCACCCGACAGGTCGATGATGCGGCACCTCTGCAGGCCGTGGTCCCGGACGAATTCCATGGAGACCCGGTGGGGCAGAGCCAGGAACATCAGGTCCAGATCCATGTCCTCGAGGTCGGCCACGGTCACCAGGGCCCGGTCCTCGATCCCGCGGAACGAGGGGTGGACCGCACTGAAGGGTTCGCCCGCACGGCTCTCGCTGGTGACGGCCACCAGATCCACCCCGGGATGGGGCGTCAGCAGGCGCACGAGCTCGCTGCCGGTATAACCGGTGGCGCCGAGGATGGCGACGCGGATCCTGTCCGGATTCATGCCTCCTCCTTCCCCGCCCGCTCGCTGCAGGCGTCGAGCGCGGCGAAAAAGACCCTGGCGATGGTCTCGATCTCCTCCCGGGAGATGACCAGGGGCGGGACGAACCGCATCACGTTCTCCGCCGTGCAGTTGGCCAGCACCCCGCGCTCCAGCATGGCCGTGACCACGCTCTTGCCGGGGAACGCCAGTTCCACCCCGATCATCAGGCCCCGACCGCGGATTTCCCTGATGGCGGGCCGGGCGGCGGACCCGTCGCGCAGGAGATCCATGAGATGCGCGCCCAGCTCGATCGCGCGGCCGGCCAGGTTCTCCTCCAGGACCACGCGCACGGCGGCATCCGCCGCGGCGCAGGCCAGGGGGTTGCCCCCGTAGGTCGTCCCGTGATCGCCCGGCGCGAAGGCGGCCGCGACCTCGTCCCGGGCCAGCACCGCCCCGATGGGAACACCTCCGCCGAGGGCCTTGGCCGAGGTCACGATGTCCGGAACGATGTCCGCCTGCTGGTAGGCGAAGAAGGTCCCGGTGCGGCCGATCCCGGTCTGGATCTCGTCGAGGATCATCAATGCCCCGTGGCGATCGCACAGACGGCGCACGCCCCGCAGGTACTCGAGGTCGGCGGGACGCACCCCGCCCTCCCCCTGGATCGGTTCGAGAATCACCGCCGCCATCGTGTCGTCCATCGCGGCGGCAAGCGCATCCAGGTCGTTGAAGGGGATCTGGCGGCAGCCCTCCAGCAGGGGTTCGAATTTCCTGCGCTGCTCGGCGTTATGCAGGGAGAGCGCGCCGGTCGAGCGGCCGTGGAAGCAGCCCTCCATGGAGAGGAACCCGCCCCGGCGCTCCTGCTTCCGGGCGTGAAGGCGGGCCAGCTTCAGGGCCCCCTCGACCGCCTCGGTGCCGCTGTTGGTGAAGAAGACGCGCTCGAGGCCCGCCGCCCTGGTCAGACGCTTCGCCAGGCGGCTCTGGGGCTCGAAGTAGTAGAGATTCGAGGCGTGGATGAGCTTGCCGGCCTGGAAACGGATGGCCTCGACCACCTCGGGATGGCAGTGGCCGACGCTGTTGACGGCGATTCCCGCCAGGGCGTCGACGTATTCCTTCCCGGCGGCATCCCGCACCTTGGCCCCCCGGCCCTCGATCAGGGTGATCGGATAGCGCCGGTAGAGCTGGGCGTGGTGGGCGTGTTCCAGTATCTGCGGTTCGTCCGCGGTTTCGGAATTGTCCCTGGGCATGATTCAAGCCTCCTGCGTGTCGGTCATTCCGCCGGTGATGGTTGTGCCGCATTTCCGGTCGGTCAGCAGGACGGTCAGCAACGAGTGCGGTGTCATGCCGTTGACGATGTGGGCCCGCGGAACGCCGCCCTCCAGGGCGGCCAGACAGGCCTCGACCTTGGGGATCATCCCCCCCTGGATGATGCGTCCGGATTCCTCGTGGGCCGCGTGGGCCGTGATCTCGGGGATCAAGGTCGCGGGATCGTCCTTGTCGAGGAGCAGGCCGTCCACATCGGTCAGGGCGACCATCGCGGCAGCATCCAGGGCGGCGGCCATGTGGCCGGCGAACATGTCGGCATTGATGTTGTAGTCTTCCAGATCGTCACCCACGCCGATGGGCGCGATGACGGGGATGTAACCGCCCTCCGCCAGGGTGTGCACCAGGTCCGGCTGGATCGACTCGACGTCGCCCACCTGGCCCAGGTCCGAGCGGCGGACCTTGCCCCCCTCCCGCACGCGGTGGATCCTCTTCCGGGCCGTGACCAGGCCGCCGTCCTTGCCGCTGATCCCCACGGACTTGAAACCGTGGAAACCGATGAGCTTGACGATCTCGCTGTTGACCTTGCCGCTGAGGGCCATCTCCACGTAGCCCATCACCCGCCGGTCGGTCTTGCGGTGGCCGGCGATGAACCGGCTCTCGAGTCCGACCTCCCCCAGGAGCTTGCTGATCGCGGGACCGCCGCCGTGGACCACCACGGGAACGGCGCCCAGGCTCTTGAGGATGCAGATGTCGGCGATGACCTCCTGCTTGAGGGCCTCGTCCACCATCGCGTTGCCGCCGTACTTGATCAGGACGGTCCTGTCGCGCAGAGCGTCGACCTTCTGCTTGTTGATCGGCAGTCCCGCCAGGACCGGATGATCCTGTTCCGTCCTGGTTGCAGGGGCGTCATCCTCGACCCAGTCGGCCACGTCCGGATAATCGGGACGCAGGGTCCGGGCCAGGGCCCGTCGCCGACGTTCGGCGACACGGCGGTCGGGTTCGCGCAGGATGGCGCGGAGCTCCGCCTGGACCTTTTCCTGGTCCCGGGGATCCAGCTTGTCGAAGGGTAAAGGCATGACTCGAACAATCGTTCGGTTGGTCGATTCCAGGCGGATTCCGGCGAATTTCCAGGTACCGGCGGGGAGGTCGTCGAGGGCCCGGTTGGGATTCCGAGCGCAAGGAGTGGACCGGTGCCGTGCCGACACCTGCAGCCAACATAAGGGTAAAGCGGCATCATCGCCAACCCGTTGATCTTGACTCGCCGACAGCCGGACGCCAGGGAATCGTCAGGGGCTCCTCACGCGCCGGTCTGGTCAGCCGGCCGCACTGCGCGGTCAAAGGCCTCCGCGTCCAGCTTGCCCGAACGCAGGGCCGCCTCGCGCAGGGTGATGCCCTCGGCATGGGCGGCGCGGGCGATGCGCGCGGCCTCGTCGTAGCCCACCAGCGGGACCAGGGCCGTGGCCACCATCAGGTTGCGACCGTTCAACTCGGCCAGGCGCCCGGTATCGGCCGCGAGGCCGGCCACCGCGTGGTCGGCGAAGCGGCGCGCCCCCTCCCCCAGCATCGTCATGGATTCCAGCACGTTGCGGGCGATCAGGGGCTTGAACACGTTCAGCTCCAGCTGTCCGTTCATGCCCCCCAGAGCCACGGCCGCGTCGTTGCCCAGCACCTGGGCGCAGACCATGGTCAGCGCCTCGCACTGGGTGGGGTTCACCTTCCCGGGCATGATGGACGAGCCGGGCTCGTTGGCCGGCAGCACCAGCTCGCCCAGGCCGCAGCGGGGACCGGAGGCCAGCAGCCGGATGTCGCCGGCGATCTTGAACAGGGCAACGGCTGCACCCCTCAGCTCGCCCGACACGCGCACCAGGTGGTCGCAGGCGCCCTGGGCTGCGAAGGGGTCGTCGGCCGGACGGAAGGGGAAGCCGGTGGCGTCGGCCAGGCCCGCGGCAAAGCGCGCCGCGAACGAGGGGTGGGCGTTCAGGCCCGTGCCCACCGCAGTGCCCCCCTGGGCGATCCCGTGCAGTCCGTCCAGCGCGGCGCGCAGGCCGGCCTCGGCCTGCGCCACCTGCGCCGCGTAGCCCCCGAATTCCTGACCGAGGGTCATCGGCACGGCGTCCATGAGATGCGTGCGGCCCACCTTCACCAGGTCGGCGAAGGCCGCCGACCGGTCGGCCAGGACCTCCCGCAGACGCGCAAGGCCGGGAAGCAGAGTCGCCTGCGCGGTGCGGAGGGCGGCCAGGTGCATGGCCGTGGGTAAGGTGTCGTTGGAGCTCTGTCCCCGGTTGACGTGGTCGTTGGGGTGGACCGGCGCCTTGCGTCCGGCCTCCCCTCCCAGCAGCACGCTGGCGCGGTTGGCCACGACCTCGTTCACGTTCATGTTCGTCTGGGTGCCCGAGCCCGACTGCCATGCGCCCAGGGGGAAGTGGTCGTCCAGCAGCCCCTGCTCCACCTCGGCGGCGGCGCGCACCACGGCGTCCGCCAGGCGCCGGTCGAGCTCGCCCAGCGCGGCGTTCACCTCCGCCGCCACCCGCTTGCAGGTGCCCAGGGCGTGGATCAACTCCCGCGGCATGGGAGGCTGGGCGGCGAAGTGCTCCAGGGCGCGCTGGGTCTGGGCGCCCCAGTAGCGGTCGGCCGGCACCTCGACGGCGCCCAGGGAATCGGTCTCGATGCGCGTTGGCATGGTCTGCTCCTTCCGCGGTCCGGTTCGGCTCAGGAGGCCGCGTACCTGTCCACGGCCGCGACGATGGCTTCGGCGTCGATCTCCTCGTACGCCAGCAGCTCGGCCGGCTTTCCGCTGCGCGGCTTGCGGCGCACGGCCAGAGAGTGGACGAAGCCCTGGCCGCCGACCGCCGCGGCCACGGCCTCCCCGATGCCGCCCTCGGCGTGGTGGTCCTCCACCGTCAGGATGAAGTCGGTCTCGCGCGCGGCCGCCAGCAGGGTGTCACGGTCCAGGGGCTTGACGCTGTACAGGTCGATGACCCTGACGTCGTACCCCCGCTTCTGGAGCTTGTCGTAGGCGACCAGGGCCTCGTGCAGGGTGATGCCCGCGGCGACAAGGGTGGCCTGGTCCTGGTCTCCGCGCCGGAGCACCTTGCTGCCGCCGACGGGGAATTCCTCCTGCGGGCCGTAGATCACCGGCGTGCCCTTGCGGTTGGTGCGCAGGTAGACGATGCCTGCGGTCCGCACGGCGGCCTCCACCAGCCGCTCGGCCGCCATGGCGTCGGCGGGGTACAGGACGGTCGAGTCGAGGATGGCCCGGAACATCGCGATGTCCTCCAGCCCCATCTGCGAGGGGCCGTCCTCGCCGATGGAGACGCCGGCGTGCGAGCCGACGAACACGATGTCCGCGTCCGAGTAGCGGGACATGCGGATCTGGTCGAAGGCCCGCGACAGGAAAGCGGCGAAGGATGAGACGAAGGGCCGGCGGCCGCGCCGGCACAGCCCCAGAGCCACCCCGACCATGTTCTGCTCGGCGATGTACATCTCCAGGAAGCGCTCCGGGTGCTCCTTCTTGAAGTACTCGGCGCGGGTGGAGTTGCCGACCTCGGCGTCGAGGCTGACGATCTCCGGGAATGCCGGGTAGATGCGGTTCAGGGCATTGCCGTAGGCGTCGCGGGTGGGCACCACCTCGCCCAGCTCGTACCGGGGTTCGCCGATGTCGCCCGCCGGCTCCACGCGCTCGGGCCGGAGATCCTGCGGCGCGGCGACCTCGCCGCGGACGTCCTCGTCGACCTCGCCGACCGCCCGCAGCGCCGCTTCGAGCTCGCTCTCGGACAGGGTCTTGCCGTGCCAGCCGTTCTCGTCCTCCACCGCGGGCACCCCCTTGCCCTTGACCGTGCCGGCGATGATCATGGTCGGCCTTCCCGCGGTGTCCGCCGCCTTGCGGTAGGCCGCCGAGACGGCATCCAGGTCGTGACCGTCCTTGACCACGATCGTCTGCCAGCCGAAGGCGCCGACCCTGCGGGCGTAGGCCTCCAGGTCGCGTCCGTACATGGTTTCGCCGCACTGCCCCAGGCGGTTCACGTCCAGGACGCCCGTCAGGTTGTCCAGCTCGTAGTGGGCGGCGATCTCGACGGCCTCCCACTGGGATCCCTCGGCCATCTCGCTGTCGCCGATCAGGACGTAGGTGCGATAGGGCAGCCGGTCGAAGCGCTTGGCGTTGAGCGCCATACCCACCCCGACGGACAGGCCCTGGCCGAGCGAACCGGTCGCGGCCTCGGTGTAGGGGAAGCGAACTGTGGGATGGCCTTCCAGTTCGCTGTCGAACCGGCGGTAGGTCATCATCTTCTTGGTGGAGACCTTTCCCGCGGCGTGCCACAGCGCGTAGAACAGCGGCGAGGCGTGGCCCTTGGAGAAGATCAGGCGGTCGTTGTTCGGGTGGCCGGGGTCATCGAGGTCGTAACGGAAATGGCCGTCGAACATCAGGGCGACGGTCAACTCCACCGCCGACAGCGAGGAGGTCGGGTGTCCGGAGCCGGCTCTGCTCGTGGCCTCGAGGATGCGGCGGCGGATCAGGCGGGCGATGCTGGCGAGGTTCTTGCGGTCGGACATGGGCCACCTCCTGCGCTGGGCGTCCGGGGCCCGGCGCGTGGCCGCGCCCAAATCGACTGGCATATGGTTCACATGCTAAGGATGTTCCGGAATCGTCACCAGCCTACCGGCCGGGGCGGGGTCAGTCACTCCACCGCCGTTCCCTGCCGATGGCGAAGCGGAGCCCCGCCAGCACCAGCAGGTTGAACGCCAGCTCGCCGATGCCCAGCCACTCCACGCGGTAGAACACGAAGACCTGGTTCAGGCACAGCGACGCGATGACCGATGCCTGGAAGCTGCGCAGGGCGGCGAGCCGGTCCCCGAAGACGCGGACGACTCCCAGCGCCACGAAGGCGCCGGAGACGAGACTGCCCCCGAGTTGCAGCCAGTGGGCCAGCGCGAAGTCCTCGAGGTCGGCAGGCAGGGGATTGACGAGGGGGATGGCCGGCAGGGACGCCGTCTCCGGGGCCAGCCAGTCCGCAGCCACGGTCAGGCGCAGGGCCATACCCACGAGCTTCACGGTGAAGAAGAGGATCAGCGCCCAGCCGAACCACGTTTGGCTCGCCAGGCGGCGGTAGCCGTCCACCAGGGCGGACCCCGCCCGTTGCAGCCGGCCGGGCAGCGGAGCCGCCACCAGTTCGGCCTCCGCCAGGATCCGCCGCAGGTCCCGGACCAGGGGCCCGTCGTCGCCGCTGGCCTCGAGGTAGCCGATGGCGCGGTCCCGCTCGCGGGGGTCCAGATCGCCGACGGCGATCTCCCCCACCTCCCGCAGCGCGTTGACCACGTACTCGGACCCGGTGGCGCTGCCCCGCCGTGTCAGGTACCTGCCCGCCAGGTACAGCAGCAGGAACACCACGTACATCACCGACACCGCCGGCCGGTAGAAATAGTCGTTGTCGTGGGTGATGAACTTGCCGACCTCGTCGATGAAGGTGCCGAAGCCCACCCCGCCCAGCACCACCGCCAGCCGGCGCGCCGGGCGGTCGAGGAAGCCGAGCAGCAGGACCAGCGCCGCCAGCATCAGCAGGCCGCCCCACAGCATGTGGGCGATGTGCAGGCTATCCCCGCCCAGCTTGGGATAGCCGCTCAGGTGCAGCCAGACGCGAATGCCCAGGACGCTGACCACGGCGGTAAGCAGAAACGCATCCAGCAGGGGGCCGGCCTCCAGGTCGCGCAGGAAGGTGGCGCGGGTCGACTTCATCGGCGGTCTCCGTCACGGGCGGCGGCCAGTTCCACGAGGGTCAGATTGTCCTTCGAGGCGGCCATCTGCCCGGCGAGAGCGCGCCAGCGGTCGGCGATCTCGCCCAGGGTGGAATCAGGAACCAGATCCTCCCCCTCGCCTGCCTGCGGGTCCTCGGCGCCCGGCCGGGCCGCGCGATCGTAAGCCTCGGCGACCTC
>JAHJTW010000230.1 GCA_018829565.1 bacterium | reverse complement strand
GGTTCACGCCGAAGGGCCGGGACGTCAGGCTGCGGGCCTTGCGGATCTGGTCACGGAACAGGTCGGGGCGCATGCTGCCGGCCCCGATCAGACCCAGCCCCCCGGCGTTGCTGACGGCGGCGGCGAGCTTCGCCCCGCTGTTGTAGACCATGCCGCCCTGGACGACGGGGATCTCGCAGCCGAAGAGCCGGCAGAGCGGATTGTCCGACCAGTCCAGCGTCATTTTCCGCCGCCCCTTCCCCGGGTCTTTGCACGCAGCTCCGTGACGGTGCTGCCGCCGATCCCCCAGTTGTCGGTCTCGACCTCGTCGATCACCACAACCGTGGTGGCGGGATCCTTCCCGAGAACGTCGACCAGCAACTGCGTGGCCCCCTCGATGAGCCGGAGCTTCTGCTCGGCCGTGGCGCCCTCGCGGGTGATGCGGATGTTGACGTAGGGCACGGGCCCTCCTCCCCGGGCTAGAGGCCCAGATCGTCCGCGACGGGGACCAGGGCCGCCAGGACGTGGGTGATGACCTCGTCCTGTTCCAGGCCCAGGTCGGCGGCGCCCTCGGCGATTTCTTCCCGGTTCACCTTGGCGGCGAAATCCTTCTTCTTGAGCTTCTTGCGCACCGACTTGACCTGCACCTGGGCGATCTTCCGCTCGGGCTGGACCATGGCGCAGGCCATGCAGAATCCGCACAGCTCGTCGACCGCGAACAGCCATCTGGCGCAGTCGTTCTCCCGGGGCACCCCGGTGTACGACGCGTGGCTCAGGATGGTGCGGACGAACTCCTCGGGATAGCCCTTCCCGCGCAGGATCTCCGCCCCCTTCAGGGGATGATCCGGAGCTTCGGGGTACATCTCGTAGTCGAAGTCGTGGAGCAGCCCCACGGCCGCCCAGTACACCGGGTCGTTGCCCGTCCGCTCGGCGGCGGCCTTCATGGCGGCCTCCACGGCGTAGGCGTGCCGGCGCAGGCTGTCCGTCTCGGTGTACTCGTGCAGCAGGGCCAGGGTGGTGTCTCGGTTGTAGAGGTCGCTCATGCGGGATCTCCGGGCTGGGGTTGGCGCAAAGCTCCAGGATACCGTGGGCCGGGGGATAAGGCAACGGCCGGGCTACAGCTGCAGCCGGTCGTGGTTGTCCTTCAGCCAGGCCATGCCTTCGCGGTGCCAGGGACAGGCCACGTCCAGCAGGGCATAGAAGCGGGGGCTGTGGTTCAGGTGCACCAGGTGGCAGACCTCGTGAGCGACCACCGCGTCGATGACCGCCGGGGTGGCCATCACCAGGCGGTAGCACAGGGAGATCGTGCCCCGGGAGGAGCAGCTGCCCCAGCGGCTGATGCGCTCGCCGATGATCACCCGGGACGGCTCGTGTCCGATGAGGTCGGCCCAGCGGGCCACGCGGCCGGGAAGATCCTGTCTGGCCAGGCGCCTGAGATAGGTCTCCAGGGCAGGCCGGGGATCCAGGATGTCCCCGGGCGGAAGGGCCAGGTCCAGCGTCCCGTCCCGGAGGGTCATGACCGGGCGGATGCGCCCCGCAGCCAGAGGACCGATCCTGAGGGTGCGATCCACGCCGAAGACCAGGATGCCGGATCCGGTGGCGTAATGCTTCCGCACCGGGCCCAGCCTGACCCCCAGTTCGTCCACCCGGGGGTCAAGCCAGTCCCCGAACTCCTCCAGCAGAGCCGGCACCTCGGCGTATGCCACCCGCCAGGGCAGGGTGACGACGACCCCCTCCCGAGGGCAGATCCGGATGCCGAGCTTGCGGGCCCGCCGGCTCTTGCGGACCCGGTAGCGAAGGGGTCTGCCGTTCAGGAGGGTGGTTTCGGTCCTCTGAGACACGGGATCCTTCCAGGGTGGAAAAGACCAGGGGCGGCCAGGCGGCCGCCCCATTCCATTGGCGCCGCGGTCTAGGCCGCCGCGTTCCTCGCGTCGATCCTCCGGGTGATCCCGATGAAGATCAGCAGGGCGATCAGGGAGATCAGGCCGACCCCGGCGTACGCGTACCACAGGTAGTGGGCGTGGGCGTACTCCACGGGCATGGGGCCCTGTCCGGCCAGGGCCAGTTCATGGGCGGCCTTGGCCGCCGGATCCAAAGTCCCGGGCTCGGGGCAGTACTTGCTCAGCAGGTAGCCCGAGAACAGGAAGCCGAAGACCCAGGCGAAGAAGGTGTTCATGTGGGCGAAGCCCAGGAAGGTGCCCTCCTTGCCGTCGGGCGCCTGCTTGGACGCGAATTCCAGCCACTTGGGGCTCAGGAAGCACTCGGCCAGTCCCTGGATGGCGATGCCGATGATCATCATGAAGGTGATCGGGTGCAGCTGGAGGCCGAAGATGTCCACCGTCCCGTGGATCCAGGCCGAGAAGGACATGGTGACCGCCGAGAAGGGGATCATGCACATGGCCACCAGGATGGCGTTCTGGGGCTTCCAGGTCCGGACCAGCTGGGTGATCAGGACCACGAAGAGCACCACCACCAGGGGGTTGATGTTGGCGTACCATTCCGGCTTGTAGGTCTCGCCGGCCATCCGCAGGACGTAGTCCGGCATCGAGGCGTACAGCTGGCCCTGGATGGCCCAGAACCCGGCGGTGATCAGGATCAGGGCGAGGAAGCGGCCGTTGGACATGGCCAGCCACATGCCTTGCAGGGTTTCCCGGACCGTGGCGGCCTTGCCCGTCCTGGCATCCTTGTCGGGAAAGTAGGTCAGGGCCACGATGATCAGCGCCAGGAGCGAGGCCCCGGCGGAGAAGTAGGGAACGGTTTCCACCCCCATCTGGATGCGCATGGGCGCGACGATGGTCTTGCCGGTGAAGGACCCGATGTTCACCACCATGTAGAAGATCGAGAAGGCCCGGGCCCGGTTGTCCAGGTCCGAGGACTTGGAGACCGTCCCGGAGATGACCGGCTTGACGATGGCCCCGCCGATGATGACCAGGGTCAGCCCGACCAGTACGGGTCCCAGGGTGTGGAACACCCCGAGGGATCCGTAGCCGACCGCGAGCAGGGCGAAGGCGATCATCAGGGCCGGCCGGAACCCGATCCGGTCGGCGATGGCGCCCGTGAAGAAGGGCACCAGGTAGATCCAGCCGCCGAAGTAGGCGGCCACGGCGCCGGCCTGGACGTCGTCCAGCCCGACCACGCGGATCAGGTAGGTCCGCAGGGCGATGAAGGTCCCGTAGTAGGCGGCCCGTTCACAGAGCTCGGCGGCGTTCCCCGTCCAGAACATGCGGGGAAAACGCCAGGTCGTCGCGGCTTGGGTCATGAGGTCGGCTCCCGGGTGGAGGGGGGGGTTCAGGGGATGGTTCGATTTTCCCATGATTCTAGGGGTTCGGACCCGGTTTGGGTACCCCGAAAATCCCCCCGCCTCCACGGACTTGACAATTTTTGCCCCGGATCGTTTATCCATCTTGACAAACCGCCGGTTGGCGGTACTTTATCGCCCCACAACCGGATCGGCGCCCCCCGGAATTTCACCGGGTCGGCGGGTCCCTCCGGCACCCTGCCTCGAAAGGAGGCCTGGCGTGCGTTGTCATCCCGAAACGGTGCATCGCCTCGAAGAGCGGTTGCCCGTGTACCGGAAGGAGACCGAGTCGGACTTTTCCGACGAGCCTCCGTCCAAATCTGCTGAACCTCCCCATCCTGACCACCAGGCGGAAGAGATTCCCGCCTTTTTTCTTGCCCGCAAACCGCCGACCTGCGGCCCGAAGACGCGATCCTTCCGGCGCCTGCACTTCCCCGACGTCGCCGACGCCGAGTGGAACGACTGGCACTGGCAGATGCGTCACCGCATCCGCACCCTCGAGCAGTTCGAGAACATGCTCGTTCTGACCGAGTCCGAACGCCGGGCCATGCGCCAGGGCGGATCCATGCTGCCCGTGGGGATCACTCCCTACTACTTCAGCCTCCTGGATCCCCATGACCCGAACCAGGCCCTGCGGCGGACGGTCGTTCCCGTGCAGGACGAATTCCTGCGCACGACCGGCGAGGCCGACGACCCCCTGGGCGAGGACGAGCACACACCAGTTTCGGGGATCGTGCACCGGTACCCCGACAGGGTGCTGTTTCTCGTTCACGACCACTGTTCAACCTACTGCCGCTACTGCACCCGTTCGCGGGTGGTCGGCCAGGGCGAACTGATGCCCCAGAAGGACCGCCTCCAGGAGGGCCTGGACTACATCCGGCGCACTCCTGCCGTGCGGGACGTCCTGCTGTCGGGCGGCGACCCCCTGACCATCGGCGACGAGAAGCTGGACTGGCTGCTGGGCGAGCTGCGGAGCATCCCCCACGTCCAGTTCATCCGCATCGGGACCATGGTGCCGGTGGCCATGCCCCAGCGCATCACGACCAAGCTCGCGCGGATGCTGAAGAAGCATCATCCCCTGTGGATGAGCATCCACTTCACGCACCCGGACGAGTGCACCCCCGAGTCCGTCCGCGCCTGCCGGCGTCTGGCCGACGCGGGCATCCCCCTGGGATCGCAGACGGTGCTGCTCAAGGGCGTCAACGACAGCGTCGCGACGATGAAGCAGCTGCTCCACCGCGAGCTGATGATGCGCGTGCGACCCTACTACCTCTACCAGTGCGACCCGATCTCGGGCTCGGCCCACTTCCGGACCAGCGTGCAGAAGGGCCTGGACATCATCCAGGGGCTGCGGGGCTGGACCACGGGCTACGCCCTGCCCACCTACGTGATCGACGCCCCCGGCGGCGGCGGCAAGATCCCCCTGCAGCCCGGCTACCTGGTCGGCCGCGAGGGCGACGACGTCCTGCTGCGCAGCTTCACCGGCGAGATCCACCGCTACCCGGATCCCGTCGCGGTGGAGGTGACGGCATGAGGATCGGGCTGACCTACGACCTGAGGGACGATTACCTCCGCATGGGCTACTCGGAGGAGGAGACGGCCGAGTTCGACCGCCTGTCCACCATCGAGTCCATCGAACGGGCCGTCCGCAACTGCGGCCACGAGACCGACCGCATCGGCCACGCCCGGGCCCTGATGCGCCGGCTCGTGGCCGGCGACCGCTGGGACCTGGTGTTCAACATCGCCGAGGGCCTGCGCGGCATCGGCCGCGAGGCCCAGGTCCCGGGGATCCTGGACGTGTACGGCATCCCCTACACCTTCAGCGACCCCATGGTGACCGCCCTCAGCCTGCACAAGGGCATGACCAAGCGGGTGCTGCGGGACGGTGGGCTGCCCACGCCCGACTTCGCCGAGATCACCAGGCCCGAGGATCTCGACGGCCTGGACCTGCGGTTTCCCCTGTTCGCCAAGCCCCTGGCCGAAGGAACGGGCAAGGGGATCGACGGGGCCTCGGTCATCCACGACCCGATCCAGCTGCGCGAGCGCTGCCTCGAACTGCTGGGGCGCTTCGGCCAGCCCGTGCTGGTGGAGAGCTACCTGCCGGGCCGGGAGTTCACCGTCGGCATCACAGGCACCGGGGACCGGGCCTCGGTGCTGGGCACCCTGGAGATCGTGCTGCTCAAGGGCGCCGAGGACGGGGCCTACACTTACACCAACAAGGAGTTCTGCGAGGAACTGGTCGAGTACCGGCACGTCACCCGTGACGACCCCACGGTCGCCATGGCCGAGGACACCTCGCTGGCCGCCTGGCGCCTGCTGGGGTGCCGGGACGGCGGTCGCCTGGATCTGCGGGCCGGCGTCGACGGGGTTCCCCAGCTCATGGAGCTGAACCCGCTGGCCGGGCTGCATCCGGAGCATTCGGACCTGCCCATGATCGCCACCGCGGTGGGAATGCCCTACGTGGAACTGATCCGCCGCATTCTCGACTCGGCCGCCGAGCGGGTCGGGGCCGAGCCCCCCCTGCGGGAGGAGGTCCTCGATGCGATTGCTCCTGGTCCACAACAGCGTGCCGCCGGGCGCGCCTCCTGACGAGGCGGACGTCCTGGTCCAGGCCGCGGCGGTCCAGGCCGTCCTGGAGCACCGCGGCCACACCGTCGAGCGCTACGCCTGCGGTCTCGATCTCCGGGGGTTGGAAGAAGCCGTGGATTCGGCCTCCCCCGACCTGGTCTTCAACCTGGTTGAGAGCCTGGGCGGTCACGGCCGCCTGATCCACCTGGTTCCCGACGTCCTGGAGGCCGTCGGCGTCCCCTACGCCGGCTGCCCTGCCGACGCCATCCACCTGACCTCACACAAGGCCCTGGCCAAGCGCCTGATGCAGGATGCGGGCCTGCCGACCCCTCCCTGGGTCACGGGCGGGCCCTTCGCCGGGAACGCCGAGCGCCACGGACGCTGGATCATCAAGTCGGTCTGGGAGGACGCCTCGCTGGGGCTGGACGACGACGCCCTGGTTGACGGTGATCCTGACGAGGTGTCCGCCCTGATTGACACCCGTGCAGGCACCCCGGGCGCTCCCTGGTTCGCCGAGGCCTTCGTGGAGGGCCGGGAGTTCAACCTCGCGATCCTGGACGGCCCGCAGGGCCCCCGGGTCCTGCCCCCCGCCGAGATGCTCTTCCAGGACTATCCCGAGGGCAAGCCCCGCATCGTGGGCTACGCCGCCAAGTGGGACGAGGACTCTTTCGAATTTTCCCACACCGTGAGGACCTTCGACTTCGCCGCCGCCGAAGGGCCCCTGCTCACCGAGCTGTCGAGGCTGGCCCTCGCCTGCTGGGTCCTGTTCGGCATGCGCGGCTGGGCCCGGGTGGACTTCCGGGTGGACGCAGGCGGCCGGCCCTGGATCCTCGAGGCCAACGCCAATCCCTGCCTGGCCCCGGACGCCGGTTACGCCGCCGCCCTGGACCGGGCCGGCATCCCGTTCCACGAGGCCGTCGAGGGCATCGTGGCCTCGGCGAGGTGACCCATGTTCCGGATCCGCCGCATCCACGACGACCTGCTGCCGGTCAATCGGGAGGCCATCGCCCAGGTCCAGCAAATCATGCGCGAGCAGTTCCCTGACCTGCCGATCCGCGATCTCGAGGGGATCGTGAAGAACCTGCGGGATCCCTTCGCCCAGCGGTTCCGCGCCATCCTGCACGTGGCCGAGAAGCAGAACGGTCCGGTCCAGGGTTTCGCCCTGGTCCTGTTCGAGCCGACCCTGAAGATGTTCTTCCTCGACTTCATCGCCTCCTCGGCTCGATTGACCAGCCGCGGGATCGGCGGGGCGCTGTACCAGCGGATCCGGGAAGAGGCCCTCGAATTCGGCGCCGAGGCCATCTTCTACGAATGTCTGCCCGACGAGGCGGACGATTGCCCGGATCCGGCCCTGCTGGCCGAGAACAAGGCGCGTCTGAGGTTCTACGAGAACTACGGGGCCCGACCGGCCGTCAACAACGACTACACCCGCCACCTGCCCGGAAGCAGCGAATGCATGCCCTACCTGGTGGTCGACACCCTGGGCACGGGCAAGCCCCTGCGGCGGACCTTCGTGCGGCAGGCGGTGCGGGCCATTCTCGAGCGCAAGTACGCCCACCTCTGCCCTCCCGATTACGTCGAGGCCGTGGTCTTCTCCTTCAAGGACGATCCCGTACTCCTGCGGGAGCCGCGTTACGTCAAGGCACCGGTTCCGGCGCCCGCCTCCCCCGCCGTGCACACCGGGGAGCGCATCGCCCTGTTCGTCAACGCCAGCCACGACATCCACCACATCCACGACCGTGGCTACGTGGAAGCTCCGGTGCGGGTCCAGCGCATCCTGCAGGAACTGGACAAGAACGGGATGTGCGAGCGGCTTCCCGCCCGGGAGCGATCCCTGGATGCGGTCAAGCAGGTCCACGACCGGGGGTTCGTGGACTACGTCCGCAAGGTCTGCATGGACATGCCCGAGGGGAAATCCCTCTACCCCTACGTCTTCCCCATCCGCAACCACGCGCGGCCGCCGGTGGACCTTGCCATGCGGGCCGGCTACTACTGCATCGACACCTTCACCCCCCTGAACCGCAACGCCTTCCTGGCGGCGCGGGGCGCGGTGGACTGCGCCCTGGCCGGCGCCGAAGCCCTGCGCCGGGGGCGTCGTCTGGCCTACGCCCTGGTGCGTCCGCCGGGACATCACGCCGAGCACCGGGTCTTCGGGGGGTTCTGCTACTTCAACAACACGGCCATCGCCGCCCACGACCTGGCCGGCCTGGGCCGCGTGGCGATCCTGGACGTGGACTATCACCACGGCAACGGGCAACAGGACATCTTCTATGCACGGGAAGACGTGCTGACCATCTCCATCCACGGCCACCCGAGGTTCGCCTACCCCTACTTCTCGGGGTACGCCGAGGAACAGGGCGAGGGCGCAGGCAAGGGCTTCAACCTGAACCTGCCCTTGCCCGAGCAGGTGGACGGCGAGCGCTACCGGGAGGCGCTGGGCCGGGCGCTGCGGCGCATCGAGAGCTTCCGGCCGACGGTGCTCGTCGTCGCCCTGGGGCTGGATACGGCCAAGGGGGATCCCACCGGGACCTGGACCCTCAGGGCCGAGGACTTCCACGAGAACGGGCGCCGCATCGGCGCTCTGGGCCTGCCCACCCTGGTGGTCCAGGAGGGCGGTTACAGAACGCGAACGCTGGGCGTGAACGCCCGCGGTTTCTTCACCGGACTGGCCAAGGGAGCAAGAGAGCGATGATCGAGCAGAAAACACCGAGGACCCACATCGTGTTCCGGGAAGCGGTCCTGCAGACCGACATCGAGGCGGTGCGGGGCGTCGTCGCCGGCACCGGTTTCTTCAGCGCCGAGGAGGTCGCCATCGCGGCCGAGCTGGTCGAGGAGCGCCTGCAGAAGGGCCCGGCCAGCGGCTACGAATTCATCTTCGCCGAAGTCGACGGCGCCGTGAAGGGATACAGCTGTTACGGCCTCATCCCCTGCAGCACGGTGAGCTGGGACCTGTACTGGATCGCCGTGGCGCCCGACCAGCAGGGCTCGGGCCTGGGCCGCAAGGTCCTGGACCTGACCGAGCAGCGTATCCGGGAAGCCGGCGGTCTGGCCGTGTACGCCGAGACCAGCGGTCGCGAGCAGTACACCCCGACCCGCGGGTTCTACGGGCGCTGCGGTTACGCGACCGGCGCGGTGTTCGAGGACTTCTACGGCCCGGGCGACGCCAAGTACGTCTTCGTCAAGCGCCTGGATCGGCAGGGTTGAGCGGCGGGAATTGACTGCGGTTGCCTTTCGATGCTAAGGTCGACCGATCCGGCGGCTATCGGCAGCAAGCCCCCTCTTCCCGCCGGTTCCGAATTTCACCGACCCCAGCGGAGACCGGGCCCCGTGAGCGATCAACTCGATTTTCTGGACCTCATCGTCTCCAGGTTGGATGACGCCGGGATTCCGTACATGCTCACCGGTTCGGTGGCCATGTCCATCTATGCCGAACCCAGGATGACCCGGGACATCGACCTGGTGGTCGAATGCGGTGGAACCAGCGCCTCCCAGTGGGTTTCCCTTTTTTCGACCGACTGCTACATCAGCGAGGACGCCGTCCGGGATGCCCTGGAACGGACGGGAATGTTCAACATCATCCACCTCGAAAGCGTGGCCAAGGCGGATTTCATCATCCGGAGCCCGGCGGAGTACCGCCAGGTCGAATTCCGGCGCAGGATCGGCAAACGGATCGGGAACCGGGACATCCAGGTCGTTGCCCCGGAGGACCTTTTCCTCTCGAAGCTCATCTGGTGGATGGAGGGCGGGTCGGAAATCCAGCGTCGCGACCTGAAGCTCCTCCTCGATACCGCACATCCCCTCGATCTGGATTATATCGAAGCGTGGGCCGGGAAGCTTGGCGCCCGCGACAAGCTCAAGGAGATCATGACGTGAAGAGCGACACCTCCCGGGCGATGCAGGAGAAGTACCGGGGCATGCTGATGGCCATGGCCCCCGGGGAACGCCTCGCCGCCTGTTGCGCGATGTTCGACACCGCCAAGACCCTCGCCCTCGCCGGTCTGGCCGACGAGCCCGATCCCCAGGGATTATCCCTGAAAGCCCGCCTCTTCCTCCGCCTCTACGGGAGGGATTTTCCTCCGGAAGAACGCCGGAGGATCGTCGCCGTCCTGCAAGGCCGATAAGTCGCCGTCGCAGGGCCGGACGGAGCTCTCAATCCCGGAACAGCGCTTTGACCCGTCCCCAGGATGCGCCTTCGGCCGGTAGGACCTCAGGGTCGCCCCAGCGAACCACCACCCGCCCGGAATAGGGGAGGACGGGCCGGTTGTCGCGGACGTCGATCACGATGTGGAGTTCGTAGGAACCGGGGATAAGGACGACCGAGGCCCGGTCCCCGCCCGATCCGGAAGCCAGGACTGCGTATTCCAGATCGCCGGGAAACCAGAGGATGACGGTGTGGGCGTCGGTGTCCAGATCGCCGGCCACGCTTCGCTCGGCCACCAGGGCCGTGGACGCGATGACCTCCAGGGCACAGGCCAGATCGACCTGGTAGGTTGCCGCCAGGAAAAGGGGAGCTTCGAAGACCGGCCACCCTCCCGCGTACACCAGGCTGTCACCCGCGCACTCCACCTGCCAGGGATCCTCGCAATAGCTGCCGTACCCCCCCTCGGTCTGGGTTGCGAAGAACCCGACCGCCTGGCCCTCATCGAGTTCCCAGTAGCACCAGCCGGGGACGGGACTGGCCGTCACCTCGACGTGGTGATGCAAATCTCCCCATGCCCCGGTGACCTCTGCGCCCTCCCAGCCCAGCGACCCGGCTGGAAGCAGGACGACCAGCAGCGTGATGAGGACCGCGCTCCTCATTCCCCTCCCGCGACCCCGTAGGCCATCTGCATGTTGGCGGCCACGCCCCAGCCGTCGCGCCCGACGGCGATCACCCCGACCGACCACTCGGGCGGGAAGGAGGCCACCGCCTCGGTGACGGCGTTCTGCGTACTCATGCCCGAGGCCATCAGGTTGTAGACCGTGCGGGCCAGCATCTGGCGGATGATCTCCTCGCCGTGCCCGGTGCAGGCCACCGCCCCGTACGGGCCCGCATAACTGCCGCAGCCGTAGATGGGCACGTCGCCCACGCGACCGTCCAGGGTGATCGACGTGCCGCCGGTCGACAGGGTGACGGCGAAGGTGCCGTCGCCGCCGCGGGTGACGGTGCCCACGGTGTCGCCGGTCTCGGGCCCGGCGTTTTCAGGAACCGTGGCGGGAGCATCGGGCGGGGGGCCGGGGAAGTTCCAGGCCCTGCGCCAGTCGAAGGTGTCGTAACCCCCGCCGGCCTTGCCCTCCAGCACCTGCTGCCATCTCTTCCGGAATTTCGCCTCGGCCTCGGGGCAGACCGGCACCACGTCCGCGAAGCCCATGGCGTGGGCGAAGCGGGTGGCCCCGTCGCCGGCGAGCATGCGATGGGGCGTGTCCAGCACCGCCCGCGCCACCCGGATGGGATTGCGGACCCGCTCGATCACCGCCACGGCCGCGAACTCCCCGTCCGACGTCATCAGCGCCGCGTCCATCTGGATGGTCTTGCCGTCGAGGCGGATGTTCGCCCCGGTGCCGGCGTTGAAGATGGGGATGTCCTCCATGATCACCGTGCCCGAGACGGCCCCCTCCAGGGCATCGCCTGTGGCCAGGATGGTGGCCAACGCGGTGTCTGCGGCCTCCTGGCACTGCGGGGACCAGTCCGGCGGGGAGCCGACCCCGCCGTGGGTCACGGCCAGGGGTGCGACTGCCACGGCCCCTCCCGCAGACAGGGCGATTTCCGGGCCGCCGACCGACCCCTCCTCGACCTCCTGACACGCGGACACGGCCGCCAGGGCGGCCACCAGCAACAGCGCGACGATTCGTTTCATGATTCGCTCCCGGTCGGGTCAAGTGGGCGGGCGTTCCCGGTCAGGATAGCACGATCGGCGATGCGGTTCACTCGCCGGGATAGCGCATCCCCCAGCGGGCGCGGATGGCGTCGAGGGTGGCCATGACGGCCACCGATTCGTCGAGGGGCATGACCGGCGACTCGCGCTCTCCCCGGCGGATCAGGTCCATGAAGTGCTCGGCCTCGTGGGCGAAGCCCTGGCCGCGGTGGGGATGGGTGGTGGTCTCCCCGTCCTCGTTGCCCTTGCCCACCGTGATCGTGGTGGCCGCCCACCACGGGGCGTGGATGCGGATCCAGCCCTCGGCGCCCAGGATGCGCGCGTCCTTGGGCGTGTCCACGGTGAAGGAGGTGGCGAAGACCGCCGACCGGCCTGCGGCGTGGTGCATGATGACCGCCACCTCCTCGTCCACCCCCGTGGGAGCGAGGGTGGCCGTCGTCTCGAAAGTCAGCGGCGGACCGAACAGGTTGAAGGCCATGGCCACGGGATAGACGCCCAGGTCGAGGAGGGTCCCGCCGCCGAGGGCCGGGTCGAACAGGCGGCTTCGGGGGTCGTAGGTCGCGCGGAAACCGAAGTCCGTCAGCAGCAGCCGCGGGTCGCCGATGGTCCCGGCGGCGATGACCTCGTGGACCCGCACGATGGCCGGCAGGAATCGTGTCCACATGCCTTCCATGAGCAGGACGCGGTTCTCCCTGGCGGCCGCGGCCATGCGCCGGGCCTGGGCGGCGCTCAGAGCGAAGGACTTCTCGCACAGGACGTGCTTGCCGCCCCGCAGGCAAAGCGTCGCATGCTCCTCGTGGAAGGCGTGCGGCGTGGCGACGTAGACGGCGTCGAGGCGGCGATCGGCGGCGAGATCCTCGTAGCGGGAATGGACGACCGGCGCCCCCCACTCGGCGGCGAAGGCGGCGCCGCGTTCGGGAGATCGCGAAGCCACCGCGACAAGCTCGGCGCCCTCGGCCGCGGCCAGACCGGCGGCGAACTTGCCGGCGATCTTGCCCGGCCCCAGGATGCCCCAGCGGATGGGCTTATCATCCTTCTTTTCCGAATGCATCTTGACCATTGATCACCAATCCTCTGACGCAGCCTTCATTTCGGGGACTACCGTCCTCCAGAAATGCAGCCGTTGAGCGATGCGGTCCCGGAGCGGTCCGGGGGGGAACTCCTCCTGCAGTCCCTCCATCAGTTCCAAATATTCCCCCTCCTGCTCCGGCCACGCCATCCAGAATTCGATCAGGCAAAACATACGCAGGATCGCCGGAGCGGCCGGGTCCCGAGCCAGGGCCCTCACATCATCGGAGCAAGTCCGGGCCAGGAATGAGCCAAGATTCCGGTCGTCGGTACGTATCTGAAAGATCCAGGACCCCGGCCACCCATTGGCCGGGAATTCCCGCTGCGCCAAGTCGGCGCTCGAGTCCCAGGAAGCCAAACGGACTGCCCAATCGTGATTCAGGTAGTCCATCACCATCGGGCAAGCGGCAGGGTCGTCCTTGATTGCAGCGGAGATCACGAGGCTCCTCTTGAGGTCGAATTCCGCCCAGGGAACCTGCTCCCACAGTTCCTCGAGCGCCTGGACTTCTCCCTGGATTCCGAGGGCATCCTGAGCGGCCAGGGCCTTGCCCATGGCGTCCACGGAGGCGATCTCTCCCTCCCCCTGATCGTTTTCCTCCTCACTGGCCCCGAACAAACGGGTCCAGGCCTTCTCCCAAATGGAGACCAACAACGCGACATCTTCAGACGTCAACCGGGACACTCTGGCAAGAAGTGTGGCACGGTAATCATCGGGAATCTGCTCGGGCGACCCTTCATGGGCCACGGCGCGGAAAAGGGAATCCCTTAGCGCCGGGCGGCCTGAAAACACTTCCACCATGCGATCGACCAGCAACCCGTTACGGAGGAAAAATGCGAGTTCCTTTACCGAGCGATTCCAGGGCTGATTCCGGAAATAGTAGTCCAGTCGCCTGGACCCTGAGGCGCCGCGTCGGGTGATCTCGAATTTCCTGAGGTGCTCGCCCAGCTCGGCAACGTACCCTTCATCCCCCAGGGCAGCGGCGATGAGTACAGCGGTCTGCCCCGACTCGAGACCAGCCTCGTTTCCCTGTTTGCTTAACCATTTCCTGTCCCATGAACGCGGATCATGGTTGGCTTCCGCCAGGGCCTTCATGGCCGACAGTTCCTCATCCGTGCCGTATTCAACAAGGTGAGCCACACACAATTCGAGGAACCGTTCGACCTCGTAAGGGAAATGGGCATCCCGATGGCTATTGGCCACGAACTGATCACGGCAAATGGGGGTTGCAGCCACCGGATCGGTGGCGATCAATCCAATGAGAGCTTCCGTCTGCCATTCCAGGTTGTCCGAGACGGCCCAGCGGGAGAGGAGAGGGACCGCCCGTTCCCCACCGAACCGACCCGCCGCCCACAGGGCGCTGGTCACATCATGATTGTGGGATTCCACGATGCCGTTCCCCGTGAAATCCTTTTTGGCAGGATCAACCGCCACCATCACCCGGTCCAGGAAGGTCTCCAGCGCCGCATACCCTCCGGGCGGGTCCTTGCGGCCGATGAACGTGGCCGCTTCCGCCCTCTGGCGCAGATCACCGTCCTGGAGAAGGGCCAGGGCCGGATAGGGCCCAAACCCCACATCATCCATGTCGGCAGCCTTGACAATGGCTCGGGCCTTGGTCAGGACCATGCTGTCGGCCACCGCGGCGAATCGATCGGCCAGCCCGGAAAGGAACGGAATCCCTCCACCCCCTTCTCCTCCGTACCGGAACCATCCCCAGGGGATTTGCGACCAGCAATGGGATTCCCAGAGCATGCCCGGAGCGTCGTGGGGAACCCAGCCCGGTCGCGACAGGAGATACAGGAGTACCTCGGACTCCCCGCCGCCAAGGGAGCTGATTTTCAGGGGGAAGACGGGATGCTCGGCAGGGAAACGGAAATGGATGGGCTGGATCATGCCGTTGGCGAGACTGTCCGCCATCCCGCCTGCCTGGTTTTCCAGGGTGATCCTCATGGCTGCGAAGATCCAGCCGCTTTCCAGGTAATCCGTCAGGACCGGATCCGCCCCCGTCGGCAGGTCGAAGCCCTCCCGGTCAAGCCATTCCATCACCCCTTCCGTAGTTCCTCCTTCAAGGAGAGACACGGTGTAGATCCCGACACGCTCGGTGACCACCTTGGGTTGGACGGAAGACCCAGCTTCCATGAACATGCCCTTGCCTGGAGTGCGACCGAACCAGGGGGTTTGGGTTGCCTGGCTCAGAACCTCAAAGATACGGGGTGACCGCGGTTCCATCTCCGGTAGGGCAGGCAGCGGGACGATCCAACCGAATTCCTCCGGAGCCCCCTGGAAGCGGACGCTCAGGACCAGATCCTCCCAGCCCGCATCGTGGATGATGAGGGCTTTCTGTTGGGGTTCGTGGATATCCCGCTGTTGGTTTTTCCAGACGAAGAAACCATCCGCGCACACCAGGGATGGCCAGATCAGAAACGCCGCGCAAGTGATCACGGATTTCATGCCCGCACCCTTTCCGATCCATGGGGTAGGGATATGAATGAAATTTACGGTTTCCCCAGCTCCCGGGAAAGGGCCGCCACCAATGCCTCGACATCCCCAGGCGTGTTGTAACCCTGGATCGCCACCCGCAGCCAGGGCCGGCCGGCGAAGGTGGTCACCGGGATCTCGATGCCGTGGTCCCGGCGCAGGGTACGGTGCAGGGCGTCGCCGTCGGTGCCTTCAGGCAGGGGCAGGGCCGCCAGCTGGCCCAGCCAGGGATCGGGCGGGCACAGGGGATCGAGCCCGGTCAGGGCGAGGATCCGCTCGCGGGCCTCAAGCAAAAGGCCGCGGCACCGCATGCGCACCCGGGGCCAGTCGTGCTCCTTGAAGAAGTCCAGGGCCGCGGGCACGGCCAGGAAGGCGCTGGGGTCGCGCGTGCCGGTCCACTCCTGCTCGTCCACGAAGCGGCTGGGCCCCGGCCAGTCGCTCTCCCAGCCCCAGCTGACGATCAGGGGCTCCACGAGGTCCTGGACGTCCCGCCGGACGTAGAGCGCCGCCGACCCCTTGGGGGCCATCAGCCACTTGTGGCAGTTGCCCGCCCAGACGTCGCAGCCGAGGGCGTGCAGGTCGCAGTCGATCTGTCCCGGCACGTGGGCGCCGTCGATCATGGTCAGGATGCCCCGCTCGCGCGCCCGGGCGACCAGCGGTTCGACAGGCAGGATCACCCCCGAGGGGGAGGTGATGTGGCTGAGGAACAGAACGCGGGTGCGGTCGGTCACCCCGGCCCAGATCGCCTCGACGACCGCGGCGGGATCGTCCAGGGGCAGGGGCAGCGTCCGGCGGACGTAGCGGGCGTCCTGCTTGCCGCACAGAAACCGCCACATGCGGTCCATGGCCCCGTACTCGTGGTCGCAGCTGAGGACCTCGTCGCCGGGATCGAGCCGCAAGGAGCGGGCCACGACGTTCAGGCCGGTGGTGGCGTTGGGCACGAACACGATCTCGTCGCGATCGGCCCCCAGGAAATCCGCCAGCCGGGCCCGGGCCGCGGCCAGCCGGTCGGGCAAGGTGCGGCGCGTGCTCAGGAAGTCCACCGGCTCGGATTCCAGTTCGCGCTGCAGGCGCTGGTACTCCTCGAACACGGGACGCGGGCAGGCGCCGAACGAGCCGTGGTTCAGGAAGACCACGTCGCGGCGCAGCAGGAACAGATCGCGCAGCGCATCCATCAGTGGTGGTCCCCCCACGTCTTCTCGCCGGCCTCGATCGCGACGTCCAGCCTGTTGCCCGCAGCGGGCAGGGGGCAGGTCGCGTACGGGGTGAACACGCAGGGCGGGTTGTACGCCTTGTTGAAATCGAGGATGTAGGAACCGTCGGCCGCCGGGGCGTCGATGGCCAGGAAGCGCCCGCCGGGATAGGTCGTCTTGCCCGTGGTGGCGTCGGCGAAGACCAGGAACAGGGGATTCCCCGGCTGGCCGGTGGGGGTCACGTGGTGGGTCTTGCCGTCCAGGTCGAACGCCAGCACCCCGGGAGTGGCTTCGGCGGTCTGGCCGCCCAGGGCGTTGGGCACCATGAGTTCGCCGGGCTCGCCCTCGAGGCGGGCCGTGACTCTCCACTTCGCCTCGACCTCGAAACGGTCGATGCCGGTGAAGGCCAGCAGGACCTCCGACTCCCGGTCCTTCACGCGCACGTGGTAACCGCCGTCACGATCGATCACGTAGAAGAGGATCGAGCCCACCGCCAGGGTCGTGGGTTCGCCGTCGCCGTCGGTGGTCAGCAGGAGCTTCGTCACTGGTGTTGTTTCCTCGCCGCCGAACAGGGTCACCACCGCACCCTCGGCCGCCTGGAAGATGATGCCGAGGTCGCCGACTTCGAGTTCGCCCACCCTGGCCGGCGCCTTGGGACCCAGAGCCACGTCCACGTCACCCCCCGCACCGATGGTGTTCAGACCGGGATTCAGCCGATGCAAACCGATGAGGGTCAACCACCCGGTATCGCTGCGGAGCCGTTCGATGCGGCCCTGATGCCAGGTGTCGATCTCCGCGATGTAGGCGGGATCGGTGGGGATTTCGCGGGAACACCCCGCCAGGAGCAGGAGACCGAGACAGAAGAACCTGTGGTTCATGGTGTTCCTTCCTGAAGGAGGGCGGAGATTATCTGCATGGATGCATATTGCCATAAGTCCTTGAAATCGCAACAGAAAAACAGGAATCATTATTTGTTAAAAATTTAACCTTTTCCTTGACCAGAAGACGATCGCTCATATTTTTTTGTCGTGACAAAATTGTTTACCATGAACAAAGAATGGAGGATCCCATGGCAACCCGCTCGTCCAATCCCTTGCCGGCGATGGTCTTCCTGATTCTGGCCTGCTGCCCGAGCCCCGGTTCAGGAGCCCTGTTCGTCACCCTGTCCGAATCCGCCCCCCTCGAACCGCGGCAGACCGAGGTCAGCCAGGGATTCGATATTTCCCGCGCGGGTGGAGGAACGAACGGGGTGTGGACCATCGACGCCCAGCCCACCCTGGATGTTGGACTGGGTCGGGGATTCCAGGCGGGGATCGGCCTGCCCAACCTGCGGACCACGGCCGGCGGGCGCAACGTCCACCTGGAATCCTGCGTGGTGGCCGGCTGGGTCCTGGCGCAGATCGCGCCTGGGGACGACCACCGTCCCGGAGTGTCCCTCTGCCTGGGCATCGAGCGCTGCGAGGAATCGGAAATCGGGGGCCTCGATCTGATCCTGGAACGGCGGAGCGGACCGTGGACCATGGTCGGCAACTTCTGCGGCGCCAGGGAATGGAGCCGGGCGGAGGCGGGAGAAGTCATCGACCACCTCGAATTCCGCTGCGGGCTGTCGCGCCCCGTGCTGGGGAACCTGGCCGCGGGTTTCGAAGGGGGCTGGGGATGGTCGGCATCCGGGGATTCACCCCTGATCCACCGCTCGACCCGGGTCGGCCCCGTCCTCTCGTTCGCGGGGGAATCCCGCTGGGTCACCGCCGGATGGCT
>JAHJTW010000229.1 GCA_018829565.1 bacterium | reverse complement strand
GGGGGTGGTGATGGCCTCGTCGTAGGCGTTGGTGTGCAGGCTGTTGCAGTTGTCGTAGATGGCGTACAGGGCCTGCAGCGTGGTGCGGATGTCGTTGAAGGCGATCTCCTGGGCGTGCAGGCTGCGGCCCGAGGTCTGGATGTGGTACTTCAGCTTCTGGCTGCGGTCGTTGCCCGCGTAGAGATTCTTCATGGCCTTGGCCCAGATGCGGCGGGCGACCCGGCCCATGACCGAGTACTCCGGATCCATCCCGTTGCTGAAGAAGAACGACAGGTTGGGCGCGAAGCTGTCGACGGGCATCCCCCGCGACAGGTAGTACTCCACGAAGGTGAACCCGTTGGCCAGGGTCAGAGCCAGCTGGGTGATGGGGTTGGCGCCGGCCTCGGCGATGTGGTAGCCGCTGATCGAGACCGAGTAGAAGTTCCGCACGTCGTGGTCGATGAAGAACTGCTGGATGTCGCCCATCATGCGCAGGGCGAACTCCGTGGAGAAGATGCAGGTGTTCTGGGCCTGGTCCTCCTTGAGGATGTCGGCCTGCACGGTGCCCCGCACCGCGCACAGGGTCTCGGCCTTGATCCTGGCGTAGACGTCGGCCGGCAGCACCTGGTCGCCGCTGACCCCAAGCAGCATCAGGCCCAGGCCGTCGTTGCCCTCGGGCAGGTCGCCCCGGTAGTGGGGCCGTGGCGCGCCGCGCTCCTTGGAGATGGCCTCGATCTTCTGCTCGACCTCTTTTTCCAGCCCATTGGCATTGATGTACTTCTCGCAGCCCTGGTCGATCGCGGCGTTCATGAAGAAGGCCAGCATCATGGGCGCCGGGCCGTTGATGGTCATGGAGACGGATGTCTTCGGGTCGGCCAGGTCGAACCCGCTGTACAGCTTCTTGGCGTCGTCCACGGTCGCGATGCTGACGCCGCTGTTGCCGATCTTGCCGTAGATGTCGGGCCTGCGGTCGGGGTCCTCGCCGTAGAGGGTCACCGAGTCGAAGGCCGTCGACAGCCGCGCCGCGGGCATCCCCAGCGACACGTAGTGGAAGCGGCGGTTGGTCCGCTCGGGACCGCCCTCGCCGGCGAACATGCGGGTGGGATCCTCGCCCTCTCGCTTCAGGGGGAACACCCCGGCCGCGTAGGGGAAGAATCCCGGCGCGTTCTCGGTCAGCACCCAGCGCAGGACGTCGCCCCAGTCGCTGTGGCGCGGCAGGGCGACCTTCGGCACGCGGGTGCCGCTCAGCGAGGTGTGGAACAGGTCCTGCTCGATGACCCGGTCGCGCACCTTGAAGGCGAACTTGTCCTGCCGGTAGGCTCGGCGCAGATCGGTCCAGCCGGTCAGCGCCTTGCGGCACTCGGGATCGAGGCGGTCGCGAAGCTCGGCGTACATCCCGATGAGTTCGCCGACCACGGTGGGGTCGGAGTCCGCCGGATCGATGACCGGGAGCAATTCCGCCCCAGCTTCGCTCCCCCGCAGCGCCGCGATGGTCCCGTGCAGCTGGTAGAGCCGCCGGGCCAGGGCGCACTGCTCGTCCACGAATCCGTCGTAGCGGCGGCTGCTCTCGACGATCTCCGCCAGATAGCGCACCCGTTCGGGCGGAATCACGTAGGCCCGCTTGCCCATGGCGGCGGTGACCTCGTAGTGCGACGCCAGGTCGGCCCCGGTGCGGGCCACCACGGTGTCGATCACGGCCTTGTACAGGCGGTTCATGCCCGGATCGTTGAACTGCGAGGCGATGGTTCCGTACACGGGCAGGGATTCGTCGTCGCCGTCGAAGAGGTTGTGGTTGCGCCGGTACTGCTTGCGGACGTCGCGCAACGCATCCAGCGAACCCCTGTGGTCGAACTTGTTCAGGACGATCAGGTCGGCGAAGTCCAGCATGTCGATCTTCTCGAGCTGGGTCGCCGCCCCGTACTCCGCTGTCATCACGTAAAGCGAGACGTCCGAGTGGTCGGTGATCTCGGTGTCGCTCTGGCCGATGCCGCTGGTCTCGACGATCACCAGGTCGAACCCGGCCGCCTTGCAGATGTCGATGCTGTGGCGCACGTATTTCGACAAGGCCAGGTTGGACTGGCGCGTGGCCAGCGAGCGCATGTAGACCCGCGGATCGTCGATGGCGTTCATGCGGATGCGGTCGCCCAGCAGGGCGCCGCCGCTGCGCCGGCGCGACGGGTCCACCGAGACGATGGCGATGGTCTTGTCGGTGAAGTCCGCCAGGTAGCGCCGCACCAGCTCGTCCACCAGGGACGACTTGCCCGCCCCGCCGGTGCCGGTGATGCCCAGCACGGGGATCACCTTGCCGTTCTTCGCCGCCGCGGCGCGCACCGCCGCCATCAGTTCGGTCTCGTGTTCGGGCTCGTTCTCGGCCAGGGAGATCAGCCGGCCCAGGGCCCCGGGATCGCGCCCGGCCAGGCCCGCGGTGGCCGCGGCCAGATCGCCCGCCTCCCCCACCGGAAAGTCGCACTGGCGCAGCACCTCGTTGATCATCCCCTGCAGGCCCATGCGCCGGCCGTCGTCGGGAGAGAAGATGCGCGCGATGCCGTAGGCGTGCAGTTCCTCGATCTCCTCGGGCAGGATGGTCCCGCCGCCCCCGGCGAAGATCTTGATGCGCGATTCGGCCTGGGTGACCAGGTCGTGCATGTACTTCAGGTACTCGACGTGCCCGCCCTGGTAGCTGGTGATGGCGATCCCCTGGGCGTCCTCCTGGATCGCGCAGTCCACGATCTCCTTCACCGCCCGGTTGTGCCCCAGGTGGATCACCTCGGCGCCGCTGCTCTGCAGGATCCGCCGCATGATGTTGATGGCGGCGTCGTGGCCGTCGAACAGCGAGGCCGCCGTCACGATGCGGACGTGGTTGGCCGGCTTGTAGGGCACGGTTTCGGGGTTCGCAGGGGCGTTTGCGGACATGGCGCTGACCTTTGCAAGGGGCGGATGTTCTCGGAATAACGGTTCGCCGAATGTAACACACGCACCCCCCGGCAGGCAATTTCAGCGGCGCGGTGTATGCTGGCTACCTTAATTTGATGAATCACTACCCCGAGGGGTTCAATTTGAACCCCTCTGCGGCCTGATGGATCAAATTTCCTGCGTGCCGTTTGCCAACCGGGAAGGCGGTGCGGCGCCGGCCAAAGGACCGTGCTATCCTTATCTTAGGAAGGAGGCCCCATGACCCGGCCCCGCGACCCCATCGCCGAGGAACTCCAGCGCCGCGCCGACCGCATCTGCGCGCTGATCGTCGGCAGCGACTACCCGGACGTCGACATCGAGATCGAGATCCGCGGTCTCAGACGCTGGTGCGCCGAACGCCTGCCCGACAGGGCAGGCCTCTTCGAACTGGTCTACGGCGGGAGGTTCGACCGGCTGCGGCAGCAGTTCCGCTCATGACGTCCGATCGGACCTGGGCGGCCGCCGTCGCTGCCCCCATCCTCGTCATCCTGGGCCTGACCGTACTGCACAGCGCCCCTGCGGTCTTTCTCGCCTACCACCTGGGCCTGTGCCTCATCATGCCCGCGGTGCTGTCACGGCGGGAAGGCCTCGGCTGGCGGGCACACGCCCGCAAGCTCGGCCTCGCCCCCCGGGGG
>JAHJTW010000228.1 GCA_018829565.1 bacterium | reverse complement strand
GGCTGCTGGACGCCTGCGCCGAACCGTTCACCTGCCTGGCCTACGCCGACGACACCCTCACCGGCGGCGCCGAGGTCCTGAGCTACACGAACAACTCGGGCAGCGACATCTGGGTCTACCTGGGTGTGGACAGCTGGGGAACCGACTCCTGCGGCGACTTCACGATGGACTTCTACAGCACGACCGGCGCGGTGGCCAACGAGGCAGCCAGCATGGGAGCCGTCAAGGCCCTCTTCCGGTAGTCCGCTGCCGTCCGTCAAGTTTCCACTGGGGATCCGGGGCAACCCGGGTCCCCTTTTTTGTCGCCCTGAAATATGGTATAATGGGGAAAGGGATCGTTTCCACACCATCGACCGCACTCGACCGGAAAGGCCGCCCGATGAAAAGAACATGGGCCTGTGTCCTTGTCCTCCATATTCTTGCTTCCTCGGCGGCCCTCGCTGCTGCCATCCCCATCGACGGTCGCGGCCTTCCCCTCTGGGAGATCGCAGTCTTCGAAGACTTCCCCGTCCGGATGGAGCTGTCCTCCCCCGCCGATCTGTCCCGGCTCCTGGAGACCGTCCCTCTGGCCGCGTTCGACCGTGATCAGATCCGACCCGATCGCCGCTCCGGCGGCATCGTGTTCACTCCCCGGGTGACCGCGGCGGAGGCCCGCGACCTGGAAGCCGCCGGCTACCGGTTCACACGCCTGCCCGACCTGGACCGGGAAGGGCGCCGCGCGACCGAGGAAGCCTGGGCCGAGCAGGTTGCCAAGGGCTTCGCGGATCTCGATCCAGCCAAGGCCCTCTACTATCCCACCCATGCCCAGGTCGGCTCGGATTTCGCCGCCCTGGCCGCCGCCCATCCCACCCTGGCGCGGACCTTCACCTGGGGAACCTCCGTCCAGGGCCGCGAACTGTGGGGCATCGTGATCTCCGACGACGTCCACGGCACCGAGCCCGAGCCCGAGGTGCGTCTGTCGAGCACCATCCACGGGAACGAGACCGTCGGCCTGGTCCTGCTGTGGAACCTGGCCCACCATCTGCTGGACAACTACGGTCAGCCCGGGTTCGAGGATCTCACCGCCCTGGTGGACGGCGCCGAGATCCACATCATGCCGCTGCACAACCCCGACGGCTACGCCTCCGCCTGGCGCGCCAACGCCAACGGCGTGGACCTGAACCGCAACTATCCCGACCCGGCCGGAACCCATTCCTCGATGGAGGTCGAGACCACCGCCTTCATGGCCTATGCGAACGCCCATCACTTCGTGATCAGCCAGAACGGCCACGGCGGGGCGCTGGTCGTCAACTATCCCTGGGACTACACCTACACCCGGGCGCCGGACGATGCGGCCCTCATCCAGCTCAGCCTGGAGTACTCCACCTACAACCTGCCCATGTACAACGGCAGCTTTCCCCAGGGCATCACCAACGGCGCCGACTGGTACATCGCCACCGGCACCCTGCAGGACTGGTCCTACTACGCCACCGACTGCATCGACGTCACGGTGGAGCTGGGCAACACCAAGTGGCCCTCTCCCGCGCTGCTGGACACCTACTGGAACGACAACCGGGAAAGCCTGCTGCATTACGTCGCGGCCGCCCGCCACGGGATCTCCGGCGTGGTCACCGACGCCCAGACGGGCCTGCCCCTGGACGCCACGATCACGGTCGCGGGCAACGCCATGCCCGTCCACACCGACCCCGAGCACGGCGACTACTACAAGCTGCTGCCCACCGGGACCTTCGACCTGACCTTCAGCGCCGCGGGCTACACTTCCCGGACCATCCCCGGCGTCGGCTGCACCTGGGGCGTGGCCGACGTCCTGGACGTCGCCCTGGAACCCCTCGGCCCCATGGAGACCGTCACCCTGTTCGCCTCCGACTTCGAAGCCGGGACCGCCGGCTGGACGGGCGGCTGGGGCCTGGCGATTCCCGCCGAGGGCCACGACTCCGCGAACAGCCTCGACGACAGCCCCGGGGCCGACTATGCGCACGACAGCAGCAACGCCATGACCATGACCGCGGGCGTGGACCTGAGCGACGCCGTCACGGCCGAACTGCGGTTCTGGGCCCACTGGGACATCGAGGAGAACTGGGACGCCTGCTTCCTCCAGGCATCGGTCAACGGCGGCACGACCTGGTCCGGCGTTTCCACGCCGTACACCAATCCCGCCAGCGGCAGCGGCGTCCAGCTGCCGTCGGGCGCGCCGGTCTTCGAGGGCGTTCAGGCCTCGTGGGTGCTGAATGTGATCGACCTCGCCCCGGTCATCGGCCAATCCGACGTCCGGTTCCGGTTCCGCCTGGACAGCGACTCCACCGAGAACGGTGCGGGGTTCTTCCTGGACGACTTCATCATCCAGAAGCAGGTCCCGGACGACAGTTCCAGCGTGCCCCGGCCCGTCTTCGCCGCCGAGGTCAAGGCCTGGCCCAATCCCTTCAACCCGCTGACGACCGTCGCCTTCACCGCACCGGCCGGCGGGTCCCTGCGCCTGACCATCCACGACCTGCAGGGCCGTCTGGTGCGGACCCTGGTCGATGAGGTTTTGACGGCCGGCACCCACCAGCGTCCCTGGGACGGGTGCGCCGACGACGGTTCCCGGTGCGCCAGCGGGGTCTATTTCGCGCGGATGGTGAACGGTCGGGCTTCGGCGGTGACCAAGCTGACGCTCATCAAATGAAATGGGGGTTCAAGGGGGTCCTGGTTCTGTGGCGTGGCTCCATATGCCCTTTTTAGCCTGATTCTTTGCGTAAGAGGCCAACATGGCAAACTTTACATCTGTGCTACCCGACAAAAATGCGGCCTCGATTATCGCGGTAGACTTAGGTTACTCAGCGAGTCGTGCCACCTGTGGTGTAGCGTCCCAGGCATCAGGCATCAGTGAGCAACTCCAGTTTGGAAAAGCAGTAGACCTGGTTGTTGAATTGGTGAATAGGGAGCCGGCGAAGCCTGTGGTGGTTCTTGAGGGTGTTCTCAGCACCCGGCATGGGGCGTCGGGAAATCCAATAATCCGCGGAGAATTCGAACGCGGCCGGGGGTGGTACTGGGGCCCAGGCGCGGTCTCATTTTTGGCGGCGCTTCGCTTCCTGGGGCAGCTTGAGGAAAAGCTAGGTGCGCATTTCTGTATTCCACTCGCCGAGGCATTTTTGTCTAATAAACCCCATGCTACTCGCCATTCAGACGATGCAAGCGAGATTGCCCGGAGCTTTTGGGATATCACCCCAGAGAGTTTCAACGATGGTTGCGAGCCCATCTTAAAGTCAATCAAGGGGGTTCCGGCGTTGCGGGTTTTTGGTGTGCCTTCGTGAAAGCTAGTGAACTCCTATCAGTAACTATCAGTAACTTGCACCGGTCGCTGTCGCCCGCGGCCGCCGTGGAAGCACACCGTCCTGGAATGTGGGTGACGGGCCGGATGGAGGGCCTTGGAATGATCGTCGCCAGGTTGGTTCAGTGTTTGTTGGTTTTTCTGGCAGTACTTGGCGTCGCCGGCTGCAGTACGAGTGGTCGCGGCAACGAATCTGATCAACTTGACGGCGTTGTCCTTGATAGCCCTTCAGCTGTTCTGTTCCATACAGAGCCGGGCACTCATCTATCCGTTCAATTCCGTGACGGGAGTGGTGCATCTGGATTCTTGTCAGAACGAAACGCCGTCGAGTTCATGCTTCGCAATAGCAGTTGGAACGGCCCGAAATTCACCACCTACTGGATAGATCAAGTTGAGAGAATCGAGATCAGCAAACCACAGCCTTCCAGGAACCGGGTGTACTAGATAACTGAGTATTTGGATGGTTTCAGGTCTGCTGCGGTTATCGACCGATGAGATTGTTGGAAAACTTGAGCAGTGGGTGAGGATAGTCGAGCGGGAGGTCTATCAGCAGGCTTGCGCCGGCCCGGCCCTTCGGGCCTTTGCGTGCGGCGGAAATTTCGATGGATCTCCCGAGAGCCCATGATCCGGAAGGCCGTTGGCGCTCGATTTTTTGGGCATTTTCCGCCTTTCCCCCTTGCGTTTTCGCCTTTTTTTCGCT
>JAHJTW010000227.1 GCA_018829565.1 bacterium | reverse complement strand
GGCCAGATCGCCGTCCACGGTGTTCTCGGCCCAGCTGATCACCGCGGCCCCGGCGGCGAAGTCGAACGTGGATCGCAGATTGGAGGGCACGGCCGGAGGAGCGGTGTCCACCTGGCCGACGGAAGTGGGATTGTCGTCGCTGCAGCCGGTGGCCAGGATGCCTACCATGCACATCAGAACCAGGGAAACGATCTTCTTGTTGTTGGCCATTTTGAGGTCCTCCTTGGTACTCGCCGAGTTGCCCGATGGTTTTGGTTGTGCGGCCGGAGGGGATCGGTTGCAGTGGCACGGTGTTCATGATCGGCCCCTCCGGCCGCGACCATGCCGGACCAACTGCAAGGGCAGGGCCATGGGTTTCTATGATTAAAAAAAAATACAAAAAGCACTAAAAAATCAGGTCTTATAAGGTATTTGAGGAAATCATGGCCCCTGCCTGGATCTCCTCGAGGCCTTCAGGGCGTGTCGAGATGCGATGGCGGCGGGCATTCCGCATTGCATCCTGCCCGCCACCGTCCCCGGGGCCTTCCTTCGATTGCCTTTAGTCCTTGACAGCAAAATATTTATGGGTAAGAATGTAGCCCAAGAGATGATCGTCGGCTCGGAAGATGGCCTTTGGCACAGAGGAGGCATGTCATGACCAAAGCGGATATCGTAGAAGACATTGCTCAAAAGACAGGCCTGACGAAGAAGGAAGTCGCCGAGACTGTCGATCTTTTCCTCGATCGCATCGGGGACCTGCTGGTCTCGGGGCACCACCTGGAAATCCGCGGATTCGGGACGTTCAAGGTCAAGGAGCGCAAGGAGCGCATGGCCCGCAATCCCAGGACGGGCGAAGCGGTTCCCGTTCCTTCCCGCAAGGTTCCGGTGTTCAAGGTTTCCAAGATGCTCAAGGACAAGGTCGCCGGCACCGCCGAAAACTGACCGGCTGGATCTTTCCCGCCAGGTTTACCATAGTGATTCGCACCGGTTCTCCAGACCTCTGGGGAACCGGTTTGCCTTGCGCGGCCGGGTCGGGTACTTTCTTGCCTTGGATCGGACCCGACCCGGATCGACCGGGAAGGCCTCCACCTCGTTCCCGACCTGCCGGGCCGGTCGGCGAGCCCCTGCATCCCAGGAGTCCCCAGCGATGAAACACCCCGTACTGGATCTGCGCAGCGACACCGTGACCCGTCCTTCGGCGGGCATGCGCAAGGCGATGTCCGAGGCGGAGGTCGGCGACGACGTCTTCGGCGACGACCCGACCGTCAACCGCCTGCAGGAAGAGGTCGCCGCCCTGCTGGGCAAGGAGGCCGCCCTCTACGTGCCCAGCGGCACCATGGGCAACCAGCTCGCCCTGAAGGCCCAGACGAGTCCCGGGGACCAGATCGTCCTCGAGGACGGGGCCCACATCTACCGCTACGAGGCCGGCGGCCCGGCCGCCCTCAGCGGATTGCTGGTGACCTGCGTGAAGGCCCCGGGGGGCAGGCTCGACTGGCCCGAGGTGGCCGCCGCCCTCAATCCCCCCGACAACGTCCACTGCGCCCCGCCCGCCCTGGTCTGCCTGGAGAACACGCACAACAACGCCGGCGGGCGCGTCCTGCCCCAGGACAACGTCCTCCGCATCGCCGAGGGCGCCCACGCCCGGGGGCTGCGGGTCCACCTGGACGGCGCCAGACTCTGGCACGCCCACGTCGCCACGGGGCTGCCCCTCGCCGAACTGGCCGCCCCGGTCGACACCGTGAGCGTCTGCTTCTCCAAGGGGCTGGGCGCGCCCGTGGGTTCCGTGGTGGCCGGGGACAGGGACGCCATCATCAAGGCGCACCGCTTCCGCAAGCTCTTCGGCGGGGCGATGCGGCAGGCCGGGATCCTCGCCGCGGCCTGCCTGTACGCCCTGGAGCACAACCTGGAGCGCCTCGCGGAGGATCACGCCCACGCTGCCTTCATCGCCTCGGGCCTTGACCACCCGGCCCTGAAGGTCAATCATCCGGTGGACACCAACATCGTGATCATCGACGTCGAGGGCGCCGGGGCCGATGCGGCCCTCCTTCGGCATCTGGAAAGCCGGGGCGTCCTCGGCGTGGGCTTCGGTGCGGGCCGCGTGCGCCTGATCCCGAACCTGGATACGCCCGCCGACGCCCTGGACCGGGTCGTGGGGGCCCTCAATTCCTTCCCGGGGGCGGATGCGTGAAGATCGTCATCGTCGGCGCCGGCTCGGTCGGATTCCACCTCGCGGCGACCATCTCCCGGCGCGAGCACGACGTCATCCTGGTCGAGAAGGAACCGGCCCTGCTCCATCAGGTGTCCGAGCACCTGGATTGCCGCCTGGTCCTGGGTAGCGGCGTCAGTCCCCAGACCCTCACCGAGGTGGGCATGGGCAACTGCGGCCTTTTCGCGGCCGTGACCGACAAGGACGAGATCAACATCATCGCCTGCCAGACCGCCCACGCCCTCGGGGCCAAGGTCAAGGTGGCCCGCGTAAGGTCCGAGGAATACTACCAGGACCACCGTCTCCTCCTCGACGGCATCGACCTGGCCATCAATCCCGACCGCGAAGCCGTCCACGCCATCCGCGAGATCCTGTTCCAGACCGGCGCGACCGAGGTCCATGACCTGGCGGGCGGCAAGGTCCGCATCATCGGGGCCCGCGTGGAGGCCGATTCCCGCGTGGAGGGGCAGACCCTGTCGGACATCAACAAATCCCTGGGCAAGTCCATCGCCCTGGTGACCACGATCGTGCGGGGGGACACCACCCTGATCCCGCGGGGGAACACGCGCATCCTGGCCGACGACCAGGTCTTCATGGCGGGGCCCCGCAGCGTGGTGGACCGTTCCCTGATCTACTTCCGCAGCAGCAGCCGGCGGCTGACCCGGGTCATGATCGTCGGGGCCAACAGCATGGGCCGGGAACTCGCCCGGGACCTGCTGGCCGCGGGGGTCAAGGTCAAGATCATCGACCGCAACGAGGAGAAGTGCCGCCTGGCCAGCGAACAGCTCAAGGGCGCGCTGGTGCTCCACGGCGAGGGCACCAACAGCGAACTGCTGGACAGCGAGGGCATCCGCGAGATGGACGGCTTCGTGTCGGTGAGCGGCGACGAGGAGACCAACATCATGGCCTGCCTGCTGGCTCATCATCTGGGGGCGGGCAAGACCGTCTGCCTGGTCAACCGGTCGGATTACGTGCCCCTGCTGCCCATGCTGGGAGTCGATGCGGCCGTCTCGCCGCGCCTTTCCACCTCGGCCTGGATCGCCCGCTTCGTCAAGCGGGGGGCGGTCATCAGCGCCGAGAGCCTCGGTTACAGCGGCGCCGAGATCCTGCAGCTGAGGGTGGGGAAGAAGTGCACCTGGCTGGGCCGCAAGCTGCAGGAACTGGAATTCCCGCCCGACGCCATGATCGGCGCCGTCCTCCAGCACGGGCGCGTTCTGACGCCCCGGGGCGACACGGTGCTCAAGGCCGGGGACGAGGTGGTCGTCTTCGCCCTGCCCGATCGGGCGGCCGCCGTCGAGGACTTCTTCGCGGGCGGGCATCCGTGAACCTCAGGGCGGTCGCCAAGGTCCTGGGCTTCCTGATGCTGGTGACGGCCGCCTGCCTGCTGCTGCCGGCGATCATCTCCCTCCTGTACGGCGAGGGCGACTGGGTCTGGTTCCTGGCCGCGGCGGGCATCGGGTCGGCCGTCGGCGGGGTTCCGCTGTTCCTGCTCAGGGGAGCGCCCGACCTGCGGATCCGGGAAGGCTTCGCGGTGGTTGCCCTGGGCTGGCTCTGCGTCGGCCTGCTGGGCGCGGTGCCGGGCTGGCTCAGCGGGCAGATGCCCTCGTTCACCGACGCGGTCTTCGAGTCCATCTCCGGCTTCACCACCACCGGGGCCACCATCCTCACCGACATCGAGAGCCGCACCCACGGCACCCTGTTCTGGCGGGCCCTGACCCACTGGCTGGGGGGCATGGGGATCGTGCTGCTGGCCCTGGCCATCCTGCCCCTGCTGGGCGTGGGGGGGATGCAGCTCTTCCGGGCCGAGGTCCCCGGTCCGGTGGCCGAGCGTCTGACCCCGCGCATCCGGGAAACGGCCAAGCTCCTGTGGGGGGTCTACTTCCTGCTGACGGTCCTGGAGATCCTGGCCCTGGTGGCCGCCGGAATGAGCCTCTTCGACGCCGCCTGTCACGCCTTCGCCACCATGGCCACGGGGGGATTCAGCAACCTCAACGCCAGCGTCGGCGGCTACGCCAGCCCTGCGGTGGAATGGATCATCATCGTCTTCATGATCCTCGCCGGCACGAACTTCTCCCTGCACTACCTGGCCCTCACCGGCCGGTGGCGGATCTACGGCCGGGACGAGGAATTCCGCTTCTATGCGGGGATCATCCTGCTCTGCACGTTGCTCGTGACGGCGGTCCTGGCGCCCATCCACTTCTACGGTTCGACGGGGGAGACCGTCCGGCGGGCCATGTTCCAGGTGGTTTCCATCCTGACCACCACGGGTTTCGGGACGGCCGACTACCTGCAATGGCCCCCGCTGGCCCACGCCCTGCTCCTGGTGCTGATGGCCGTCGGCGGGTGCGCCGGTTCCACCGGCGGAGGCATCAAGGTCATGCGGGTCCTGATCCTGTTCCGCCACGCCAAGATGGAATTGCTGCGCGTGCTGCATCCCCGGGCCGTCTTCACCCTCTGGTTCAACGACCGGGCCCTGTCGCCGGCCGTCCAGACCAACGTGCTTGGCTTCTTCCTGCTCTTCATGCTTGTTTATGTGGGCGGCGTCCTGATCCTGACCCTGGGCGGCCGGGACCTGGTGACCAGCGTGGGGGCGACCGCCGCCACCCTCGGCAACATCGGCCCAGGGCTGGGCCTGGTGGGACCGGCCGGCAACTACGCCGGGCTGCTGCCCTGGGAGAAGTGGCTGCTGATGCTGTTCATGCTGATCGGCCGGCTCGAGATCTTCACGGTCCTGGTCCTCTTCCTGCCGGGCGCCTGGCGGCGCAGTTGACGGGCGGGAACGAGGATGGGACACCGGTGGACCGGGGGCGGCCCCGGGAATGCAAGGAGTGACGGAATCATGGCGGACGACAGGCTCGAACTTTCCCGGCCCGAGTGGGCCCTGGATCCCGCACTGGCCGCCGACACGTGCGCCGAGTTCATCCGCGCGGTCCTGGACCGGTCGGGGCACGGGCGGCTCGTGGTGGGGCTGTCCGGCGGGATCGATTCGGCGGTGGCCGCGGGTCTGGCGGCCCGGGCGATCGGTGCGCCGAATCTGCTGGGGGTCCTCATGCCTTACGCCACCAGCTCGGCCGCCTCGGTCGCCGACGCCCTGGCGGTGGCCGAGACCCTGGGGATGCCCACCGAGACGGAGCCCGTCACCCCCATGGCCGACGCCTTCCTGGCGGGGATTCCGGCCACCGAGAAGGTCCGTCGGGGCAACGTGATGGCCCGATGCCGGATGATCGTGCTCTATGACCGGTCCGTCCGCGAGCAGGCCCTGGTCCTGGGCACGGGGAACCGCACCGAGGGCCTGCTGGGCTACACGACCATGTACGGGGACAACGCCTGCGCCCTGAATCCCGTCGGCCAGCTGTACAAGACCGAGATCCGGCTGCTTTCCCGGTGGCTGGGCTTGCCCGAGGCGCTCTTGCGGAAGGCCCCCAGCGCGGATCTCTGGGAGGGGCAGGCCGACGAGGACGAGCTGGGGGTGACCTACGCGGAGGTGGACCGCCTGCTGCACCACATGGTGGACCGGGGACTCGGCCGTCAGCAGCTCGCCTCGCTGGGCTTCGCCCCCGACCTGATCGACCGCATCGCCCGGCGGGTGCGCGGGATGGCCTTCAAGCGGCAGACGCCTCCGGTGGCGCAGATCCCGGGGAGAGTCGATCCGGACCGGGCGGAGGTACCCGCCCTGGCCGATGAGGGCGGGGGATTCGCGGACGGGGGTTTCCATTGATCACCGTCCAGGTCCCCGAGCAGGAGGTGCCCGGCGGGGTCTGCCACTTCGTGGCGACGCCCATCGGGAACCTGGCCGACATCGGCCTGCGGGCCCTGGGCGTCCTGGCCGGGGTCGACGTGATCTACGCCGAGGACACCCGCCACACCCAGAGGCTGCTCCAGCGGTACGGGCTGCGGGTCCCTTTGTCCTCCTACCACGACCACAACAAGGTCCGCGCGGTGCCGCTCATCGTCGAGCGGCTTCGGGCCGGCCACCGGGTGGCCGTGGTCAGCGACGCGGGCATGCCCTGCATCAACGATCCGGGTTTCACCCTGGTCCGGGCCCTGCAGGAAGAGGGTCTGCCCTGGACCGTGATCCCGGGTCCTTCCAGCACCCTGGCCGCCCTGGTGCTCAGCGGATTCTCACCGGACAGATTCCTGTTCGTGGGGTATCCTCCCCGCAAGAAGGGCCAGCGCCGGACTTTCCTGGAGGATCTGCTCACGGAGCGGGGAACGGTCCTGATGCTGGAATCCTGTCACCGCATCGTTTCCACCCTGGAGATGCTGGCCGAGGTCGCCCCCGGGCGCCTGGTCGCCGTCGCCCGGGAAATCACCAAGTTGCACGAGGAGACCTTGCGGGGAACCCCCGCCGAGGTCCTTCCCCTGATGACCGGCCGGCGCCTCAAGGGCGAACTGGTCCTGGCGCTTCAGGGCAGCGGGGGCAAGACGCCTCGGGAGCCGTGATGGACTTCGCCGCCTTCAAGAAGAACGCCCGGAGCCGGGTGCGCCCCGTGGTCCTGTCCCTGGACCGGATGGGCATGACGCCCCTGGGCGTCTCGATCACCGGTCTGCTGATCACCGCGCTGAGCGGGTTGATCGTGGCGCGGGGCAGCCTGTTCTGGGGCGCGGTCGTGTTCCTGCTGGGTTCGGCCTTCGACATGCTGGACGGCGACCTG
>JAHJTW010000002.1 GCA_018829565.1 bacterium | reverse complement strand
CTTTTCCAGTCCTTGCTCTGGCGATGCCCTCAGGACGACGAATCCCGCAGCAAGGCGATACCGGAGACTCCCAGCACCAGGAAGGCCTGGAAGATGAGGGAAACCTGGGCCCAGGCGAAAGTCGGATCGCCCATGTTCCTCACCGCGAAGGCGAAGGCCGCCACGCACAGGGCGACCAGCACCCCGCCCCCGGCTCGGGGCAGGCGTCGCGCGAGGAACGCCAACCCGACGAAGACCGCCGCCGCGCCGAACGCCACCAGGATGAACAGTCCCTTCAGCTCCCCGCCTGTACGCAGGAAACCGAGGATCGGCGCCACGTTCAGGACAGCCGCCCCGAGCAGGATCCGGAACACCCCCGTGCGCGCCCCCCAGTACTGGATCAGGTAGCTGATCAGGAACGTCCAGATGACGCCCTTGCGCAGGGTCTCCCCTCCGAAGACATCTTCAGGTTTGAATCCGTTGGCTGGTACCGACGCATGGAAATCGGGAGAGATGTATTCCAGGCCGATGAAGAGGGCGGCGACCAGCAGGGCGTGGAAACCGGCGCGGTGCATGACGGCCCGAGTCCACTCATCGGCGTCCTTCAGCAGCCCCACCTCCCTCAGGACCGAAGGGGCGAAGACGGCGATTCCCACCAGCATGATCAGGGGAGGGAAAACGAAACTGGCCACCAGGGCACCCAGGCCGGCCCCGAAGGCGATCCAGTCCACGGAAGGGAGACGTTTGGGCAGCGCATCAATCATCGCATTCCCCCTCGGTGTCGAGTTCGAATAGTCCGGTGACCTCCATGCCCAGAGCCCGCGCCAGCTGGAAGGCCAGCAGGGCCGAAGGCACATACTTCCCCTTCTCGACCGCCAGGATGGTCTGGCGGCGCACCCCCACCCTCAGGGCCAGATCCTCCTGGGTCAGGTCCAGGCGGGCGCGGTGCTGCTTGATGTGGTTGATGAGTCTCATGGAAATCAATGTAAGGCAAACCGAACTTTTTGTCAACTATAAAAAACTATTTGGACGGTTTTCTTAACCTCATTTGACGAACCGTCTCCAGGGAGTACAGCCCCAGGGCGATCCAGATGCAGCCGAAACTGATCGCGTGCTTGGGGGTGAACGGCTCGCCGAAGGCCAGAACAGCGACCAGAAACTGGAAGGTCGGGGCCAGATACTGCAGGAACCCCAGGGTGGCGTACCGGATGCGGCGGGCCCCCTCGGCGAACCAGATCAGGGGCAGGGCCGTGATCCATCCAGCGCTCACCAGCAGGATGGTCAGGACGGGACCCTCGTTCCAGAAGGCCAGCTCTCCTCGCGTCTGGCGCAGGATCAGCCAGGCCACGGCCCAGGGCCACAGCAGCATGGTCTCGGCGGTCAGACCGACCGTGCCGCTGACGGGGGTTCGTTTGCGCAGCATCCCGTAGATGCTGAACGAAAACGCCAGGGCCAGGGAGATCAGGGGCACCCCGACTCCGCCCAGGGCCAGCCAGGCCACCCCGGCCGCCGCCAGGGCGACCGCGCCGGTCTGCAGGCGGGTCAATCGCTCGCGGAAGACCACGAAGCCCAGGAGCACGTTCACCAGGGGGTTGATGAAGTAGCCCAGGCTGGCTTCGAGCAACCGCTGGTTCGCGATGGCCCAGATGAACAGCAGCCAGTTGCCCGCGATCAGCAAGGTGGTGACCGACAGGATGCCGAGGGTCCGGCGGTCGGCCAGCAATCGCCGGAACTCCCCGAACCGGCCGCGAACCCCCAGCAGACCCAGCAGGAAGAGGCACGACCAGATGATGCGGTGGGCCAGGACCTCCTGCGGCGCGGCCGCACCGACGGCCTTGAAGTAGAAGGGAGCGAAACCCCACCAGAGGAAGGCCGCGGCCCCGTAGGCGACACCGGCGCGCGGTTGCTTGTTGTCGGTCACCAGATTCCCCGGGGTTGACTGTTCGGAGATCAAGCAGGAGTATCCACCAGGGCGCGGACGGCAACCATGATAACCCTTTTTCCTGGTGGAGAAGCATGGTTTTCCAGTTCATGGGAACCAGGAGATTCCGGACCGGATGGGTGCCCAGGACCGGCTTCCTGGCCCTCTTCTGCGGGGCCCTGATCCAGGGATCCCCCTGCGCCGGGGCGGAGGTCGTCGTCGCGGTGGCCACCAACTTCCGTTCCTGTCTGGAGGTGCTGTCCGAAGCCTTTCACGCCGAGACCGGACACTCCGTGACGATCAGCAGCGGCTCCACCGGGCAGCTGCACGCCCAGATCCTCAACGGGGCGCCCTTCACGGTGTTCCTCGCCGCGGACTCCGCAACGCCTCTCGACCTCGAGAACAGGGGCGCGATCCTGCCGGGTTCACGGTTCACCTACGCGGTGGGGCGGCTGGCCCTGGTTTCCAGGGACCAGGCCTTCGCCGCCGCGACCGATCCCTGCTCCCTGCTGACCCACGGGGAATACGCTCGACTGGCGATCGCCAACCCGGAGCTCGCTCCCTACGGGCGCGCCGCAGTCGAGGCGTTGTCCGGCCTGGGTCTCGGCGAAGCGTCAGGGGATCGGCTGGTCACCGGTCAGAACGTGGGCCAGGCCCTGCAGTTCGTCGCCAGCGGCAATGCCGAACTGGGCCTGGTGGCCTGGTCCCAGGCGCTGGACCTGCCGCACGATGGCTGGATGCGGTGGTTGATTCCCGATTCCCTGCATGCAGCCATCGTCCAGCAGGCCGTCCTGCTGTCTGCCGCCGAAGGCGACGCCGCAGCCCTGGGCTTCGCCGAATTCCTGACCGGTCCGACGGCCCGCAAGATCATCCGGGAATACGGCTATGCCGTGCCCTCCCCCGGTTCCGGAAACACGGCGCATGATTCACCCTGACGATCTGATCGCCCTCGGGGTCACGCTCAAGCTGGCGGGCATCAGCACCCTGGTCCTCCTGCTGGTCGGGACGCCGCTGGCCTGGTGGCTCGCGACCTCGCGGCGCCCCTGGCAACCCATGATCGACACGGTCGTGGCCCTGCCCCTGGTCCTGCCGCCCACGGTCCTGGGTTTCTACCTGCTGATCTTCCTGGGACCCAACGGTCCCGGCGGCAAGCTGGCCGAAGCCGCCGGGCAACGCCCCCTGGCCTTCACCTTCGCCGGCCTGGTCTTCGGTTCGGTGGTCTACTCCCTGCCCTTCGTGGTCCAGCCCCTGCGCGATGCGTTCGCCGGCATCCGGCCGGGTCTGCTCGAGGCCGCCTCGACCCTGGGCGCCGGCCCCCGCGACCGCTTCTTCGCCATCGCCCTGCCCCTCTCCCGGCGGGGCTACCTGACCGCGGCCACCCTGGGTTTCGCCCACACCCTGGGTGAGTTCGGCGTCGTGCTGATGATCGGCGGCAACATCCCGGGCCGGACGCGGGTGCTCTCCATCGCCCTGTTCGACCACGTCGAGACCCTCCAGTATGGCCGAGCCCACGCCCTGGCCGCCGGCCTGCTCGTGCTGTCCTTCCTGCTGTTGCTGGGAGTGCGGTTGATCAACCGCCGCGGCCCCGAGGTGCGCCCATGAGCCTGACGGTACGCTGCCGGTTCCAGCGCAGGGGCCGCGGCAGCTTCCTTCTGGACGCCGACCTGACCGTGCCCGGCACCGGCGTCACCACCCTGTGGGGGCCCTCGGGCTGCGGAAAGACCACCCTGCTGCGCTGCATCGCCGGTCTCGAGGATCAGGTCGACGGGCGCATCCAGCTGGCTGGAAAGGTCTGGCTCGACACGGACGCCGGAATCGACGTGCCCCCGCACCGGCGGACCCTGGGCTGCGTGTTCCAGGACGGCCTGCTGTTCCCTCATCTGGACGTGAGGGCCAACCTCCTGTTCGGCCGCCGCCGCAGGAATCCTCCCGCCGGCGAGGAGGACGTCGAGCGGGCCGTCCGCCTGCTGGGTCTGGACGGCATGCTGGACCGGTTGCCGGACACCCTCAGCGGCGGCGAACGCCAGAGGGTCGCGCTCGGCCGGGCGCTGCTGGCCCGGCCGGATCTCCTGCTCCTGGACGAACCCCTGGCCTCCGTCGACGCGGCGGCGCGGGAGGATCTCTATCCCTTCATCGCAGCGGTCGCCCGCCGGGAGGACATCCCCATCCTGCACGTCACCCACGACCGGCGCGAGGCGGCGGCGCTTGCCGACCATCTCGTGCTGATGAGCGGGGGCAGGATCGCCGCCGCCGGCCCCCTGGACGCCATGGCGGCCGACCTGGACGGCCCCTGGGCCCAGGGGCCGGACCCGGTCGCGGTCATCGACGGACGCATCAGCGACCGGGACCAGGCCTTCCACCTGAACCGCCTGGAATTTTCGGGGGGATGCCTGTGGCTGCCCGGTCCGGCCCTGGCTGCCGGAGCCAAGCAGAGGGTTTTGATCGCCGCCCGGGATGTGAGCCTGTCCCTGGATGAACCTCGGGTGACCAGCATCCTGAACGTCCTGCCGGCCGTGGTGACGGGGGTCAGGGACCGCAACGAGTCCCAGGTCCTGGTCGGCCTCGCGGCAGGCGACACTTCCCTGCTGGCCGTCGTCACGCGCCGGTCGGCGGCGAACCTGGATCTGGAACCCGGCCGCCGCCTCCAAGCTCAGGTCAAGAGCGCGGCTCTCGTCTGACCCGCCTCAGCCGAAGAGCCACAGGACCATCGACAGGGAAAGGATGGAGGCCAGCGTGGACAGGACGATGACCGCCGAGCTGAGGTCGGGATCCCCCCCGAGCTGACGGGACAGCACGTACATCGCGGTCGAAGCGGGCATGGCGAAGAAGACCATGGCCGTGAGGGCGCCGGGCCCCTGGAGGCCGCTCCAGCGCACCGCCAGCCAGCCCAGAAGCGGCATCACCACAACCTTCAGCAATGTGGCCGCAGAGGCCGTCGCCCAGCGATCCCTGAGGCCCGCAAAGGTCAGTGCTCCCCCGATCGAGATCAGGGCGAACGGCAGGGTCAGGGAGGCGGCGAGACCCAGGGTGTTGTCCACCATCCCGGGCCAGGGCGGCAGCACCCGCGCCCACAGCATGCCCGCCAGACAGGCCATGATCAAGGGATTCTGGACCAGGGCCCGCAAGGTAAGCCGGATGCGGGCCCGCTGATCCAGGTTGTCCCGGGAAAACCAGATGAAGGTCATGACGGCAAGGACATTGCAGAGGGGTATGGCCAGGCCCAGCAATTCTCCCAGTCTGGCGACGCCCCGGTCTCCCTGGAGGTTGGCCACGACTGCGATGGCGACGTACGTGTTGAACCGGAAGGTTGCCTGGGAGAAGGATCCCGCCTGCGCAGGCTCCAGGCGGGTCACGGCGATCACGATCAGGCTCAGGATCCACATGGCCGCGATGACGCCCAGCCCGGCTGCCCACAGGCGCCAGGGAACCACGGGACCGGGAACCGTCCCCCCGATCTTCCAGAACAGCAGGACGGGAAAGAAGAAGTGATAGACCAGGCGGTCGCCCGTCCGCAGGAATCCGGAGTCCGTCAACCCGCATCGGCGCAGGGCGTATCCCGCCGCGATCAGGGCGAAAACCGGGAAGACGCCGGCCAGGATCACGCTTCTCCGCAATCCCGGTCGTCGCCTTGCAGCTTGGCGACGAGGTGGGGCACGGCCTCCCAGACGGCCTCGAGGTTCTCCGCCGCCGCCCTGGGGCTGCCGGGCAGGTTGACGATCAGGGTCCCCCCCCGGATCCCGGCAAGGGCGCGGCTGATCAGGGCGCCCGGCGTCTTCTGGAAGCTGACGGCCCGCATCCGCTCCCCGAAGCCGGGGACTTCGCGGTCGATGACGTCACCGGTGGCTTCCGGCGTCACGTCCCTCGGGGCCACCCCGGTCCCGCCGCAGGTGAGAATCACGTCCAGCCGCAGATCGTCCGCCCAGGCGGCAAGCCGACGGGCGATGATCTCGCGGTCGTCGGGCAGGATCTCCAGCAGCGGCTCGACCACGTCCCGCCCCGCGAGGAACGATACGATGGCCGGGCCCGAGGTGTCCTCACGCTCCCCCCGGCTGCCCTTGTCGCTGAGAACCAGGATCCCTACACGCAGGCCCGGCACCGTCTCATCGCTCATGGGATTCTCCCTCGGCATCGTAGGTCCCGCTGCGACCGCCGCTCTTGTGAAGCAGGCGGATCGGCCCGATGACGATCCCCCGGCGCACGGCCTTGCACATGTCGTAGACGGTCAGGGCGGCCGCCGTCGCGCCGGTCATGGCCTCCATCTCCACCCCCGTCCGCTCGACGGCCTTGACGGTGCAGATGCAACGCAAGAGACCGGTCTCCGATTCGGCCGCGAAGGCCACGGCGGCGTGGTGGAGCGCCAGGGGATGGGCCAGGGGGATCAGGTCGGCGGTCCGCTTCACCGCCGCGATGCCGGCCAGCCGGGCAGTGCCCAGGACGTCGCCCTTGGCCGTGCCGTGGTCCAGGACCGTCGCCAGGAGGTCGTGGCCCAGCTGGACCACGGCCTCGGCGCGGGCCTCCCGCAGGGTGCGGTCCTTGGCGCTGACGTCCACCATCCAGGCCTGCCCGTCCTGATCGAAGTGGTTGAAGCCCATCTCAGCCTCCGGTGCGGGACATCAGGACGTCCCCGACGAAGTTGCCCTCCGGCAGCCAGTTGTGTCCGGACGGCTTCTCCGCCACGGCCCGGCGCAGTTCGCCCGCGATCCCCGCCGCGTCGCCTGCGGCGATCCAGGGGCGCAGATCCCCGTCCTCGGCGTGGAAGAGGCAGCTGCGCAACCGTCCCTCGGCCGTCACCCGCAGGCGGTTGCAGCCGGCGCAGAAGTGGCGGCTGAGCGGAGCGATCAGTCCGATGCGACCGTCCAGGCCCCCGACACGGTAACGCAGGGCCGGTCCCGCCAGCGGCTCGGCGGGCACGGGCGTCAGGTCGTAGCGCGCGCCCAGAACGGACAGCATGGTCTCGGCCGACACCTGCGAACCCGGAGCGCTGGCGGGACCGGCCGTGGGCATGTACTCGATGAAGCGGACGGCGAGCGCCTCCCCGCAGAACCGCTCGACCATGGGGATCATCTCGTGGTCGTTGACCCCGCCCATGACCACCATGTTGAGCTTGACCTGAAGGCCGGCCGACCGGGCGGCGGCGATGCCCGCCAGGCAGGCGCCGAGATCGCCGCCCCGGGTGATGGCCGCGAACCTACCGGGATCGAGGGAATCGATGCTGACGTTGACCCCGTCCAGTCCCGCGGCGGCCAGCGGGTCCGCGAGCCTGGCCAGGCGCATCCCGTTGGTGGTCAGCTGCAGGCTGGCCACGCCCGGGACGGCCCGCAGACCCGAGACGATCGCCGTCAGGTCGGGACGCAGCAGGGGTTCCCCGCCGGTCAACCGGATCTTGCGCACCCCGCAGGACGCGGCCGCCCGGCCGACGAGGACCAGGTCGTCGACCGATAGCAGATCCCGCCGATCCATGACCGGCAGACCGTCCGCCGGCCGGCAGTACAGGCAGCGCAGATCGCAACGATCCGTGACCGAAAGGCGCAGGTACTGGACGCTGCGGGCGTGGCCGTCGATCATGATCCCGGGTTCCATCAACGGTCTGCTCCCGCCATGGGGTCCACCTCGGCCGGACCTCGACCGGTCCGGCGCTCCTGCCTCGATCCTACCACAAGGAGGCGGCGACGGCGGAACCATCCCCCCGGCCTCCGCTCACCGCCCCGTCCCGAACGTGCAGTCGGGAAAATGCTGCTCCGCTCCCGGCTGGGCCAGGCCGCCGTGGCCCAGCCGGACCAGTTGCTCCCTGGTGACCTCGAGGCCGGCCAGCAGGCGCGGCAGCAGCAGATCCAGCGCCGTGGCCTTGAAGAACAGGGTGGCCGCCGGCACCGCGCAGACGTAGCGGCCATCCAGCCGTCCCAGGGTGAAGTTGTTGCCGGGCTGCACCGGCATCCCCTTCATGATCGTCGTCACCCCCGCGGCCCGCATGGCCGCCACCGTCACATCGTCGGGATCGACCGAGGTCCCCCCGGTGACCAGCAGGATGTCGCAGGCCCCTCCCAGGCGGCGCACGGCCTCTTCGATGCGGGTCCGGTCATCCGGCACGATGTCCGTGGCGGTCACCGGCACGCCATGGCCGGCGAGAGTGGCGGCGAGGCGGGGGATGAAACCGTCGGTGATCCGTCCCTCGAAGACCTCGGTGCCCGTCACCAGGATGCCCGCCGAACGCACCACGTAGGGATGGACGGCGAGCAGGGGCTCGGTGAGCAGGGACTCGGCGGCCGCGACGATTCGTTCCTCGCAGGTCAAAGGGATGATGCGGAAAGCGCCGACGGGCTGGTCCGCCACGACCGGATGGAACGACGGCAGCGTCGGCAGGCTGGGGATCTCCAGATCGTTCAGCGCGTAGAGCCGCTCGGGATCGACGGTGAACACCCCGGCGCAGCTCGCGCGGAAGGTGATCTTGCCCTCGTAGGGATCGGGATCGAAGACGACGTTCGGACCGGCGACGAGGGGCGCGATCCGCCGGGCGGCGTCGTCCTCGTGGACTTCGGTCTCGTTCTCCTCCAGGACGAAGACCGCCTTCTTGCCCAGGTCCAGCAGGCGCTCGACGTCGGCGGCCTCGATGACGTGGCCCCGCTTGAAGGCCCGGTGCTTGACGCCCCGCTCGAAGCTGACCTCGGTGACGTCGTGTCCCAGGGGCTGGCCGACCGCCTCGTGGACGGGCACCTTCCTCATGAGGGGATTTCCCGACCGGACGTCAGGACCACGGAGTCGCCGGCCGTCACCGGCCCCCCGGCGATCACCCGGCAGAACAGCCCCTCGCGGGGCATGACGCAATCGCCGGTCTTCTCCCGGATGACGCAGGCGTTGTGGCACTCCTTGCCGATCTG
>JAHJTW010000226.1 GCA_018829565.1 bacterium | reverse complement strand
GATCCTGCTCCTGGCCGCCTTCGCGGCCCTGACCCTGGCACCCGGGATCAGCGCCGCCGCCCAGCGCGCCGTCGTCGCCGAACTCTACTCGGCCGACGGCTGACCCTACTGCCCTTCCGCGGTCGCGGGAATCGATGATCTGGAATCCTACCACGGGCCGGCCGAGTTCCTGCCCCTGACCTTCTACTTCTCCGCTCCCTACGCCACCCCGGCGGGCAACGCCCGGGCCACCTGGTACGGGATTTCCGGGACGCCCAACGTCATGTTCGACGGGACCATCCTCGAAGTGGGCGGGCTCCCCTCGGGAACCATGTTCCCCTATTACGACGTGGACTACGGGACCAGGGCCGCCATCGCGAGTCCCCTGGTCATGAGCGGCGTCTTCAGCGTCATCAACGACCAGGCCGAGGCCAGCTTCGACATCACCGTCGACGCCGCCCTCTCCGGCGCCCACACCGTGCACTTCTTCGTCTGCATCGACGGGTTGCACGGCCAGAGCAACATGGTCGTGATGATGCCGGCCACCGAACCCTTCACCCTGACCACCCCGGCCCAGACCACCACCGTGACCCGGACCTTCACCATGGATCCCTCGTGGAACGTGGACGACCTGCGCATCATCGCCCTGGTGCAGAAGAACACCACCAAGGAGATCCTCCAGGCCGCCTCCGCCATCCCCGACTACGCCTCCACCGTGGCCATCGACTGCGATCCCGACGGCGTGGAAGCAGGCTGGCTGCTCGAAGGCCCCGACGGCATCTCCATCCGGGGCAACGGCGACACCTCCCTGAACCTCTTCCGGTTCGGCCAGTTCACCCTGACCTGGGACGAGATCCCCTGGTGGACCGGCCCCGCGGTCAATCCCCAGGTCCTCACCGTGGCCGAGGACGGCGCCATCACCTTCACCGGCGCCTACTCCGACGGGCCCTTCCAGCCGCTCACCGCAGGGGCGGTCGGCGATCCGGGTCCCGGCCGGGGCGTCAGCCTCGTCGACGTGGACGGGGACGGCGACCTGGACGTCCACGTGATCAACCAGGGCGGGGTGGACCAGTTGCTGCGCAACGACGGGAACGAGACCTTCACCGACATCGCCGCCGGTCCGCTCGCCGATCCCGGGGCAGGCGTTTCCGGCGCCTGGGCCGACTTCAACGGCGACGGCAACCTGGACGTCTACCTCGCCCGGGACGGCGAGGCCAGCGTCCTGCTGGCCGGCGACGGATCGGGCGGGTTCGCCGTCGATCCCGCCTACGGCGTGAACGTGACCGTGCCCGCGGCGGGAGCGTCCTGGTTCGACTTCCGCCAGGACGGGGATCTGGACCTCTTCATCCTGAACCACGGCGCCGCCAACACCGTCCTGGAGAACATCGGGGACCCCGGCGTGGGGTACACCCTGTTCGTCCCCGTCGTCGGCACCCCCCTGAACAACCTCGGCAACAGCTCGGCCCACTGCTGGAACGACGGCGACCTGGACGGGCGCATGGACCTGTACCTGGCCCGCAAGTTCAACGCCAACGTCTACCTGGAGAAGACCGTCCTCGGCTTCCAGGACGTGTCCGGCAGCTCCAACACCAACGACAACAGCAACAGCTACGGTGCGGCCTGGGGCGATTACGACAACGACGGGGACTTCGACCTGTACGTCGCCAACGGCGGCAACGCCGACCGCCTCTACCGCTGCACCGGTCCGTTCCAGTACTCGCTCAATCCGGGCGCCAACCTGGGCGACACCGGCCAGGGGCGCGGGGTGGCCTGGGCCGACCTGGACAACGACGGATTCCTCGACCTGTACGTCACCCGCTCGGGCCAGAGCGACCTGATGCTGATCAACGACGGGGCCGGCGGCTTCACCCGCATCCCGGTGGGACCGGCCGAGGCCGACGGCGCGAGCAACGCCGTCGGTTGCGGCGACCTCGACGGCGACGGCCGCCTGGACGTCTTCATCACCAAGGACGGCCAGCCCAACGTCCTGCTCGTGAACCAGGTCGCCAACGCCAACCACTGGCTGCAGCTGGCGCTCACCGGCAACGCTCCCAACACCAGCGCAATCGGTGCGCGCATCGTCGTCAGCGCGGGCGGAGTGCCCCGGTCGCGCCTGGTGGTCTCGGGCTCCGGCTACCTCAGCCATTCTCCGCTGGTGCAGCACTTCGGCCTCGGCGACGCCGGCCTGGTCGACCAGGTCGAGATCCTCTGGCCCGACGGGACCATCCAGTCCTTCGGGCCGATCGCGGCCGACCGCACCGTCGCGGTCATCCAGGGCCAGGATCCGGTCAGCGCGGTGGGCGACCGCACCCCCCGGGCCGCGGCCCTGGGCCAGGCCCATCCCAACCCCTTCAACCCCAGCACCACCATCGGCTTCGAACTGGCCGCGCCCGGCCCCGTGCGGCTGGCGGTCTATGCCCTGGACGGCCGCCTGGTGGCGACGCTGGCCGAGGGCCCCCACGCCGCCGGTCCCCATGAGGTGACCTGGCGCGGTGAGGACGACGGCGGCCGGCCGGTGGCCTCGGGATCCTATCTCTACCGGCTGGAAACCGGGGACGGATCGGTGAGGACCGGGCGCATGACCATGGTCAAGTGATCCGGGAACCCCCTCGGAGGCTTCGCGTTGCCCCGGGCTGCGGTCCGGGGCAACTTTTTGCGCCCTGATCCGTATTCCAGGTTCGGACAGGCATCGGAATCGACATACTGACTTCTCGCCGTCAGCGCCGCAGACTCCGTCAGGGCCCGGATACGGGCAGGGGGGGTAGTCATGATCGGCCAGACCCTATCCCGCTACACGATCACCGCCGAAATCGGATCCGGAGCCATGGGTGAGGTCTACCTCGCCCGGGACAACGAATTGCAGCGCAACGTGGCCCTGAAGGTCCTGCCTGCGGAGATGGCCGAGGACCGCCAGCGCCTCGGCCGGTTCAAGCAGGAGGCGCGAGCCCTGGCCGCGATCCACCATCCGGGAATCGTGGTCATCCACTCGGTGGAGGAGGCGGACGGCCTCCACTTCATCACCATGGAACTGGTCGAGGGCAGCCCCCTTTCCGCCGCCGAGACCGGGCCCAGCCTGGCCTGGCCCCGGTTCTTCGACGTGGCGATCGGGCTGGCCGACGCCCTGGGCGCCGCCCACGCCCAGGGCGTGGTCCACCGCGACCTCAAGCCGGACAACGTCATGATCACCGGGGACGGCCAGGTGAAGATCCTCGATTTCGGCCTGGCCAAGCTGGTGCGCCCCGAATCCCTGCCAGGAGACATCTCCGTCACCGCCAAGCTGGACCAGACCGGTTCGCACATCCTGGGCACTCCCGACTACATGGCCCCCGAACAGGTCCGCGGCCATGACGTGGGCGCCCGCAGCGACCTGTTCTCCCTGGGGGCCGTCCTGTACCTGCTGATCACCGGCCACAAGCCCTTCACCGGACAGACCACGGCCGAGAAGCTGGCGGCGGTCCTGCGGGACCAGCCCCTGCCCCCGTTGAGCCTGCGGGCCGATTGCCCCCTGCGCCTGAGCCAGGCGGTGATGCGGTGCCTGGCCAAGGATCCGGGCGCCCGCTTCAACGGGGCGGCCGACCTGCGGGACGAGCTGCGGGAGATCCGCGTCCAGACCTGCCGCGGGGATGAGGGAACGGTACGGTCCATCGCCGTCCTGCCGTTCTCCGACCTCAGCTCCACCCAGGACCAGGAGTACTTCTGCCACGGCGTCGCCGAGGAGATCATCAACGCCCTGACGCGCATCGAGGGGCTGAAGGTGGCCTCGCGCATGTCAAGCTTCCAGTACCGCGACCTGGGCGGGGACAGCCGCGAGGTGGGACGCAAGCTGGGCGTGGGCACCCTGCTCGAGGGCAGCGTCCGCAAGTCGGGCAGCATGCTGCGGATCATGGCCCAGCTCATCGACGTGACCGACGGCTGCCACCTCTGGTCGAGCCGCTACGACCGCGAGCTGCGGGACGTGTTCGCCGTCCAGGACGAGATCGCCCAGTGCATCGTCAAGGCCCTGCAGCTGACGCTGGCCCCGGACCGCACGGCCCGGCTGGTCGAGGCCCGGACCAACAATCCCGCCGCCTACGACTTCTACCTGCGCGGGCGCGACTTCTTCCGCCGCTGGGGCAAGCGCAACGTGGAGATCGCCCGCCGCATGTTCGGGCAGGCGATCGAACTGGACCCCCTGTTCGCCTCGGCCTACGCCGGCAAGGCCGACTGCTTCAGCTACCTCTACATGTACATCGACAGCAGCGCCGAGAACCTGGATCAGGCCGACCGGCTCAGCAGCCAGGCGCTGGACATCGATCCGGCCCTGGCCGAGGCCCACGCCTCCCGCGGGCTGGCCCTGTCCCTGAGCCGCAACCACCAGGCCGCAGCCCGGGAGTTCCGCATCGCCGGCGAGCTGGACCCCAGCCTGTTCGAACCCTACTACTTCCACGCCCGGGACTGCGTCGTCCAGGGCAAGTACGACGAGGCCGTCGAGTACTACCGGCTGGCCGCCAAGGTCAGCCCCGACGACTACCAGATCCCGATCCTGCTGGCCCAGGTCTATCACGCCCTGGATCGCCCCCGGGACGAGGAAGCCGCCAACCGTCTGGGCATGGAGCTGGCGGAGAAGGCCATCCTCCTGAACCCCGAGGACGCCCGCGCCTGCTACATGGGCGCCGGAGCCATGGTGCGCCTGGGCCAGCGGGACCGCGGCCTGAAGTGGGCCAACCGGGCCCTGGCCCTGGACCCGGACGATCCGGCCATCCTCTACAACGTCTCCTGCACCTACGCCTGGCTGGGGAAGATCGACGAGGCCATCGACTGCCTGGAGCGGACCGTGCGGATCGGGGCTTCCTACCGCGAGTGGATGGAGAACGACTCGGACCTGGATCCCTTGCGGGGGCATCCACGCTTCCTGTCCCTGCTGGAAAGCCTGGCGAAATAGCGTGTTCATCGGCACCAGGTTGCGGCCGTCCCGGGTTCCCGCAGATGGAGGGAAACGGCCGTTTTTTTGCAAAACCAACGGCTGGAATTCCCCAAATTATTCTCAAAAGCGCCCAAATGTGATATACTTAGACGGAGAATCCCGTGCGGCCGGAGGGCCGCCTCTTTGTCCCGAATGATCGGAGCTGCCCCATGCGTACGTCTAACGGATTCGGCCGGCTGTTCGCCCTGCCGGTCGTGCTGATGGCCCTGACCCTGCTGGCCGGCGCGGCCCTGGCGGGCGATGCGGACATCGTGATCACCGAGATCATGCAGAACCCTCTCGTCATCCTTGATGCGGACGGCGAGTGGTTCGAGGTCCACAACACCGGCGCCACGCCGGTCGACCTTGCCGGCTGGACCATCAAGGACCTCGGCGCCGACAGTCACGTCATCGTCGGCTCGGCCGTGGTTCCCGCCGGCGGGTACGCCGTCCTCGGCCGCAACGCCACCGCCATGGCGGCCCAGGGCGTGACCCTGCTCTACGAGTACGGCACGTCCTATACCCTGGCCAACGGGGACGACGAGGTCATCCTGCTCAACGCCGCCCTGGTCGAGATCGACCGCGTGGAGTACGACGGCGGGATCCTCTGGCCCGACCCCACCGGCCACTCGATGATGTGGGACGAGGTCGGGACCGACAACAACGACGGGACCCACTGGGCCGAGTCGAACGTGGTCTTCGGCGGCGGGGACTTCGGGACCCCGGGCGCCGCCAACGGCGACGTGCCCCTGCAGGCCCCGCAGGTCGACAACGTGATGCACCGACCCCTGCTGCCGGTTCCCGACGAGGAAGTCACCATCTACGCCGACGTGACCGACGCCGACGGCACCGTCTCCTCGGTGACCCTGCACTTCAGCTACAACGGCGGCGTCTGGCAGACCTCCGCCATGTTCCTGTCGGCCGGCGACACCTACCTCGGCACGGTCCAGGGCGCCAGCAACGGCGACCAGATCGACTACTACGTGACCGCCCTGGACAACGACGGGCAGACCGGCTCGAACCCCTTCGACGCCCCCACCTCGTTCTACAGCTACACCGTGGCTCCCGAGGTCATCACGCCCATCGCCACCATCCACGCCGATTCGGCCGGCTTCGACGGCACCCTGGTCATGGTCCAGGGCCAGGTCTACATCCCCGGGAACTACAAGGCCGACGGCGTCAGCATCAGCGCCTACGTCCAGGACGGTTCGGGCCGCGGCCTGAACGTCTTCGGCGACATCCGGGTCACTGGGGAAACCCTGCTGAACGACACCGGCAACATCGTGAAGATCAGCGGCCGGGTGGACTACTACTTCACCACCCTGGAGATCGTGAACTACGAGGTCGAGCTGGTCAGCGGCGGCAACCCCGTCCTGACGCCCACCGTGCTGGGCACCGGCGCCGCCGCGGCCCTGAGCAACGAGGGCACCTACATCCGCACCAGCGGCCCGATCACCGCCATCGCCGCCACGACCGGGACCAACCCCGCCCACAACTTCACCATCGACGACGGCAGCGGCCCCGTGGTGATCCGCGTGGACGACGATCTGGCGCCCGGCCTGGAGACCTGGCTGGTGGGCGACAACCTGGTGGCCGCCGGCGCCGGCGGGTCCTACGCCGGGGCGGGTCAGGTCATCGTCGGCCTGGCCTCGGACCTGACGAACAACGGCCAGGGCCCCGACACCACGCCCCCGGTGCTGGTGAGCGCCCTGCTGACCGATCCCACCCACGTGCAGGTCAACTTCGACGAGATCCTGGATCCCGTGTCCGCCGCCACCGCCGGCAACTACGCCGTGTTCCAGACGGCCGCCCCGGGCAACACCGTGCCGGTCGTCTCGGCCGTCCTGCTGACCGGGAACACCAGCGTCGAGCTGACCCTCGGCGCCAGCGCTGCGGGCATCCAGCACAGCGTGCGCGTGAACAACGTCAAGGACGACTCGAACAACACCATCGCCCCCAACAGCACCGTCGAGATCTTCGAGCTGGGCTCGGGCGACATCGTGATCAACGAGATCATGAAGGATCCCTTCATCCTCAGCGACACCGACGGCGAGTGGTTCGAGGTCTACAACCAGGGCTCCGGCGCCGTGGACATGAACGGCTGGACCATCAAGGACCTGGGCATCGAGTCCCACGTCATCGACAACGGCGGTCCCCTGGTCATCGGCCCCGGCGAGTACAAGGTGTTCGCCCGCAACGCCACGGCCCTGGCCGCCGAAGGCGTGACGGTGTTCTACCAGTACTCCGGCTTCCAGCTCTCCAACGCCGACGACGAGATCGTCCTGCTGGACGGCTCCCTGCTGGAGATCGACAGCGTGTCCTATGACGACGGCTTGCTGTGGAAGGACCCCACCGGCTCCTCCCTGCAGTTCATCGGGACCGGGGACAACAACGACGGCTCCAGGTGGGCCTCGAACGGTCCCCTGTTCGGGTCGGGCGACCGCGGCACCCCCGGCGCGGCCAACGACTGGCTGAGCCCGGCGCCGGTGCCGGCGGCCGCCACCGCCCTGGGCGCCAACTACCCCAACCCCTTCAATCCGAAGACCACCTTCAACTTCGCGCTGGCCAAGAGCGACCAGGTGAAGCTGCAGGTCTTCGACCTCCGCGGCCACCTGGTGCGGACCGTGATCGACGCCACCCTGCCCGCGGGCGACTACCGCGGCCAGTACGGCTGGGACGGCACCGACCTGAGCGGCAACCCGGTCACCAGCGGCACCTACTTCTTCCGCCTGGAGACGGGGTCGGGTTACACCGAGGCCAGGAAGATGGTGTTGTTGAAGTAGTTCCCTCATGCCATGTCAATGAACGAAACCCCCTCTTCAGAGGGGGTTTCGTCATGTATGGTTGCCCTGGCAACCATTTCCCGCTCGGATGGCAGGTTATTGCGGCTCGTTCAGCGCGATCCGCTGGGCGCCCGCGTTGGTGAGCCGGTCGATGGCCCCCACGATGGCGTTGTAGCGGCAATCGTGGTCAGGGATCAGGGAGACCACGATCTTGTCGTTGGCCGCCAGCCGCTCGGCGATCCGCGACTGCAGCTTGCCCGGCGCGGCGGTGTGGCCCTCGACGGTGATGGTGTTGTCGTCGTGCAGGCGGATCTCCAGGATGTCTTCGGGCGGCAGACTCGCCATGCGGGCGAGCGCGTCGTCCGACGGCAGCACCAGGGGCACCTGGCCGCCCTTGCCGCCCCACCGGAACCGGACCTTGCTCATGCCCAGGTCCTGCAGCTGCGACTGGACGGCGTAGAGCTGGTCGGCCGTCACCTCGGGCCCGCAATCGAACTCCACCTTCTTGCTCTTGCGGTCCCCGGCGGCCGCGGCGGTCATGGCGGCGGAGAACCCGTCCAGGGTCGTCTGCTGTCCGTTGACGGCGATCAGGTCCCCCTTGAGCGACACCAGGATGACGTCCTTGCCAAGGCTCCCGTCAGCGGGCTTGACCTCGTCCCCCGAGATGGGCTTCTGCAGGCCCTTCTGCTTCCCGGACGGGGGCGGCGGGTTCTGGGCACCCGCGGCGAAGGCCCCGGCGAGCATGACGGCCACGATCGCCGGGGTCAGGATGGTCTTCGACAATCTGTTCATGATGGTCCTCCAGGCCCTGGGGCCGAATCCCCGGGCTATCGAGCCGGCCCCGGGGGCCGGCGGGTTTGCGATCAGGGACAGGTATAACAGGGGCAATATACAGGAAAGTTCCCGGGACCTGCCATGGGGCCCGGGCATTCGCCCCGACAGCCCGATCGGGTACCGCCCCTGGAGCCGTTTCCCGGCTTGCGGATTCGGATTTTGATTTTATAATGTTGTTTTTAAATGACTTATATCTTCTTTTAATGAATACATTTTCCGTAAACTTTTTCTTGCGATACGGATTTCCCGGACCTACATTATCGATACGGTACAAATTTAGTACTGTATCAAGGAGACCGGAATGATCCGCCTGGGGAAACTGACCGACTACGGCGTGGGACTGATGACCCGCCTCGCCGGGGAGGGCGCTCCCGCCCAGATGACCGCGCGGGACCTCTCCACGGCCATGGGGCTGTCCCTGCCGACGGTGAGCAAGATCCTCAAGCTGCTCAGCAAGGCCGACCTCCTGGTGTCCCAGAGGGGCGCCGCCGGGGGCTACAGCCTGGCGCGGTCGCCCGAGGAGATCACCCTGGCCGACATGGTCGGAGCCCTGGAAGGGCCCCTGGCCCTGACCGAGTGCTCCAGCGGCGGGAACTGTTCCTGCGTCCTGCAGCTCGACTGCGGCCTGCAGGACCAGTGGAGCGGGATCAACCGGCAGATCCAGGCCACCCTCGAAGGGGTGACCCTGGCGCAGATGGCGGCGGCTGCGGCTCCGCAGTGCAAGTAGTGAACGACTTCCGGCAAGGGAGCGAGGATAGATCATGAGCGACGAGAAGCAGATGCTCGAGGACCTCTCGCAGCAGGACTACAAGTGGGGCTTCGTGACCGCGATCGATGCGGACACCGTTCCGCCGGGCCTCAACGAGGACGTGATCCGGTTCATCTCGGCCCAGAAGAACGAGCCCGAGTGGCTGCTGGCCTTCCGGCTGAAGGCCTATGCCCACTGGCTGACCCTCGAGGAGCCCACCTGGCAGAAGGTCACCTTCCCTCCGGTGGACTACCAGGCCATCAGCTACTACTCGGCGCCGAAACAGCAGAAGAAGCTGGACAGCCTGGACGAGGTCGATCCCGAGCTGCTGGACACCTACGAGAAGCTGGGCATCCCCCTGACCGAGCAGAAGCGCCTGGCAGGCGTCGCCGTGGACGCCGTGTTCGACAGCGTCTCGGTGGCCACCACGCACCAGGATAAGCTGGCCGCGATGGGCGTGATCTTCATGCCCATCAGCGAGGCCGTCCAGAAGCACCCCGACCTGGTGCGCAAGTACCTGGGCAAGGTGGTCCCGTACACCGACAACTACTACGCGGCCCTCAACTCGGCGGTGTTCACCGACGGCTCGTTCGTCTACATCCCCAAGGGCCTGAAGTGCCCCCTGGAGCTGTCCACCTACTTCCGCATCAACGCCGAGAACACCGGCCAGTTCGAGCGCACCCTGATCGTGGCCGACGACGCGAGCTACGTCAGCTACCTGGAGGGCTGCACCGCCCCCAAGCGTGACGAGAACCAGCTGCACGCCGCGGTCGTGGAGCTCTTCGCCCACGACGACGCCTCGATCAAGTACAGCACCGTGCAGAACTGGTATCCGGGCGACAAGGACGGCAAGGGCGGCATCTACAACTTCGTGACCAAGCGCGGCCTGTGCGCCGGGGACCGGTCCCATATCTCCTGGACGCAGGTCGAGACCGGCTCGGCCATCACCTGGAAGTACCCCAGCTGCGTGCTGAAGGGCGACGATTCGGTCGGCGAGTTCTACAGCGTGGCGCTGACGACCAAGCACCAGCAGGCCGACACCGGCACCAAGATGATCCACCTGGGCAAGCGCACCCGGAGCACCATCGTCAGCAAGGGCATCTCCGCGGGCAAGGCCGACCAGACCTACCGCGGCCTGGTGAAGATGGGCAAGGGCGCCGAGAGCGCGCGCAACTTCACCCAGTGCGACTCCATGCTGCTGGGCGACCGGTGCGGCGCGCACACCTTCCCCTACATCGAGTCCCAGAACGCCTCGGCCCAGGTCGAGCACGAGGCGACGACGACCCGCATCGGCGACGACCAGATCTTCTACTGCAACCAGCGGGGGATCGAGACCGAGGATGCGGTGTCCATGATCGTGGGCGGCTTCTGCCGCGAGGTGTTCAAGGAACTGCCCATGGAGTTCGCCGTGGAAGCGCAGAAGCTGCTGAGCGTGAGCCTCGAAGGCAGCGTGGGCTGACCCGTAACCGACCGGCCCCGCACGGGCCGAAGGAGTGATAGAGACATGTTGACCATCCGCAACCTGCACGCCGCCGTCGAGGGCAAGGAGATCCTCAAGGGCATCGACCTGGAGATCAAGCCGGGCGAGGTGCACGCGATCATGGGACCCAACGGCTCGGGCAAGAGCACCCTCAGCCAGGTGCTGGCCGGCAACGGGAACTTCGAGGTCACCGAGGGTGAAATCCTGTACAAGGGTTCCGACCTGGGCGAGCTGGCCGTCGAGGAGCGCGCCCGCGAGGGCATCTTCCTGGCCTTCCAGTATCCCGTGGAGATCCCCGGCTTCAGCAACGCCGAGTTCCTGCGGGCGGCCGTCAACGCCCACCGCAAGCACCGGGGCGAGAGCGAGCTGGACGCCTTCGACTTCGCCGACTTCGCCAAGCGGAAGATCGAACTGCTCGACCTGGATCCCAAGCTGATGACCCGCTCGGTCAACGCCGGATTCTCCGGCGGCGAGAAGAAGCGGAACGAGTGCCTGCAGATGACCCTGCTGGAGCCCACCTTCGCCATCCTGGACGAGACCGACTCGGGCCTGGACATCGACGCCCTGAAGATCGTGGCCAAGGGCGTGAACTCCCTGCGAGCGCCGGACCGGAGCTTCCTGATCATCACCCACTACCAGCGGCTGCTGGAGTACGTCGTGCCCGACTACGTCCACGTGCTGGCCGCCGGGCGCATCGTCAAGAGCGGCGGCAAGGAACTGGCCCTGGAGCTGGAAGACAAGGGTTACGGCTGGCTGGGCGCCGAGTTCGCCGAGGCCGTCCCCGGCGGCGGGGAGGGCTGATCGTGAACACCGCCACCCTGAACGCCGCCGCCCGCTACGCCGACCTGTTTCCCGGGTATCTGGAGACCCTGCGCAGCCTGGGGATCAACGGGGCCGCCCTGCGCGAGCAGGGGCTCGCCCGGGTGAAGGTCCTCGGTTTCTCCGTGGCCGGCCGCGAGGAATGGAAGTACGGCGACATCCGGCCGCTGGCCGAAGGCGCCTTCATGCCCCGGCCCGGCCTGGTGAAGCCCCTGGCCGGTCTCGCCCTGCCTGCGGAGATCGGCGCCCTGCGCCTGGTGTTCGTGAACGGGCGCTTCCAGCCGGATCTGTCCTCCCCGCTGGTCGCTCCCCCTGCCGGATTGACGATCGGATCGTTGGCCGAGGCGGGCGACACGAAGACCCTGGGGACCGTCGCCGACATCTCGGACGCCGCCGTCACCGCCCTGAACACGGCCTTCTGGCACGACGGCCTGAAGCTGGAGCTGGCCGCCGGCGCACGGATCGCGCAGCCCATCGAACTGGTCTTCGTGACCGACGGCCAGGCCGAGGGCGCCCTGGTCGCCCCCCGCAACCTGATCATCGCCGGGCCCGGCAGCGAGGCCACCGTGATCGAACGCTACGTGGGCGGTCCGGACGGGCCGGTCCTGGTCGCACCGGTGACCGAGGTGATCTGCGGCGAGAACGCCGGGATCACCCACCTGAAGTGGTTCGACGAGACCGAGGACGTCCTGCACTACGGCTCGTCCCACGTCCGCCAGGAATCGGGCAGCACCTACCGCTCGCGGGAGTTCCTGCTGGGCGGAGGGCTGCTGCGCCGCGAGGTGCACCTGGCCCTGGCCGGATCCGGGGCGACCTGCGAGCTGACGGGACTCACCCTGGCGGCCGGCGGCCAGAAGGCGGACGTCCGCACCCGCGTGAATCACGACGCCCCCGGCTGCACGACCGACGAGCTCTACAAGGGCCTGTTCCTGGGCAGGAGCCAGGGCGTGTTCGACGGCATGATCAAGGTGGCCCGCGATTCGCAGCAGACCCAGGCCTTCCAGACCAACCGGAACCTGCTGCTGAGCGAGGATGCCGTCAGCCGCAGCATCCCTCGCCTGGAGATCTACGCGGACGACGTCAAGTGCAGCCACGGGTCCACCACCGGTCAGCTGGGCGAAGACCAGGTGTTCTACCTGCGCAGCCGGGGCTTCGACGAGGCCACGGCGCGGAACCTGCTGTCGTACGCCTTCGCCGGCGAGGTCGTCGAACCGGTGGAGGTCCCCGCACTGAGGGACGAACTGATCGCTGCGGTCCGCGCCAAGCTGGACCGGGGCCTGTGACCGGAAGCCGGGAGGACTGGGTACACCCATGAAGGAATCGCTCGAAACCGCCGCGCCCGTTTCGGGGACCACCAGTCCCTGGCGGGGGGACTTCCCGGTCTTCGCTGTGACGGAGAACGGCAAACCCCTGGTCTACCTGGACAGCGCGGCCAGCGCCCAGAAACCGCACCAGGTTCTGGACGCCGTCCGGCACTTCGAGGCCTTCGAGTACGCCAACATCCACCGCGGCGTGTACAAGCTGAGCGAGACGGCGACCGCCCGGTACGGGGGCGCGCGCGCGGCCGTCCGCCGGTTCCTCAATGCGTCCGATGACCGCGAGATCGTGTTCGTCAGGGGGACCACCGAGGCCGTCAACCTCGTGGCCCGCAGCTTTGCGAGGCCCCGGCTGGCCCCCGGCGACGAGATCCTGATCACCCACCTCGAGCACCATTCGAACATCGTGCCCTGGCAGCTGCTCTGCGCGGAGACCGGGGCCGAGTTGAAGGTCGCCCCCATCGACGACCGGGGAGTGGTGGACCTCGAGGCCTTCGCCGGGCTGCTCGGCCCGCGCACGAAGTTCGCCGCCTTCGCCCACGTCTCCAACGCCCTGGGCACGGTCAACCCCGTCAGGGAGATGACCCGCCTCGCCCATGCCCAGGGCGTTCCCGTGCTCGTGGACGGGGCCCAGGCCGTGGCGCACATGCCGGTGGACGTGCAGGAGATCGGCTGCGACTTCTACGCCTTCTCGGGGCACAAGCTGTACGGCCCCTCGGGCATCGGCGCCCTCTACGGCAAGCTGGAGCATTTCGAAGCCATGCCCCCCTACCAGGGCGGCGGCGACATGATCCGCTCGGTCAGCTTCAGCGGCACCACCTTCGCGCCGGCGCCCCAGAAGTTCGAAGCGGGCACCCCGAACATCGGCGGGGCCGTGGGCCTCGGTGCGGCCATCGAGTACGTCGAGGCCATCGGCTGGGAGGCCATCGAGAGCCACCAGCGGGCCCTGCAGGAGCATGGAGAACAGGTCCTGGCTTCGATCACTGGCCTGCGTCTGATCGGGACCGCGCCGGAACGGGTCAGCCTGTTCTCCTATGTTCTCGAAGGGGTGCATCCCCACGACATCGGCACCTTCCTGGCCGCCGACAACATCGCCGTGCGCAGCGGCCACCACTGCGCCCAGCCGGTCATGGAGCGGTTCGGCGTGCCGGCCACCACGCGCGCCAGCCTGGGCATCTACAACACCCGCGGCGACCTCGACGCCCTGGCCGCAGGCCTGCAGCGCGTGAAGGAGTTCTTCGCAGCATGAGCGACCTGCGCGACCTCTACCAGCAGCTGGTCCTGGACCACGGACGGCACCCCCGCAACAAGCGGGTCATCCACGAGTGCAACGACGGGGCCGAATGCCGCCACACCGAAGGCTACAATCCCCTGTGCGGGGACAAGCTGACGCTCTACGCCAAGGCGCGGGACGGGGTGATCGAGGATCTCAGCTTCGAGGGAGAGGGCTGCGCCATCTTCACCGCGTCGACCTCCATGCTCACCGAGGTGCTCAAGGGACGGAAGGTGGAGGAGATCCGCGGCATCCTGGACGAGTTCATCGAGATGCTGACCAGCGGCGAGAAGACCCCCGACCCCGAGGGGCTGGGCAAGCTGGCGGTGTTCGGGGGCGTGAAGGACTTCCCCACCCGCGTCAAGTGCGCCACGCTGCCGTGGCGGGCGCTGGAAGTGATCCTCGAGAGCGTGGACGGGAAGGGCCAACCGGACCAGCCGATAAGAACCGAGTAGCTACATCCTCAGCGCCCGCTGGATCAGCAGCTGCGCCATCTCCGCCTGATCCTCGTAGTTCGACGCCCGGGCCAGCAGGTCCAGGGCCTCGTCCCTGCGACCCAGCTCCAGGGCGCAGTACCCCTGCATCAGCCAAGCCCGGCCCCGTTCGGGCTCGAGCTCGGAGAGCCGCACGAACGCGGCCATCGCCGCCTCGTAATCCTTGCGCAGGTACTGGATGTCTCCAAGCAGCGAGATCAATCGCGGGGTCTCCTGCGCGGCCAGGGCCGTCTGCAGGACGGCCAGCGCCTCGTCGATCTCGTGGGCGGCCACCAGTGATGAGGTAAGGCGCTCGAACTGCTCGGCCGTGGCCACCTCCCCCATGCCGGCGCGGTAGTAGCGGCTGGCCAGGTGGGGCACCTGGACCAGGCTGAACAGGTCGCCCAGCTGCTGCTCCTCGGCCTCGCTCAGGGGGCGCAGGAAGCCCACGATGGACAGGGCCACCGCGGCACTGCGGAAGTCGCGGCGGGCGGCCTGCCACTGGTACTGCAGGTACCAGGCCTCGGGATCGTCGGGGAACTGGGCCAGCATGCGGGTCATGGCCGGCTCGGCCAGCTCCGGCTGCTCCATGGCGGCCACCGCCGCAACCAGACCCTGGTACCACTTCAGGTCCACCGTGCCCAGCTCGCCGCTGGTCAGGCGGGCCAGCAGGGGAAACGCCTCGCGGGGTTGTTCGGCCAGCAGGTAGGAAGCTGCGGCGAAGTAGAGCACCTCGTCAGGGCGGTCGGGCGAGGCCAGGTACCCCTGGTAGAAGGCGT
>JAHJTW010000225.1 GCA_018829565.1 bacterium | reverse complement strand
TCACCGGTCTTCCGCCGCCTCTACCTGGTCAGCGTCAACCTCGCCCACCGGATCACCGTCCAGTCGCAGGAACAACATGACCTGTTCCTGGAGAACTTCGGCAAGCAGGCCCCCGTCATTCCCAACGGCATCCTCGTGCCGCCCTTCGAGGGGCCCCGGCACGACGCCCCCTTCGATTTCTGCTGGGTCGCTTCCTTCAAGGTCCAGAAGCGGGCGGACGTCCTGATCGACATGGTCAGGATGCTGCCCCGGCGGCGGTTCCTGGTGGTGGGCGGGCCGGGGCCGGACCGGACCTATTCCCAGGGGCTGATGGATCAACTGAAGCTGCTGCCCAACGTCGAGTTCCGGGGTTTCGTGCCGCCCGACAGGGTGGGCGAGATCTACAAGGAGGCCAGAATATTCTTGAACACCGCGGACTGGGAAGGATTCCCGAACGGCTTCCTCTACGCCTGGTCCCGCGGCATTCCTGCCTGCTCCCTCAAGATCGATCCGGACGGCGCGGTGACCGGAGGGGATCTCGGCATCGTGGTGGACGACCCCCGGGAACTGGCGGCCCGCATGGACGCTCTGCTCGAAGACCCCTCGCGGTATGCCGCCATGGCGGCCCGTTGCCACGCCCACGTGCTCGCCCGCCACGGACTCGACCACACCGTGGACCGTTTCCTGGAGATCCTGCCCTGAGGTCATGATGGAAAAGGACCGCACAGCCCCCAGACCGTCCCTGCCCGGACCCATCCTGTTCGTGGGACCCTACCCCCCCGTGATCGGCGGAACGGCGGCGATGTTGCGCCGCCTGATCCCCGCCCTCGAGGAGGCCGGCCTGCGCTGCCGCATCCTCAACACCATGGTCGGGGACCGGCAGGGGGGGCTGGGAGAACGCATGGGGCGTCTGCTGTTCTTCAAGTGGCTGGGGTTGAAGGCCATGGTCTCGAAAGAGAAGGTCGTCCATTGCCATGCGGTGAACTTCGCCAACCTGGTGGGCAACGGCATCGTCATGGCCTTCTGCCGCCTGGCGGGCAAGCGCACGGTGATCACCCTGCACGCCGGGGATCTGATGGCCAAGCTGGGGACGGGCCGGTCCCGCCGCCTGGGCCGCCTGATCCTGAAGCTCGCCCATGTGGTCACCACCGTGACTCCCGAGCTGGCCGACCTATGCCGGGAGCTGGGCGTCCGCCACGCCGTGTTCATCGCCAACGACCTGCGCTACGTCCCCCACGGCGGCGACGGCAAGGAATTGCCGCCCGAGGTGGAATCCTTCATCGCCGGCCACGAACCGGTGGTGACCCTGGTGGGGGCCATGAACCCTCCCTACGGGATCGACGTCTTCCTGAGGGCGACCGTGATCATGCGCCGGGCACTGCCCCGCGCCGGAGCGCTGATCATCGCCTTCAAGTCCGGGAACGCGGCCTATACCGAGAGCATCATGGACTTGCGACGAGACCTGGGCCTGCTGGACCACTCCCTGATTCCCGAGCCCTTCCCCAACGTGGCCGAGGCCCTGCGGCGCAGCGACGTCTTCGTCCGGCCGACCCTGAGCGACGGCGATTCCATCGCGGTGCGCGAGGCCCTGACCCTGGGCCTGCCCGTGGTGGCGAGCGACGTGGGGTTCCGCCCGGCGGGCGTGGCGGTTTTCCCGGTGGGAGATCACGAAGCGCTGGCGGCCAGGCTGGTGGAGGTCCTGCAGGGATCTCGGCCCGAACCCGGCGTTGCGGAGGATTCGGAAAAGAGGACGATCGCGGCCTTCGTCGCGGCGTATGACCTGGCGCTGGGGAAATAGGTCCGCGGCGGAATCAGCGCTTGCCGATCTCCCCCATCCGCACCCGCAGGTCGGGATCGTCCAGCAACTCCAGGATCTCGTCGATCCGGCCCGGAAAAGCCAGGGCGCCTTCATCGATCAGGTCCGCCGCCTTTGTCCGCCGGATCGCCTCGATCAGCAGGGGGAAATCCGTTGTACAGCACCCGACCGCTCGGGCCGGGTGGGTCCGATGGCCTGCCAGAGATGGATGAAGGGGGCGACATCCAGCTTGAACCGCCGCGGGGCGAGGTCCACGGGGATCCTTTCCACGGACAGGGGAAGGCGGATGGCCGCCATCCCTCACATAACGTCCAACGGCAAAACAAGATACAGCCAACGAAAGCCTGAGTCCACCCAGTTCCGGTTTCCGCCTCCATCCGGGGACCGGTTGAAGGGTGGCCGGGGGAAGTTGCCATTGATCCCCGGTGGGAATCGGCTATTTTTGTGCTCAACTCCGATCCGGTCCATCCGATGGGACCATCTGGCTCTCCCGCGGCCCGTTTTCAGGTTTACCCGAAAGGATTCGCCGTGAAGATCATCGCCCAGACGCTCAAGGATGGATCGGTCCGCCTTCTGGAGACCCCCGCCCCCCTCCTGGCCGAGGGCTGTATTCGCGTCAAGACCCTGTATTCCGCCATCAGCCCGGGGACCGAGGGCAACAAGATCGTCACCGGCAAGAAATCCCTCATCGGCAAGGCCCGGGCCAAGCCCGACCAGGTCAAGCTGGTCCTCGGCATGGTGGGCCAGCTCGGCCTGGCCGCCACGATCCAGAAGGTCAGGGACAAGCTCAGCGGCGCCGAGCCTCTGGGGTACAGTCTGGCCGGAGAGGTGGTCGAGGTCGCGCCCGGGATCGACAAGTTTGGAATAGGCGACCTGGTGGCCTGCGCCGGCGGCGGCTACGCCAACCACGCCGAAGAAGTCGTCGTCCCGGTGAATCTCGTGGTCAAGGTCCCCCAGGGAGTGGCCCCCGACGCGGCCTCCATGACCACGCTCGCCGCCATCGCCCTGCAGGGCATCAGGCTCGCCGAACCTACTCTGGGCGAGAACGTCATGGTCGTGGGCCTGGGGGCCATCGGACTGATGGCATGCGAGCTGTTGAAGGCCGGAGGCTGCCGGGTTTTCGCCACGGACATCGCCGGCGACGCCGTCGACCGCGCCCGCCGCCTGGGAGTCGCCGACCTGGCCGCCCGGCTGGGGACCGATCCCGTCGAGGCCATGGCGGCGGATTTCTCTCGAGGCGCCGGCATCGACGCCGTGCTGATCTGCGCGGCCACATCGAGCAACGATCCCGTGGCCATGGCCGGCCGGGTCTGCAGGCAGAGGGGTCGGGTTGTCGTGGTCGGCGCCGTCGGCATGGACCTGCCCCGACCCGACTACTACGAGAAGGAACTCCGGTTCTCGGTGTCCTGCAGCTACGGGCCCGGCCGCTACGATCCCCTCTACGAGGAAAGCGGGCTTGACTACCCTTACGGATTCGTCCGCTGGACCGAGGGCCGCAACATGGAAGCCGTGCTGGACATGATGGCGGCGGGTTCCTTCGATCCCCTGCCCCTGGTGACCCACCGCTTCTCTCTCGAAGACGCCCCCAAGGCCTACGAGATGATCGCCGCCCGGAGCGAGCCCTACTGCGGCATTCTCGTGGAATATCCCGCGGAACGCCGTACTCAGCCCCGGACCATCCCTCTGGAGGGGAGGGCCAAGACGGCCGGCAAGATCGGAATCGGTTTCGCCGGTGCGGGCAACTTCGCCCAGACCTTCCTGCTTCCCACCTTCCGCGATGACCGGCGTACCGTCCTGGGTCCCATCTTCACCCGGACCGGATTGACCGCGACGGACATCGGCCGCCGCAACGGATTCTCCGAGGCCGTCGATTCGGCCGAAGCCGTCGCCACCCATGAGGGAACCGACGCCCTGGTCGTGGCGACCCGTCACGACCAGCACGGGCCTTTGGCCCTGGCCGGGTTGCGGGCCCGGAAGCACGTCTTCGTCGAGAAGCCGCTGTGCCTGACCCTGGAGCAGCTGGGAGAAATCGCCTCCACCCTGGAAGACCTCGAGAAGCAGGGCCCCGGCCCCATCCTGCAGGTGGGATTCAACCGTCGGTTCAGCCCCGCGGCTGTCCACGCCAAGCGGCACTTCGGCGCGAACCGGGCCCCCCTGACCATGATGTACCGCATCAACGCGGGCCACATTCCCCGGAACCACTGGACCCAGAATCCGGTCGAGGGCGGGGGCCGCATCCTGGGAGAAGTCTGCCACTTCGTCGACCTGATGCAGTTCATGTGCGCAGCCGATCCGGTCGCCGTCTCGGCGATGTGCATCGCCACGGACAACCAGGAAATCAAGCCCGACGACAACGTCGTCATCAGCCTGAAGTTCGCCGACGGGTCGGTGGGTTCGATCGGCTATTTCGCCGAGGGTCCGTCCGGCATGCCCAAGGAGCAGTTCGAGATCCTGGGCGCCGGCCGTGCCGCCGTGATCCACAACTTCCAGAAGGTCAGCCTTTTCACTTCGGGCAAGTCCCGGACCATCCGCTGCAGCGGCAAGGGGCACAAAGAGGAAGTGATCGCGTTCCTCGACGGGATCGAGAGCGGGACGGCTCCCATCTCGGCCACCTCCCAGCTGGCCACGACCCTCGCCACCCTGAAGATCCTCGACGCCCTCCGCAGCGGCCGGACCGAGGCCGTCGACCTCGGGGAACTGGACCGGCATGGGCGGTGAGATCCAGCCGGATCGCCTGGCGACCGTCACCCGACGGGTCTGGGACCGCCTGGAAGGAGCAGGCTTCCGCGGCAGCGATCCTTATGACGGACTCAACAGCCGTCTGCTCGCACCATTGCTGGTGCGCTCGCGCCTGCTGCGACTGGCCGTCATCCAGGCCGTCAAGCGGTCCCCGGTGGACCTGCGCCCGGCGCTCCGCATTCCTCCCGGACTGAACCCCAAGGGGCTTGCCCTGGTGCTGCAGGGCGCCGCCGCCTGGCCGGGGCTCGGCGACACCGCCGACGCCCAGGCCTGGCTGGGCGACGCCCTGATAGGCCTGGCCTCGCGACCGGACGGATCGCCTGCCCTTCCCGAACGCCGCCCCCGACCGGGGGCGGCCGCCGAAGTGGCCTGCGGGCGTCTGGCCCTGCCCGCGGCCCTCGGCTGGGGCTACGACTTTCCCTGGCAGTCGAAGGCCTTTCTCCAACCTGCATTCTTCCCCACCGTGGTGGCGACCAGCTTCGCCCTGGACGGTCTCGAGTTGTCAGGGTCCCCGGCCTATCCCGCGGTGGCCGCCGCCGCCGGGGCCTTCGTCGCCGACCACCTGCACCGCCACGAGGATGACACCGGCCTGTGCTTCAGCTACTCCCCAGGGGACCGGACCCGAGTGTTCAATGCCTCCCTCTTCGGGGCCCGCATCCTGGCCCAGACCGCCGCGCATGCCCCGGAGCGGGCCGACGAGTGGCGCGAACTGGCCGGCCGGGCGGTGGACTGGGTCATGGCCCGTCAGGCCCAGGACGGCTCCTGGATCTACGGAGAGGCCGACCACTGGCAGTGGATCGACAACCTCCACACGGGATTCAACCTGGAGACCATCGAGCGCATAGCCGGGCTGCTCAGGACCGACCGATGGGATGACCGCCTGCGCGAGGGTCTGGCCTATTACCGGTCCCGCCTCTTCCTCGAAGACGGGACGCCCCGGTACTACGCCACCAGCCTTTACCCCCTGGACCCCCACAGCTTCGCCCAAGGCGCCCTGACCTTCCTGCGACTGAAAAGATTCGACCCCTCGGGACCCGCCTTCGCGGCCGCAATTCTGGACCGCGCCGTGGCCGAGCTCTGGGACGAGCGCCGCGGGGGGTTCCGGTTCCAGAAGCACCGGTACTACGCCCAGCCCATCATTCACATGCGCTGGTCCCAGGCGTGGCTGTTCCGCGCCCTCTGCGCCCATCTGGCCGACAGCGACGGCAAGGCGCCCTGATGGGAAATTCCGGTAAGCTCCGGCGCGGCGCTGTCGAAATCTAGCTGAGAGCCGGGAGAGGCCGAGACCTTCCCCGGGGCATTATCTGGACCGGGAAAGGACCCGCCGTGACAAAGAAAATCCACTTGATCGCCGCCGCCCGACCCAACTTCATGAAAATCGCCCCGCTGTGGCGAGCCATGAGCGGGGGTTCGGACCTGCTGGACCCCGTCCTCATCCACACCGGGCAGCACTACGACAAGAACATGTCCGACGTGTTCTTCGAGGACCTGGGTCTGCCCGCGCCCGACGTCCACCTCGGTGTCGGCGGCGGGTCGCACGCCCAGCAGACCGCCGGAGTCCTATTGAAGTACGAAGACCTCTGCCTGCAGCAGAGGCCGGATCTGGTCCTGGTCGTCGGCGACGTCAACGCCACCATGGCAACGAGCCTGGTGGCCGCCAAGCTCCACATCCCCGTCGCCCACGTGGAGGCTGGACTCCGGAGTCGCGACCGCACCATGCCCGAGGAGATCAACCGGCTGATGACCGACGCCATCGCCGATCTCCTGTTCACACCCTCGCCCGACGCCGACGCCAACCTCCTGGGAGAAGGCGTTGCCGCCGGGAAGATCCACCTGGTCGGGAACATCATGATCGACAGCCTCGTGCGGTCCATCGAGAAGGCCCGGGATCTGGGCGCCTTCAAGGCGTTCGGAGTCCAGTCCGGAGAGTTCGGGGTGGTCACCCTCCATCGACCATCCAACGTCGACGATCCCGCCACGCTCGAGAAGATCTTCAACGTTCTGACGGCCGTGCCGATGCCCCTGCTCTTCCCGGTCCATCCTCGGACAAGGGCGGTCATGGAGCGGAACGACCTGGTCGCCCGCTGCGGCCTCGACGCCTCGCAGGTGCAACTCATCGAGCCCCTGGGGTATTACCAGTTCATGAATCTCGTCCTCCACAGCCGCATGATCCTGACGGATTCCGGTGGCTTGCAGGAAGAGACGACCTACCTGGGCATCCCCTGCCTGACGATGAGGCCCAACACGGAGCGGCCGGTGACCATCGAGCAGGGAACCAACGAACTGGCCACCGTCGAGACCCTGGCGGATCAGGTACAGCGCATCGTCGAGGGGAAATGGAAGCAGGGGCGCATCCCCGACCTGTGGGACGGCCGGACGGCACCGAGGATCGTCAAGGTGCTCGAGGACTACCTGGCCTGACGGCCCGCGGCTGCGTCCAGGATCGCATCGCAGATGAAACCGACGAGGGGGGCGGGATCCGGCTGGGTGACCGCCCCCGGCTTTCTGGCGACCTTCAGCCTGCCCTCCACAGCCTCGGGAGTGTCGATCATGGTCAGACGTCCCGACGCGGCGAGCGCTTCGTCCACCATGCCGCTCCGCCCCCGGAAGAAGCTGTAGGAAGGAACCCCCATGATGGCTGCCTCCCGGGTCATGGTCCCTCCTCCGCTGAGGACCATGTCCATGCAGGCCACCAGGCTGGGACCGTCGTAGACCTTGGTGGGGATGATGACCCGCCGGATGCCGGCCTTCACCGGGAGCTCCCTTTGATCGGGGGTCCGGGGCAGGAACACGAGCTGGACGCCGGGCATCGCGGCCAGCCTCTTCAGGATGACGTCGAGGATGATCTCGGCCTCGGGATTGTGGTAGTGGGCGGTCGTGGCGGGGGGCCTCAGCAGCACGCTGATCCCGTCCGGATCAAGACCCAGGTCCCCGGGGATCGTCGTATCCAGGTCCTTGCCTCCCAGGTACAACTCCTCCTTGAAACCCGGATAGCGCCTCGCCTTGGCGCGGGAGATCCCCGCTTCCCCGCAGCGGTCGAGGGTGATGGAGTCGGGCAGCAGGATCGTGCGGCAGAACCGGTTGAAGAGGCGAGCGTCCACCCACTCGTAGTCGTACATCGTCACCGTGGGGACGCCCAGCAGCCTCGACGCTATGGGCAGGGCCCGCGAACCGTGTCCGAAGCTGACCGCCGCCTTCTCCCCCCTCATGGCCTTGGTGAGGGACCAGGCCCGGCCAAGGGTTCCCTTGACCTTGCCGGACATTCCCGCCCCGTAAGATCCGCCCACCTTGAGGTAATCGAAACCGTAGAGATCGAGGAGCTCGCAAGTGCTGGTCCGGTCTCGGGCGGTGAACCGGATCTCGTGTCCCCGCCGGTCCAGTTCCATGGCCAGCGGACGCATGATCAGGACATGGGGGCCGTTGTCGGCGTCGAACCAGATCTTCAAGGATTCCTCCCGGGGTGTGCGGACCGGAGTGCGCGGGGAAAGTAATGCAGCGGGGCCGATCCCGTCAACGCCGGATGGGACCGGGTGTGTTAGCAATGAGACGATGTCCACTTCAACTGCAATGAGACAATGTCCCCTTCATGGAGGTGCCCAACATGAAGGGACTACTCGTGTTGAATCGCAAAGAGGCCCATAGGGCGCGGGAAAGTCAAGGCGGGGAAAGCCAGGATTTGATTCATCGGCCCAAGGGGAAAACAAACCATCAAACTCAGGACTCAGCCCGGCATCACCTGCCCCCGAATGGCGAGACCTTCGAAATGGTGAAGGGGAACTTCCCCGAAGGAGCCGGCGGTATGGCGTCCACGTAGACGAACTCCACCGCCACCCCGCCCAGAAGGTCGGCCAGGCGACCGGTGAGCTTCCCTACGTTCTCGTCGGTCCACTCCGGACCCCGGACGATCTTGAGGACGACCAGATCCAGGGACTCCTGGAGCACCTGCATCTGACCGATCCCCTCGATGTCGTGGCCGAAGAAGCGCGGTCCCAGGCAGGAGTAGAACTTCCCGTTCCGGCCCACCAGCAGTTCCGACGTGCGCCCCTCCACCGAGGCCAGCAAGGGGAACCCCCGGCCGCAGGGGCAGGCGCCTTCGCCAGGCACGGCCACGTCCCCGGTCCGGTAGCGGATGAAGGGCATGGCGCGGTTCAGCAGATCGGTCACCACGATCTCCCCGCGCTCGCCCGGAGCGCAGGGCGCGCCGTCCGGACGCAGGATCTCCAGATGGACCTGATCCGTGAAGACGTGCAGCCCGCCGACCTGCTCGCACTGCTGGGCCATGACCCCGAATTCCCGGGACCCGTACCGGTTCAGCACCTTGCACCCGAAGCACGCCTCGATGGCCGCCCGGTGTTCGGGGGTCAGGGTCTCGGCGCTGGCGATGATTCCCCGGGGCGCCGGCAAGTCGAGGCCATGACGGGTCAGGTACTCGGCCAGGAAGGCCAGCGAGGACGAGAACCCCAGCATCATGGCCGGCCGGTAGGCCTTCAATTCCCGGTGGAAGGCCTCGATCGTTGCGGCATCCATGTCGTAGGCGTTCAGGGTACGGGTGCGATGGACGTAGGTCGCCAGCACCCGGCCGCGCAGGGATCTCGACTCCCGGTTGTCCCGGGGATGGGCCCACAGGACGGCCTGCTTGTCGCCCGGTTTCCAGCCGGTCCAGGTCCGCCCCCGCATGTCGTTGGCCTTGCGTTCCTCGAGGGCCCGGCGGTCGCTGAAGAAGCGGAAGGGGACGCCCGACGACCCTCCAGTGAAGTTGGGGACCAGATCCTCGGGGGGCGCGCCGGAGTCCAGGAAGCGGTCGGGCCGGTCCTGCAGGATTCGCTTGTCCACCAGGGGGAACCGGGGAAGATCGGCAGGGGTCAGGCGCGAGGGATCGAGTCCCTGCTCCCGCGCGAACTCCCGGTAGAAGGGGACCGCCATGCAGGCGTGACGCAACAGGTCGCCCACCAGGCTCGCCGAGACCTCGACCTGACCGGCAGGCGCGACCCACTGGGCCGGCAGCAACCGGTCCAGGGCGGACATCCGCCCGGGGCGATAGGCTCTCAACAGCATGCGTGACAGGGGACCGAGCATGGTCAACGACCCCTACTCTCCATAGCCGAGTTCGCGGTTCAGGGCGCCCGCCCTGGCGGCGAACAGGGCGAGATCCCCGTCGTCCAGGGCCGACTTCCAGCGCTCGTCGATGCGGATCTCCCCCAACCCCTTCAGACGCATGTTGTTGCCTGTGAGGTGCAGTCCCTCGGCGCTGTAGGACTCGGGCAACTGGGCCGGGTCCAGTCCCAGGAACCTGCAGGCCTCGGCGAGGGCATCGCCGGGGCGGGTGCAAAGGTCCTCGTACCGCATGGTGAGGACGTTGGCCCGAGGCAGGTACTTGACCGTGCGGATGACGCTGGTCTGGGTCGTGACCCACTTGTCGATCGCGGTCGCTGTGTCGCAGTTCGCGTGCCGCCGGATGGACGTCACCACGCCCCGGCCGTCCCGGATCAGCCAGATGACCTTGACCTCCATGCGCGGGGCGTAGCGATGGAAATAGAGCACCCGGTTGTTGTTCTTGGCGCTGTCCAGGTAGACCTTGGCGTTCTCCTTCTCCAGGATCGAAGCGATGACCTTGGTGTTGCGGTCCACCACCCGGGCCACCGTGGATCTGGCCAAGGGCAACAGGGGAATGGCGAGGCGACGCGCCGCCTCGAACAGCGGACCACGCACGTAGGCCCGCAGGACCTTGCCCGGCAGGCCGTCACCGCACAGGAAAGCCGTGTCGGGATAATCCACGGTGAAGGGGATGCCCTTGGCGTGGATCCGCCCCGACAGGTCGGACATGTAGGGGCAGGCGTCCAGCTTGGCCCCGCAGGAGCAGAAATCACCCTCCCCTTCCCGGAACCGTCTGGCCTGGTTGTCCAGGAACTCCCCGAGGGTGACGAGGTCCGGATGGTGCGCCAGCAGGATCGACAGGAGGGTGGACCCCGAATAGCTGGGCGAAACGATGAATGCACACTTCATGGTCAAGGATCGACCCCTGTGGAATGCAGACTGGACAAACCGCCGGCCGACGGCTACGGAGAGGCCGGGATCCGGTTCAAGATAACCGCCTCCGACGAGGATTCCAGGCCCATTATCGGCTTTCCGTGGCCGTTGATTACAAAAATTCTCCCCTTTTCCCATCCCCGCCCGGCCCGAAGACCATCCTCCCAACTCTTTGCCAATGAGAAAATTGGCACATGCCCTGCATCCAGGAATCCGGATTTCAAGTTGCAGGCGGCTTGACCGGGACTTACAATCACCCCCGGATCCTCGGCTTCCTTCATCCTTTCGCCCAACCCCATGGACCGGCATGCTCAGCAATTCGATCTACCTGTTCCTGTCCAAGGTCTTCGGTTACGGAATCCGCATCCTGTTGCCCGTTTTCCTGGTCCGCATCCTCTCCAAGGAGGATTTCGGGGCCTACAACCAGTTCTTTCTGCTCGAGGTCCTCATCCAGACCCTGTTCCAGATGGGCATCATCCAGTCCATGTTCTACTTCGTCCCCCGGGACAAGCAGAATGCGGGAGGATACCTGGTCAATAGCCTGCTATTGAACGTCCTGATCTACAGTTTGGCCTATGCAGTGGTCTGGGTTTTCAGGGACCAGGTCGCCCATGAACTCGGCATGGCCATCATCACCAGGTATTTCTGGTACATGGCCGTGTACTCCATGCTGATGATGCTCAACGTAGCCCTGGTTTCCTACTTCTCCGCACGCAATGAGATCATCGAGGCAAGCGTCTTGACGATCCTCAGGGAAATCATCGCCAGCATCGCGACATTGTTGGCCGCCTTCAAGTTCCGGTCCCTCGACTCCATTTTCCTGGCCCTGATCATCGCCCGGGGACTGGCCCTCGTGGTGGGCATCGCCTACGTCCATTTCAAGATCCACGGATTCAGATCCGAGCGGTATTTCTTCGGCATCAGGGATCAGATCCGCTACGGCATGGTGCTGGGCATCGGGGGCGCCATCGGCACCCTCGCCCTGAAGTTCCATGAAATGACGGTCACCCGGAACTACGATCTGGAGACCTACGCCGTCTACGCGGCCGGCCTCAAGCAGATCCCGATCCTGCAGTTCTTCGGGCAATCGATCTCCGCGGTGGCCCTCAGCCAGTTCGCCCTGCTGGTCAAGAAGGACGACTGGGACGGGGTGCGCATACTCTGGGACAAGGTCCAGGGCACGATGTACGGGGTCGGGCTGCCCATCGCCATCGTCCTGTTGATCGTGTCCAAGCCCCTGGTCCACCTCATGTTCACATCCGAGTACGCCGATGCGGTCTCCATTTTCCGGATCAACACCCTGGGGACCCTGGCCCTGATCCTGAACTCGACCCTGGTGCTCCGGGCCATGGACCGCAACGACGTCACCCTCAAGATCAACGTCATCATGCTGGTCCTCCTTCCCCCCGCCCTGTACGGCGGGATGAAGCTCGGCGGGCTCGACGGGATCATCGTCGCCCACACGGTGATCCTCCTGGCCAGCAAGGCTGCCGCCCAGGCCTATCTCAACCGCCTGGCGCCGGTCTATCTGCCCTACGTCGCCCCCTGGCGCAGCATTCTTGACTTCTACGCAAGGAGCTGGGAACGCGGTCTGGAGATCCTGGCCAGGGTCCGCAACCGCAGATCCTGACCCGGACGGAGGGCGCTCAGGTTCAGGCTTCGATTGCCGAATACGGAGGATGATTCCCGCAACCAGGGGATCCACGGAAGAGGTGAGGTGCGACCAGCCGGGAGGAGGAACCCATGCCTGGTTTTTGCGGGGCGGTAGGCCGGAGATTCTCCGAGACCATCGACAGGAAGAAGGCCACAGGGACGCTCGACCGCCTGGGCGCCTGCGAGACCCTCGTCCACGATTCCCCGCATCTCTTCCTTGCGGCTGCTCCCCTCCCCGCGGCTCCCCTGGCCGGCCCCTACCTCTTCGAGGACGAGGACCTCGTCTGCGCCTTCGCCGGCGACCTTATCGACCAGGAGTCCATCCCCTGGGACGAGATCGGGATGGGGATCGAGAACGGGTCCTACGCCTGGCTCGACCGGTTCGACAGCCATTTCGCCCTGGCCCTGTTCGACAAGAAGCGCAACCGGTTCCATCTGGTGGGCGACCATTTCGCCTACCGGCCCCTGTTCTACTACCCCGCCGGGGATTCCCTCCTGTTCGGAACCAATCTTCCCTCCCTGCTCCATCTCGGGGCCCCCGGACGTCTGGACGAGGAGTGGTTCCACAGGTTCATGTACTTCGGCTACTGGCCCGGCCAGGCCACCTTCCTCGATGGCGCCAGGCGGATGCCGCCCGGATCGGTCCTGGTCCACGATCTGGAATCCGGAACCTTCGAGATCAAGCCCTATGGCCGGCGATTCACCAAGGTCGCCCCCCCCCTGAGGGGCAAGGATGCCATCGATCATGCCAAGTCGGTGTTCCAGGACCGGACACCCCGCTACTTCGGGCGCCGGGAACCCATCGAGTTCGCCCTCTCCGGCGGTCTCGACACGCGGACCATCCTCGCCTACCTGCCCAAGGACCGCGATTACAGCGCCTACACCTACGGCACCCCGGGCAGTCCGGACCAGCTGGAGGCGGCGGAGGTGGCCCGGCTGCTGGACCTGCCGCACCGCACCATCGACTTCGACAGGGCCTATGAACCCAGCCTGCGGCGTCTGATCTACGAGGTCGTCTGGTCTTCGGGCGGCCTGGCCTGGATCCATCGGGCCATGCTGCCCCACGTCTACCGCGACGTGGACAGGCACCGACCCCGGACTCCCATCGTCATGAGCGGAATCTCCCTGGACATCCTGTTCCGGGGCCACAACAACGCGCGCGGCGACCTGGGCCGGTTCCTGGCCACCGGGGAGATCCGGTTCTCCCTGCCCGAATACGCCGCGACCTTCGGGGATCACCCGGCAGACTTCTACGACCACATCACCGACCTCGGCCGGTCGCTCAACGAGGAGCACGGCAGCCTCGCCGATTCCGTCGGCTACCTGAACTACCTGGTCTACACCCTGTTGCCGAGCTATTTTTCGGCCGACCTGGAGGTCGGCGGGGACCACGCCATGCTCCGGGTTCCCGGCTGGGACCGGGCCATCATCGAACTGGCGTACCGGATCGAGTACAGCACCATCTACCTGTCGAAGTACCTGGACCACGAGCGATTCAAGGAGTTCGTGCTGCAAGCCCACCTGATGAGCACCGACCCGGCCCTGGCCAGGGTGCCCCTGCACGGCATCCCCCTGTGGGTCTGGACGAAGGAGAACCGGGCGGCGTACCACCTCATCCGGCTGCTCAAGCACGGCCCCCGCTACATCAAGAGGCGGTACCTCACCAAGCTGGCCGAGGAACCCCTGGAGGACTGGAAACGCTGGTTCGCGACCATCCTGGAACCGGAGATCGATGCCATCCTCCACTCCGGCAGCCTGATCAACGGATTCATCCGGCCCGGCGCATTGGAGACGTTGAAGGCCGGCCAGAACTGGGGCTGGACCGCCCGGCTGGCCAGCGTGGAAGTGCTCCTGCAGTTGATGAGAAATGGCTGGGATCTGGACGGGCTTCCTTACCCGGGAATCCAGCGACGGGAGCGGGTCCTTACCCCCGAGATGGGCCTTAGCGGCCGGCAGAACTAGAACTCCGCCCCCGGCATCGGCGCCGGGGGCTTGATGGACCCGGCGCTGGACCGGGAAGGAATGTCGGAGGCACGACCAGGTGTTTTTCAACTCCCTGCACTACGTCATCTTCCTGCCGCTGGTGGTGATGTTCTATTTCCTGCTGCCGCCCCGACGGCGCTGGATGTTCATGCTGGCCGCCAGCTACTACTTCTACATGTGCTGGAAGATGGAATACATCATCCTCATCGTGATCTCGACCCTCGTGGATTATTACGCAGGCCTGGCCATGGCCCGGACTCCCGAGCAGGCCAAGCGCCGGAAATACCTGATCCTCAGCCTCGTCTCGAATCTCGGCATCCTCTTCGCCTTCAAGTATTTCAACTTCTTCAACGATTCCGCCCGGGCGGTCTTCGCCCACTTCGATCTGTCGTACCACATCCCCTACTTCCGGGTCCTCCTGCCGGTGGGGATTTCCTTCTACACCTTCCAGACCCTCAGTTACACCATCGAGGTCTATCGTGGCAAGCAGGAGCCGGAGAAGCACCTGGGTATCTTCGCGCTCTACGTCTCGTTCTTCCCCCAGCTGGTCGCCGGACCGATCGAAAGGTCCACCAACCTCCTGCCCCAGTTCTATCGCAGGGCCGAATTCTCCTACGCCCGGACCATGGACGGATTGAAACTCATCCTCTGGGGCATGTTCAAGAAGGTGGTGGTCGCCGACAGGGTGGGGGTCATCGTCTCGACCATCTACAATGATCCTTACCAGTTCTCAGGGGTGGAATACATCCTCGGCGCCTGCTTCTTCGCCTACCAGGTCTATTGCGACTTCTCCGGATATTCAGACATCGCCATCGGCACGGCCCGGATCTTCGGCATCGACCTGATGACCAACTTCCGGAGGCCATTCTTCGCCAAATCCCTCGGCGAACTCTGGCAAAGGTGGCACATCTCCCTTTCCACCTGGTTCCGGGATTATCTCTACATCCCCCTCGGAGGGAGCCGCAAGGGCCGGCCGCGGGCCCTCTTGAACATCTTCCTGGTTTTCTTCATCAGCGGACTCTGGCACGGGGCGGCCTGGACCTACGTCATCTGGGGTTCCGTCCACGGCATCTTCCTGGTCCTCGAGTCCTGGACCTCCGGAGTGCGGGAAAAATGGAAGGGAGCAGTGGGGCTGAGGGAGGGACAGCTGGTCTACAAGATCCTGGGCATCGCCTACACCATGTCGGTCTTCAATTTCGCCCTCCTGATCTTCCGGGCCAACAGCGTCAGGGACGCCTTCCACATGGTGGCCCATCTTTTCGACGGGGTGGGCCCCTTCCTGGTGAGCATCCTGAGCGGGGATTTCGCCATCCTGCAGGCGATCCTGCGGGGCCTCGGCCTCTCCCAGAAGGAACTGATCATCGCCGTCCTTTCCATCGCTGTCCTCCAGGGGGCGGAATTCCTGCAGCGCAAGGGCAGCCTGAGGGCGCAGCTCGCGACCAAGCCCGTCGTTTTGCGGTGGGCGGTCTACTACGGACTGGTCGGTTCCATCCTGTTCTTCGGCGCCTTCAACATGTCCCAGCAATTCATCTACTTTCAGTTCTAGGAAGCGGTCATGTTTGGTGAAGTCAAATTGCTGATCAGGAAACTGGGGTTGTTCTCCCTGCCCTTCGTGCTCTACGCGGTGGTCATCGCCGTGGTGGATCCCTACGACTTCCTGCCCGGACCCAGTCCGTTCGGCGAGGAGATCAAGCGGGAGATATCATTCAAGCTCAACTACGCCATGTGGGAGATGACCAGATTCAAGGAGGATCCCGCCCCCAACATCCTGCTGGGCGATTCGCGGATGATGTCCATGCCCTTGGACAGGATCGAGGAAGTCTCCGGCCGGGGATTCTTCAACCTGTCCTATGGCGGAGGATCCCTGCGCGAGGCCATCGACACCTTCCATTATGCCAGGCAGACGACCCGGATCGAGCACGCCTATTTCGGGATCAACCTCAATTCGTACAACGGGAGCTCCCGGAAGGATCGTGTCAGCGAGGTCCTCGCCGCCCAGAGGAACCCGCTCATCTACCTCGTCAACACCAACGTCACGCTCTCCGCCGGCCGCATCCTCTGGTCTGCCATCACGCGCCGTCCTCCCGCAATCGGCCAACCGCTGGGCGACAAGGATGCGTTCTGGAAGGAACAGCTGGAGGTGACGACCAGGGTCTTCTTCAGCAATTACCAGGATCCCGTGGATTACCGCCGGGAGCTCGGTGAAATCGCCGCATTGTGCCGGACCGAAGGCATCGGCCTGACCTTCATCATCTTCCCCAACCACAAGGATCTGCAGGACAAGATCCTCGATTACGGGTTGGCGGAGGAAAGCCAGACTTTCCGGGACGACCTGGCCGGTCTGGCGACCACCTACGATTTCGCGTTCGAGAACGAGATGACGCGGAACAGGGACAACTTCAAGGACCCCTACCACTTCACTGCCAACGTCAAGGAACTGATCATCCAGTCGGTCTGGGGCGGCAGGCCCGAATTCGTCAAGATCCTGGGTCCGGAATCCGAACTTGCCCGTTCAGGGAATCCTTGAGAACGCAAGGATCGGGGGGAACCGTGCGCATCGCCATGGTCGGCAGCTTCCCCCTCGACCCCGCCCGCATTCCGGGCGGCGTCGAGGCCGTCATCAAGAACCTGCTTGCCCCCCTGGCCGCGACCCCGGGCCTGGATCTGCACCTGGTGACCTGCGTCCAGGGGCTCGACCGACCCCGGTCCGGCGAGTTCCGGGGAGCCCGGATCCATTACCTGCCCGGCCAGACGCGCCTGGGCCACCTGACCGATCACATTCTCGAGCAACGGCGGATCGCCGCCAAGCTCAAGGAGATCGGCCCGGATCTCGTCCATGCCCACGGCACCGGCCGCTACGTGGCCGGATCCCACCGCAGCGGCTATCCGGTGGTCACCACCGTCCACGGCATCCGTTACAAGGAGGTCGTGCTGTTCGGCGGGCTGAAGGGCAAGGTGCGGCGCGTCACGACCATCCGGCTCGAGCGGCGGTTGCTGGCCGAATCCCGGCACATCTTCGTCATCGCCGACTACGTCGCCCGGGCCATCGCCCCCTTGACCCGGGCCAGGCTCTATCCCATCGCCAATCCCGTCGCTCCCGAGTTCTTCGCCCTGCCCACCTCCGACGAGAGCGACACCATCCTCTCGGTGGCCGCCGTCCAGCCCCGCAAGGGCTTGCTTCACCTGGTGGAAGCCCTGGCCCTGGTGCGCAAGCAGCGCCCCACCGCCAGGGTGAAGATCATCGGCAAGGTCCTGGATCGGGAATATGCAGACCGGATCGGTCGCCGCATCCGGGAACTGGGCCTGCAGGGCGCCGTGGAGATGCTGGGGTTCGTATCCGACGAGGAGTTGCAGGCGGCCTTCACCGGCTGCGCGGTCTTCGCCCTCTGCTCGGTCGAGGAAAGCTCGCCGGTCTCCATCGCCGAGGCCATGACCCTCGGCAAGCCCGTGGTCGCCACCGCAGTCGGCGGCGTGCCCGATCTTGTGGCCGACGGCAAGAGCGGGTACCTTGTTCCGTTCGGGGATGTCGAGGGGATCGCTTCGGCCTTGCTGCGGATCCTCGACGACCCGCAACGGCGACTCTCCTTCAGCCGGGCAGCCCGTAGCCGGGCGGAAGCCGACTTCCACCCCGATGCCATCGCCGCCAGAACCGTCGCCGTCTACGAGGAGATCCTCGCCGCGGGGAAGGGACACGCATGAGTCTGAACGGAACCCCCGTCCTGGTCACCGGCGGCGCCGGCTTCAT
>JAHJTW010000224.1 GCA_018829565.1 bacterium | reverse complement strand
GGGCGAGGTCACGGTGCGGGTCTACGACGTGAAGGGGCGTCTTGTCCGGGAGCTGAAGGACGAACCGGCTCCCGCCGGCGCGGGCCAGGTCACCTGGGATGGCGCCGACGGCGGCGGCCGGCCGGCCTCCTCGGGTCTGTACTTCTACGAGGTGCGGTCGGGCGATCTGGTGAAGATCGGGAAGATGTCCCTGGTCCGCTGATCCCGGCCCGAACCGAAGAAAGAGCCCGGACCGTCTGGCCCGGGCTCTTTTTTCGGCAAGCTGCGGATCAGGCCCGCGCGTCCAGCAGCAAACCAGGTTCGGGCGCGTCGATGGCGACTCCGGGATCCTCTTCCGGCAGCAGGTCCACCGGATCCTTCACCACGGGTGCCGGAGCGGGCTCGGTCCGCTGTTCCCTCAGCGCCGCCAGCCCCGTGGTCAGGTCGGCCATGGCCAGGCCGATGCCGGCCACGACGGCGTCCCGGTCGTAGGCCTGGCCGCCCCGGGCCTGGTGGAACACGTCCTTCAGGTCCTTGCTGAAGTCGTGGACCAGATCCTGGACCGCGGCGGCGTACTCCGGATCGAGATTGCCGGCCTCCTCGAGATCCTTCAGCTCGTCCTTGATGTCGTGGCGCACATCCCGCAGCAGGTGCTTCAGACCCTGCTGCAGGTGAGCGCGGCCCGGCCGGTCGCCTTCGGCCCTGCGCCAGTGGGGAGCGTTCTTGCTCTTGGGTTCGTCTTCCACCCGGCGCTCTTCCCGGCAGGATGAGCAGGCGGGAGGTTTGGGCAGCGTCAGGCCCTGGGTTCTGATGGCGGTGGTTTCCATGGTCCATCCTCCGTTGACGGCCTGGGCCGCCGGGTTTCCGTTCCCCCCAATGATCGGAGGAAAAGGGAGTCCCTTGAGGGGGATTCGCTGCCGAATACCCCGCCCGCATCAGGTGTAGATCTCAGAACCGGGGTGACCCGCAGGGATAATGCGTGTAGAGTGTACCCCCGAGGGTGATTCCCCCCGAATCCTATCCGAGAACCTGTCCGAAAGGTGACCGTGATGTCTGACGACCTGAACAACGGCCGGCCGCAAGGCCCCCAGATCCCCGAGATCAAGCTGCCGTCGGTGAACCTCGGCCTGATCCGGCTGGCGGCCATGGCGCTCGTGGCGCTGATCCTGGTGTTCACGAGCTTCTACACCATCGAACCCGAGGAGACCGGCCTGGTCCTGCGCTTCGGCCAGTACGTTCGCAGCGCCGATCCCGGCCTCCACTTCAAGCTGCCCTTCGGCTTCGAGCGGGTGATGAAGGTGCCCATCCAGCGCCAGCTCAAGGAGGAGTTCGGGTTCCGGACCGTCAAGGCCGGAGTCCAGAGCCAGTACTCGACCCGACCTTACGTGGACGAGGCCAACATGCTGACCGGGGACCTCAACGCCGCCGTGGTGGAGTGGGTGGTCCAGTACCGGATCGTCGACCCCTACAAGTACCTCTTCCAGGTCCGCAACGTGGAGGAGACCTTCCGTGACATGAGCGAGGCCGTGATGCGCCGCGTGGTGGGGGACCGCACCGTCAACGAGGTGTTGACCGTGGGGCGCGCCGAGGTGGCCATGGAGGTCAGCATCGGCCTTCAGGACCTGTGCGACCGGTACGAGACGGGGATCAAGGTGGACCAGGTCGTCCTGCAGGACGTCAATCCCCCCGAGCCGGTGAAGCCCTCCTTCAACGCGGTCAACGAGGCCCAGCAGGAGAAGGAGAAGCTCATCAACCAGGCCCAGTCCGAGTACAACCGGGAGATCCCCAAGGCCGAGGGCGCCGCCCTTCAGACCATCCAGGAGGCCGAGGGCTACGCCCTTGACCGCGTCAACCGGGCCCAGGGCGACGCCGCCCTGTTCACCGCCCTTTACGAAGCATACCGGCAGGCGCCGGAGGTCACCCGCACCCGCATCTACCTCGAGACCATGAACCAGGTGCTGCCCCAGGTGCAGAAGAAGGTCGTGATCGACGACGGGCTCGAGGGGCTGCTGCCCCTGCTGAACCTCGGCGGCGCGATGACCGAAGGAGGCAAGTAGCATGAAACTCCTGACCATCATCCCCGTCGTCGTCCTGGTGCTGATCGCCATGAGCGGCATCTACGTCGTGAACGAACCCGAGCAATGCATCATCACCCAGTTCGGCAAGCCGGTCGGCGATCCCATCATGACGCCGGGCCTGAAGTTCAAGATCCCCGTGATCCAGAAGGTGCACCGCTTCGAGAAGCGGTTCCTGGAATGGGACGGCGACCCCAACGAACTGCCCACCCGCGACAAGCGCTTCATCTCGGTGGACAGCTATGCCCGCTGGCGCATCACCGATCCCCTGAAGTACTTCCAGCGCCTGAAGAACGAGATGGGCGCCCAGACCCGCCTGGACGACATCCTCGACGGCGAGGTCCGCAACGCCATCGCCAAGTACGACGTGGTCGAGGTGGTGCGCAGCACCAACCGCACGCCCCAGCAGAGCGAGGCCCTGGAGGAGGACAACTCGTTCCTTGACGAGATCAAGTCGGGCCGCAACGTCATCCGCGAGGAAGTGCTCGAAAATGCACGAAGCCGGACCGCGGACCTCGGCATCGAGATCCTGGACATCGAGTTCAAGCGCATCAACTACGAAGCCGAGGTGCAGCGGAAGGTGTTCGAGCGGATGATCTCCGAGCGCCAGCGCATCGCCGACCGCTTCCGGAGCGAGGGCCAGGGCGAAGCGTTCCGGATCATCGGCGAGAAGGACCGCGAGCTTCTGCGCATCCGGTCGGAGGCCTACCGTCGATCCCAGGAGATCAAGGGCCACGCCGACGCCGAGGCCACCAACATCTACGCCGAGGCCTACAACCGCTCGGCGGACACCCGGTCCTTCTACGAGTTCCTCAAGACCATGGATTCCTACAAGCAAACCCTGGACAAGGAGAGCACCCTGGTGCTGACCACCGACGGGGACTTCTACCGCTTCCTCAAGCGGAGCGACGGCCGATGAAGCCGCGCTCCGGCCGGAGCGCCTGCGGCCCGGTCATGCTGCTGGTCCTGGGAGCCGCCGTCATCGCGACGGCGGCTCCGGCGGCCGTGGTCACCGAACCCCTGTTCGCGTGGCAGGTCCGCTCCGACACCGCCGTCGTCACGATGATGGGGTCGGTGCACTTCGGGCGCGAGGATTTCTATCCCCTGGCCCCGGTCATCGAGGAG
>JAHJTW010000223.1 GCA_018829565.1 bacterium | reverse complement strand
GTCGGGATCTGCGTGTAAACCCCCTGGAAGGTGATGGTCGCGTCGGCCACCAGGGTCAGGGTCTCGCCCGCAGGGGCGATCCAGCCGGCCACTTCGCCCCAGGCGATGGTGTAGTCGCCGATGGGCAGGCCCGACTGGCTCGCGTCACCCGTACCGTTCACCGTTCCGACGGGACCGGTGATGGTCCAGGGCGCGTTCAGGGCGTTGGGTTCGGCGTCGACCGCGACCGTTCCGGTCATTGACACCTCGGTGTAGACACCGTTGAAGGTGATGGTGGCGTCGGCCGCCAGGGTCAAGGTCTCACCGGCGGGAGCCAGATAACCGGCCACCGCTCCCCAGGCGACGGTGTAGTCGCCGGCGGGAACGTCGGCCAACGTATCGTCCCCGTTGCCGGTGTACTCGATCTTGTCCGGCCCGATCACGCTCCAGGGAGCGTTGATGGCGTCCGGATCCGGGTTGATCACCACGGTGCCCGTGGTCGGGATCAGGGTGTAGGTCCCGGCGAAGGTGATCGTGGCGCCGCCGGTCAAGGTCAGGGCGGCGTTGGCAGGAGCGACGTAACCGGCAACGGCGCCCCACTCGATGGAATAGTCCCCGACGGCCATGTCGGTCAGGGTGGCGTCCCCCGTCCCCGCGGTCGGGGAACCACCGGGACCGGTCAGGGTCCAGGGAGCGTTCAGGGCGTCCGGATCGGGATTGATCACGATGGTGCCGGTGTCGACGCCGCCGAGCAGGGTCACGTCGTGGGTCATCAGGTCGTTGCCGGGATTGGCGTCGCTGAAGTCATGGGTCACGAACAGCGTGTAGGTCCCGGGAGGGACGGCAGCAGCGAGGTCGGCGGCGGGAACGATGAAGTTGATCGTGACCGACCGGGACACTCCGGAGGGCAACAGGGGCAAGGTCTTCCGAGCAAGCTCGAAGGAACTACCCTGGACGCCGATCCAGGCGTCGAACGGGCCGGTGGCGTCCAGGTCGCCCAGATTGGCGATGGTGACGTCCAGGTGAAGGATGTCTCCACCCATGACCTCGGTTTCGCCCGTGAAATTGGTGAAGGCGACGTCGGCCGCGCCCCCCGCGGGGGCGGCCCAGCCCAGGGGCTCACGGTTGCCGTCGGGGTCGTTCAAGGTCGCCAGCCCGCCGGGGCCGCCCTGGGGCATGCCGGCGTCGATCAGGGCCTGGCGGATGGCGTAGACGCCTGCGCCGTCGCCGGCCCGACCGTGCTCGGCGATGAACAGGGCCGCCAGTCCGGCGGCGTGCGGGGAGGCCATGCTGGTCCCGCTGGCGGGATAGTAGCCGCCGCCGGGGATCGTGGAAACGATGTCGACGCCGGGCAGGATCAGGTCGATGGCCAGACCCGGGGAAGTGACCGGGTTCCCGGCGTACACGGCCCGGGAGGAGTTGGAGAAGGTGGCGAATGAGTCGTCGGGACCGCTGGAGGTGGCGGGACCGGACCCGCCGGGCATCCCGTCGCTGTCTGCGAGGGCGCTGATTGCGGCGGCCTCGGGGAAGGCGGCGGGAACCGTGTCGTCCCAGTTGCCGATGGTCCGGTCGAAGCCGTACACGTCCATGCCGCTGTTGCCGGCGGCCACCACGACCACCACGCCCGCATTCACGCAGGCGGCGACCGCGTCATGGAAGGCGGGGTCCCAGCCCAGACCGCCCAGGCTCATGTTGACGATCTCGATCTCGGCGGCGCGGGCCGTCACCCAGTCCAGGCCGGCGATGATGTCGGAATAGGATCCCGAACCCGAGGAGTCGAGGACCTTGACGCCCCACAGCCTGGCGCCCGGGGCCACCCCGACCACGCCGAGGTCGTTGTCGATGGCGGCGGCGGTGCCGGCCACGTGGGTTCCGTGGCCGTAATCGTCCATGAAGTCGGGATGGCTGATGCCGCCCAGGATGCGGATGCCGCCGACGACGTTCAGGTCGGGATGGTTGTAATCGATGCCGGTGTCGATGACGGCGATGTCGACATCAACGTTGTCGGGATTCCCGTCGATGTTGGCGATGGGATTGAGGTCGGTCTCGATCCGGTCGATGCCCGTGGGCAGGCTCTGGGCCAGGACCCGCGCGCGGCGGTCCTGGGTCACCCGCAGGACGCCGGCTTCCTGCCGGATCCGGTCAGCAACCGTGTCGGGGATCCGGGCGGGCAACCCCTTGATGGCGTGTTCGTAGACGTAGCCCGTCTCGAATCCGTACTTGTCGGCCAGGGCCCGGGCGCGGTCCCTGACGTCGGCGACGTCGCCGGTGAACTGGATGATGTAGCGGCCGGCGACCGCTTCATCGGCGGCCTTGCCCATCTCCGCCAGGTTGACTTCGGGAGCGCGGACGATGGTGGAGATCCCGTCCGCATCGGACCGGGGAGTGGTCGGGGTGAGTTCCTCCTGGGAGCAGCCTCCGCACAGGAGGAGCACCATGACGGCGGTCAGGGTGATCAAGACTCGCAGTTTCATGACCTGTACCTCGATTCTGGGGTCTTCGGATTCGAACTTCAAGATCCCGCAAACTGCATGGCAATCCGGGGGATCCAGGCGATCAAGGGGCGATTTCCAGCCGGGTTTTGAATACCATTATTGTCTTGGGAGGTGGGAGCATACTTGATGAAGTGGATCCTGTAAATGGCCAAAATGTTATTCCGCATAATTTTCACACAATTGACCATTTTGAAGAATGAATTCCCATTGAGCGCCGAGGAATCCCCCTCGCCGAAGGAAACGGGGCCCGGCCAGCGCCGGACCCCGTCCTCGAAGGATCAACTATGTTGAACTATTTGAACAGGTTGCGGACACCCTCGTAGCTGTCGGCCGAAGCCGTCTTGGCGCCGCAACCGCCGGTCTGAGCCAGCGTCGCCGTCG
>JAHJTW010000222.1 GCA_018829565.1 bacterium | reverse complement strand
CCGCTTCCCGGCGAACCAGTTGCTGCCCTACATCGTCGCCCAGGTCCTGGGCGGGATCGTTGCCGGCGGCGTCCTCTTCGTGATCGCCAGCGGCAAGAACGGGTTCGACGTGGCGGCGGGATTCGCGGCCAACGGGTACGGCGCTCATTCGCCCGGCGGGTATTCCCTGCTCGCGGCCCTGGTTACCGAAATCGTGATGACCATGATGTTCCTGCTCGTCATCCTGGGAGCGACGGACAAGCGGGCGCCCCAGGGTTTCGCCCCCATCGCCATCGGCCTGTGCCTGACCTTGATCCACCTGATCAGCATTCCGGTCACCAACACGTCCGTCAACCCGGCCCGCAGCACGGGGGTCGGGGTGTTCGTCGGGGATTGGGCGGTCTCGCAGCTGTGGCTCTTCTGGCTGGCCCCGATCGTCGGCGGCATCCTGGGAGCCGTGGTCTACCGGTTCATCGGCAAGAGCGAATAGGCCCCGGGCCGCATGCCCGGGGCCTTCGGAATGCCGGTCCGACCGACCCCCTCAACGCACCAGCGTTCCGTCGCTCTTGCAGGTGAAAACCCGGGGGTTCAATGGCTTAGAGGACCTAACCCTTTCTTGTTTGGGATCCGCATGCCCTCCATTTTGATCAATCATTCCGTAGAAGGGTTCAAAATGAACCCTTCTACGGAATGATTGATCAAATACATGGGCAGGTTCCGGCTCCATTGGCTGCTTTGCGATTCAATACGAGGGATCCATCCAGTTCGGGAATCTCCAGGAAGAGGGCATAGTCTCAATGCAAACACAAAGGTCCGGTAGATAATTTAACACCTGGTTTTCATTTGTTGCGGGATGTCCAGGCTGTGGGAAGCCGGAGGGAAGGACCACCGCACAACACCGCTTGCCGTTTCAGCCGCCTCCATGCCCAAGGGCGTCCGTGGTAATTTGCCCCGGGGAAGGAGGAACCGCATGAATTCCAAGTGTTATCTCATTCCGTTCGCCGCCCTGCTGTTGTTCGCTCTGCCGGCCCTTGCCGAGGTGACCACCCTGCTCACCCTGGACGGGGTCCCGCCGGACGTCGTCTGCGGGGAACTCTGGCAGGAGAACCAGGTCGACCTGAAGTTCGTGCCCACCACCGACGAGGACTGCACCATCGGGGGGTGCTTCTTCGGGATCGGACCCGATCACGTCTGGCTCTACCCCTGCCGTCTGGTTGTGGATTTCGTGGAGACCTACAACGTATCCCGGGTGGAGATCAACTTGACGGACTGGTGCGGGATCGGCTGCAAGAACGCCTTCCTCTACGATGGCGCGGCCACCGTGGCTGCGGTGAGCAATACCACCGTCGCCTCCCTGCAGGCCGTGATTTTGGTCCCAGCGGGCGGGGTCTGCGACCGCATCGGGATCTCCTCCTGCGAGGGCCAGATCCACGAGATCCGCATCGTGGCGGACATCGTTCTGGACGAGAATTCAGCCTGGGGGAGCATCAAGGCCCTTAACCGATGATCGACAACGATCTGCGGAACCGGTCAGGGCCCGGGGCGATCCGGGCCCTGTGACACCCTTCCTGCCCTTACAATGAACCGGTGGACCACGTCCGCTGTCCGGGAATGACGAAGGGGCATGGCGCGTTCCGTTGCTATCCCATCATCGCTGCTTTCTTCTCCGCATCCAGCTCCCTGATTTCGGAATTCCCGCAGGAGGGAAGTGGCCGCCTCTCCGTCGCCTGCTATCTTGAAGCGAAAACGCAACCCGAACCCGGACAAAGCCATGACCCCACGCGCCGACCTGCACCTCATCGACCTCGACCAGGACCTGCCCGGGCAGCGCCGGTTCATCAGCTGCTGGTTGCGTCGATCCCCCGATCTGACCTTCATCGTCGATCCCGGGCCCCCGTCCACCGGCGGCCGGCTGATCGCCGAACTCGATGCCCTGGAACTGGACCGCCTCGACCTCGTCCTGCTGACGCACATCCACCTGGACCACGCCGGGACGACGGCTGCGATCCTCGACCGCTGGCCGCAGGCCCGCGTGGTCTGCCATCCCCACGGCCGGCGGCACCTGGCCGCGCCCGACAAGCTCTGGGCAGGATCGCTGTCCGTGCTGGGGGAGAAGGCCGAGGCCTACGGCAAGCCCCGGCCCGTCCCCGAGGAGTTCCTGGCCGATTACACCGAGGCCGAAGCCTGCGGCGTCCGCATCATCGAGACCCCCGGTCACGCACCGCACCACATCTGCTTCGCGGTGGGGGACGACCTGTTCCTCGGCGAGGCGGCCGGCACCTTCAGCACCCTGGGCCGCGGGCCCGACACCGCCGAACCCTACCTGCGCCCGGCCACCCCGCCCATGTTCAAGCTGGAGGTCGCGCAGCGCTCCCTGGACGCCCTGCTCGCCCTCGACCCCCTGCCCCGGCGCCTGCTGTTCGCCCACCACGGCATGTTCACCGGCGAGGCGCGCAGCCTGTTGCAGGCGGCCCGCGACCAGCTGGGCCTGTGGGTCGATACCTGCCGGGAGGTGGCCGAACGCGAGGGAGGGCTGCCGGAACAGGGGGACGAGGCGGCCGAGACCGCCTGGCTGGATGTCGTTGCGACCGCACTGCGCGCCCGAGATCCGTACTACGCCCGCGGCGATATTCTCCCCGAGGACATCAAGGTCCGCGAGCGGGACTTCACCCGGCAATCCCTGCGCGGGATGCTGGGTTACCTGCAGCGCTGATCCACCCCGGAAAGCAACGGGCCGGTCCACCCCCTGTGGACCGGCCCGAAGAATCTCCCCGCGGCGACGGGTGCGAGCGAGCAAAAGGCAGACGAAGCGCCTAGTAGTCCAGGCTCCCGACGTAGGTGTCGACGTAGGAGGGGGCGACCTTCACGCGCACCGACTTGGCCCACAGGATCATCTGCTGGCAGGCGTAGGCGTCGTCGTCCTCGGCGAAGACGTAGCCCTGCTGGTCGAAGCCCAGCATCTGGTAGTAGGTGAACACGCCGTTGGCCATGGCGGCGGTGCCGTCGTAGCTGTAGCGGCGAGTGTCCGACGCCAGGGCGATCACGCGGCCGGCGGCGTTCAGGGCCGTGCCGAAGGCGCCGATCTGGCAGGCGTCGAAGTTGAAGGCCATCTTGGTGCTGCCCACGCCGGCGAACATGCCGCCGAACCAGGAGCTGCTGACGTAGTAGAGGTCGGCGGAGATCATGTTGCCGCGCGAGCCGTGGCCCGAGTAGGCGAAGGCGATCTCGTTGCCGGCGATGGACAGGGACGCGAGGTTGCCGACGGCGCTCTGGATGGCGGCCGCGGTGGCGGCCCCGTCGAGCAGGGTCGTCACGGTGTAGCCCTGGCCCTGCAGGTAGTTCCGCCAGTCGATGGCGTCGTCGTCGCAGTAGGTCAGGTCGTTGGCGGTGCCGGCGTAGTCGGAGATCCCGATCACCAGGGCGTACTTGCCGCCGGCCTTCTCGGCCGTGGGCGCGACGGTGAAGACGTCGTCGGCGGTCAGGGTGAATTGCTCCTGGACGGCCAGGGGCCGGTCGTCGATGAATTCAGGGCGCTGGTAGATGCTGCCGTCCACCAGGGCGTCGTCGGCCGTGGTGGGGATGGTGGGGTTGTCGGAGCTGCAGCCGAAAAGGAAGGCCGCCATGAGCAGGCCGCTGATCAGGATGAGGTTTTTCATCGGGTCCTCCGGTGAGGCGAGTTCAAGGAAAGTCCCATGCCGCGAGTGTTTCCCCTCCACTCGTCATGCGCTGACGCCATCCTGAAAATGATTATCCGACAAAGACGGGCCCCGGCGGTAGTGAAATTCCCGCCGGGGCTCCAACAATTTGCCTTATATCCTATTATTCAAGTGGGTTAAGCCCCTCCTCCCGGAGGCCTCAACTGTTCTTCTTCATGAACGCCTGCATCAGGTCGATGGGGATCGGGAACAGCGTGGTGCTGTTGTTCTCCGAGGCCACCTCCACCAGAGCCTGCAGGTACCGGAGCTGCAAGGCCATGGGATGCTGTTCGATGACCTGGGCGGCGTCGCTCAGCCGCTGGCTGGCCTGGAACTCGCCGTCGGCGTGGATGACCTTGGCCCGGCGTTCGCGCTCGGCCTCGGCCTGCTTGGCCATGGCCCGCTTCATCTCCATGGGCAGGTCCACGTCCTTCATCTCGACCGTGACGACCTTGATGCCCCAGGGATCGGTGGCCTCGTCCAGGATCTCCTGGACCTGGGCGTTGAGCTTGTCCCGCTCCGAGAGCAGCTCGTCGAGCTCGGCCTGGCCCACCACCGACCGCAGGGTGGTCTGGGCGAGCTGGCTGGTGGCGAAGTAGAAGTCCTCGACCTCGATCACGGCCTTGTCGGGCTCCACGACCCGGAAGTAGAGCACGGCGTTGACCTTGACCGAGACGTTGTCCCGGGTGATGACGTCCTGGGGCATGACGTCCATGGTGATCGTCCGCAGGCTGATCTTCACCATGCGCTCGATGAAGGGCACCAGGATGATCAGGCCCGGCCCGCGGTTGCCCACGAACCGTCCCAGACGGAACACGACGCCCCGCTCGTACTCGCGCAGGATGCGCAGGCTGTTGGCCAGGACGAACAGCACCAGGAAGAGGAAGGTCGCCGGAAACACGAATGGCATGATCAGCTCCTTGTCATGGGTGGGTCGCGGCGGGATCCGCCGCTTCGACCTGGACGATACGCCCCTCGACCGAAACCACCCGCGCGACCGCATCGCGCGGCAGGGGCGAGCCGGACTCCGCGTGCCACACCTCGCCGTGGACGATGACCTTGCCCGTTCCCACTTCGGGAATGGCCACGATCACCCGGCCGGTCTCCCCCACCAGGGCCTGCAGGCCCGTGGCCGGCGGCCGGCGCTGGGCGCGCACGGCGAGCCAGACGCACAGCAGGAAGAATCCGGCGAAGGCCGCGACGGTGGGGATCATCACCTGCAGGCTGACCCGCGCCCAGGGTTCGGGCGAGTCGAACAGCATGAGGGATCCGAGCACCAGGGAGGCCACGCCTCCGATGGAAAGCGCGCCGTGGCTGGTCACCTTGACCTCCAGGATCAGCAGAACCGCCCCCAGCAGGATCAGGGCCGCCCCGCTGTAGTCCACCGGCAGGGCCTGGAAGGCGAACAGGGCCAGCAGCAGGCAGATGCCGCCGATGATGCCCGGGGCGAAGGCGCCCGGGTTGCTCAGCTCGAAGAACATCCCGTAGATGCCGAGCATCAGCAGGAAGTAGGCGACGTTGGGGTCGGCCAGGATCTTCAGCAGCTTCTGGCGGGCCCCGGGCGGCCGGGCCTCGAGAACCGCCGTCTCGGCCGCAAGGGTCACCGGTCCGCTCTCCATGGCGACCGTCCGGCCCCGCAGGCTGTCCAGCAGGGCGGGCAGGGTGGGAGCCAGGAAGTCGATGATGCCCTGGCTGCGGGCGTCCTCGGCGGTCAGGTTCAGGGCCTCGGTGACGAACAGCCGGGCCTCGGCGGCGTTGCGGCCGCGCTTCTCGGCGATCGACGCGATGTAGGCCGCGGCGTCGTTGGTCACCTTGTGGGCCATGGTGCTGTCCATGGCCGCGCCCATCATCTGGACCGGGCTCGCCGAGCCGATGTTGGTGCCCGGGGCCATGGCGGCGACGTGGGCGGCCACGGTCAGGAAGGCGCCCGCGCTGGCGGCCCGGCTGCCCGCCGGCCCCACCCAGACGACGACCGGGATGGGGGAGGCCATCTGGGCCTTGATGATGTCCCGCATGGAGGTGTCCAGGCCGCCGGGGGTGTCCAGCTGGATGAGGACGGCCGCAGCCTTGTCCGCGGCGGCGGTCTCGATGCCCTGGGCGAGGTACTCGGCGGCGACGGGGGTGATGGGGCCTTCCCAGGTCAGGTGGACGATGGGTGCGGCGGCGACCGCGGCGAGGGCCGTGACGGCCAGGATGATGGCCGAGGCCGCGACTGTGAGGGCGGCCGGCGCCTGGAGCAGCGGCCTGCGGGCCCGATGAGGGGCGATGATCCGGTTTTTCATGGCCGGCTCCCTTGCTGTGGTGGGGGCGGCGATGGTCCCACGGGGATCTACCCGCGCAGTATACACCATATTCGCCCCGAAACCATCCCCGCCTTGCCGTGTCCGGGGATAGACTTCCCCGGGGCAGGGGCTTATATTCGGCGGACCATGACCGCCATCTTCGCCAATCTGGGCCGTTCCGTCATGCAGGCGCTGGCCAGCGCCGGCCGCGGCACCCTTTTGCTGCGTTCGATCCTGTTCCAGATCCCCTACGCCTGGCGGATGAGGCGGGAGGTCCTGGAGCAGATGCACATCGTCTCGGTGGGATCGATGCCCCTGGTCATCGTGACCTCGGTCTTCGTCGGCGCGGTCACCGCGGTGCAGGCCGTCTACCAGATGCAGGCCTACGTGCCCATGAAGTTCCTGGGCGTGGTCATCTCCAAGAGCGTGTTCATCGAGCTGGGCCCGGTGCTCATCGCCCTGGTGGTGGGCAGCCGGCTGTGTGCCAACTACGCCGCGGAACTCGGCACCATGAAGGTGACCGAACAGCTCGACGCCATGGTGATCATGGCCATCGACCCGGTGCGGTACCTGGCCATGCCCCGGTTCCTGGCCGCGGTCCTGATGATCCCCGTCATCACGATCTTCGCCAACGCCATCGCCGTCTTCGGGGGTTACGTGGCCTCGGTCCTGACCCTGGACGTGACCAGCGGCACCTTCATCGAGGGCCTGCGGATGTTCTTCAAGCTCAGCGACCTGATGGGCGGTCTGATCAAGTCCTTCATCTTTGGAGGGATCATCGCCATGAGCGGCTGCTTCTTCGGTTTCAACACCGAGGGAGGCGCCGAGGGGGTCGGCAAGGCCACGATGACGGCGGTGGTGGGAAGCTGCCTGAGCGTGCTGGTCGCCGACTACCTGCTGGCCATCATCCTTTTCCAGATCGTCTTCAAGGGGTAGGTTGCAGGGTGGAACGTTTGCAGAACCCATTCGCGGGCATGCCGCCCCTGCCGGACCAGCGGATCGCCGATCCGTCGGCCCACAGGGGGGTTGCCCTGCAGGGGGTGAGCAAGCGGTTCGGGCCGAAGGTGGTGCTCGACGAGTGCGATCTGCTGATCCACAAGGGCGAGACCCTGGTGATCATCGGCCGCAGCGGGGAGGGCAAGTCCGTCCTGCTGAAGCACATCGTCCGGCTGCTGGATCCGGACCAGGGCCACATCTGGATCGAGGGCCAGGAGGTGACGAGCCTGGGGCGGAAGCCGCTGATGGAGCTGCGCAAGAAGTTCGGATTCCTGTTCCAGGGGGCGGCCCTGTTCGATTCGATGAAGATCTGCCAGAACGTGGGGCTCATGCTCGAGGAGCACACGGACTGGACGGAGGACCGCATCCGCAGCCGGGCTTGCGAGTGCCTGGCCCAGGTGGGGCTGGAGGCGGCGGAGGACAAGCTTCCCAGCGAACTCAGCGGGGGCATGAAGAAGCGCGCCGGGCTGGCCCGGGCCATCGTCATGAATCCCCAGTACATCCTCTACGACGAGCCGACGACGGGGCTGGATCCCATCTCCAGCGACGCGATCAACGACCTGATCCTGAAGCTGCAGCACGAGCTGGGCGTGACCAGCATCGTCGTGACCCACGACATGCAGAGCGCCTTCAAGATCGCCGACCGCATCGCCATGCTCAGCCGGGGCAAGGTCGTCTACACCGGCACCGTCGAGGAGGTCCAGCAGACGGACCACCCCATGGTGCGCCAGTTCATCGAGGGCAGCGCCCGGGGACCCCTGGGCGCATTCTGATCACCGCCGCGCCCGGGCGCGGCCTGCGGAAGCGGAAATCGGGGCATGAGTGGAATGAAACGCAGGTTCTCCGAGGTCCAGGTGGGTGTCTTGACCATGGCGGCCATCCTGGTGCTCGTGGTCGGCATCCTCTGGTTCAAGAACATCGACCTTTCCCAGGGGACGGCCATCTACCTGGCGGATTTTCCCCAGGTCGAGGGGCTGCAGCCCGGCGACCGGGTCCAGGTCCGCGGCATCCGCATGGGGGAGGTGGGGGATTTCGAGATGCTGCCGGACGCGGTGAGGGTCGAACTTCTGCTCGACGCCTCGGTCAAGCTCTGCGAGGACGCCGTGGTGACCCTGGGCGAGAAGGGCATCGTCGGGGAGGTGGTCATCGAGATCTCCCCGGGACAGGGCGTCCCGGTCGAGGAAGGGCACGTCTTCCAGGGCCGGACCGCCGGAACCATCGCCTCCATGACCGATGCGGCGGACGACGCCCTGGCGGAGATGCGCCAGCTGACCGGCAAGGTCACCGAGCTCATCGACGAGATCAAGACCCAGGGGAAGGTCGTCGAGACCCTGGCCCAGGCCAACGAGACCCTGGTCAAGGTGGACGACATGGTGGAGCAGAACCACGGCGAGGTGCAGGTCATCCTGAACAACCTCGTCGCCGCCACGGAGGATCTCAAGGGCCTGCTGGCGTCCGGGACCATCGACAGCACCCTGAACCGGACCTCGCTGACCATGGCCTCCGCCGACAGCATGCTGATCAGCCTGAACCGATCGGCCGTGCGCCTGGAACGGATCCTGACCAACCTGGAGGAGGGCCGGGGATCCGCCGGGATGCTGCTGAACGACCCGGCCCTCTACGCGCGCACCGATTCGACGCTGACCTCGCTCAAGCGGTTGATGGACGAGATGCGCCGCAACCCCAAGAAGTATTTCAAGCTGAACGTGATGGATTTCTAGCCCGCGGACAACCGCAACCACCCAGGAGGACGAGGATGAACCAGGATCCCAGGAAGGCCGCGATGATCAAGGCCATCAAGGACGCCGTGATGGTGGAGGTCAAGGGCCAGCAGCTGTACAGCCATGCGGCGACCACGGCCGAGGACCCCGCCGCCAAGGCGATGTTCGAGATGCTGGCGAAGGACGAGGACGACCACGTGCGCATCCTCATGAGCCAGTACAAGCACCTGGTGGAGGAGGGGAAGCTGAACCTGGACGAGGTCCACCCGGCCGAGGTGGACCACGGTTCGCACGACGTCATCAACGACCAGTTCAGGAAGTCCGTCCAGCGCGGCAAGTTCGAGATGGCCGTGATCAGCATCGGCTGCGACCTCGAGAACAAGGCCATCGCCTATTACAAGGAGCACGCCGCCAAGACCGACGACCCCGATCTGAAGCAGCTCTTCACCTGGCTGGTGGAGTGGGAGGACGGCCACCTCGAGCAGTTGCTGGAACTGGAGAAGATCTACCAGGACGCCTACTGGGCGGACCAGGGATTTTCCCCGATGTAGCCGGTCCCCGGGGGGGCCGGAAGCGGTCCCCCCCCACGCCTCCCGGTTGTCATTTTCCCCCGATTGGCGCATATTCCCGGTTCCTGAAACCCCTTTCAGCACGGATGAACGAGGATGGACGATGGCCTACGACCCCGCACAGATCGAGCCCAGGTGGCAGCGTTACTGGGAGGAGAACAAGACCTTCGCCGCTCCCGACGGCGGCGACAGGCCCAAGTACTACGTGCTGGACATGTTCCCCTACCCGTCCGGCAACGGACTGCACGTGGGTCATCCCGAGGGCTACACCGCCACGGACATCATCGCCCGCTACAAGCGGATGCGCGGATTCAACGTCCTGCACCCCATGGGCTGGGACAGCTTCGGCCTGCCGGCCGAGAACCATGCCATCAAGACGGGCACCCACCCCCGTGAGACGACCGTCCGGAACATCGCCAACTTCAAGCGTCAGCTGAAGTTGCTGGGGTTCAGCTTCGACTGGGACCGCGAGGTCGCCACCAGCGACCCGGACTACTACCGCTGGACCCAGTGGATCTTCACCCTGCTGTACCGGCAGGGTCTGGCCTACGAGGCGGAGATGGCCGTGAACTGGTGCCCCGCACTGGGCACGGTGCTGGCCAACGAGGAGGTCAAGGACGGCCTGAGCGAGGTGGGCAGCCATCCGGTCGTCCGCAAGCCCATGAAGCAGTGGATGCTCAGGATCACCTCCTATGCCGAGCGCCTGCTGGAGGACCTGGACGACCTGGACTGGCCCGATTACATCAAGGACCTGCAGCGCAACTGGATCGGCCGCAGCGAGGGCGCCGACGTCGACTTCCCGGTCAAGGGCAGCGAACGCAGGCTGCGCATCTTCACCACCCGTCCCGACACCATGTTCGGGGCCACGTACATGGT
>JAHJTW010000221.1 GCA_018829565.1 bacterium | reverse complement strand
GGTCGGCGTCGCTGCCGTCCATGATCGAACCCAGCCGGTAGGTCCCCAGCATGTTCTCCAGCACCTTCTGGGGCTCGGTGGTCGGCAGGTTGTCGGGCCCGGGCCGGTCCATCAGGCGGTAGGCCATCCCCTCCATCTGCAGGTTGGGGAAGTAGCGGTCCATGTTCTCCCGGGGGATGGTGACAGCGAAGAAGGTCGGCCGGTCGGCGCCTTCGCGGTTGGTGGCGATGATGTCGTGCAGGACGTAGTCCTTGACCATGATCAGCTGGCGCTCGCCCGTCTTGGGGTCCTCGTACAGGCGGTGCCGCAGGCCGTCGATCTCGTCGTCGCTGCGCCGCATGGCCACCGGATTGTCGGCGTCCTTGATCTGCTTGATGTACCAGGGCAGGTTCACCAGGGACAGGTTGACCACCGTCACGTCGGTCCTGAACTTCTCGACCATCTGCAGGTACCAGATGGGGAAGGTGTCGTTGTCCCCGTTGGTGAACAGGATCGCGTTCTCGTCCAGGCCGGCCAGGATGTTCCAGGCGTACTCGTAGGCGATCCGGTTCTCCGAGTTGTCGTGTTCGAAGAACTTGGTGTGGCCGGGCGCGATGGGCAGCAGGGCGGCCGCCACCAGCAGCGCAGCCGCGCCGATCACCGCCGGGGCCGGGCGGATCCGTTCGACGTTCCGGCGCCAGTCCCCGCCGGCCGCCGCGATCTCCTCAGCCGACTTCCCTTCCTTGCCCTGCAGGTACCGGAGCAGGGCGGCGGCCCCCAGGCCGATGAACACCGCGAAGAACATGAAAGCCGCGAAGTAGAAGTAGTCGCGGTCGCGCACCTCGTGGTCCGTGAAGTTCAGGTAGAGGGTCAGGACCTCGCCGTTGATCAGGTATCCGGACAGGGGAACGAGGATCAGGGGGAACAGCCGCCTCAATCCCTGGAACAGTCCGACCACGGCCAGGAAGAACGGCACCAGCAGGACCGTCACCAGGGACAGCAGGCCGTCCCCCGGCTTGAGGAACCAGCCCATGCCCGTGGAGACCTGCCGGAGCATGTCCCTGCCGTCGCCCAGGAAGTAGAACTGCTTGACCAGGAAGTTGTAGTAATAGCCGAACTGCCAGGTCAGGGGCGCCTGGCGTTCGAAGGGGTTGAGCGGCGGGTACTGCTCGCGCCGGATGACCGACAGCAGGGTGGCGAAGTTGTCGGGATCGGTCTGGTTGATGGCCGGCTCGGGCGAGGCGCCCGCCCTGATCATCATCATGGCGTGGACCGTCAGCCCCACGAAGAACAGCGCGCTGCCCAGCAGGGCGAACCGGTTGCCCTGGAAGGCCCGGACGGCCACCAGGAGGGCGTAGCCCAGGAGCAGCACCACGACCAGGTCGTTGTTCTTGGTCGTGGTGGAGAACAGGAAGACCGCCAGGCCCACGCTCATCAGCAGCAGGTCGGTCAGTTCGAGAGCCCGCTTCCTGGCCAGGAACACCAGGGCGAAGATGCCCGGATAAGCCAGCAGCGAGCCCAGGTGGAACCCCACCCCCAGGCCCAGGAGGTAGATCATCAGCAGCAGCAGGTTGTTGCTGCCGGCCTGTTCCCGGTGGTCGTACCAGCGGACGGCCAGCCAGGACAGCAGGGACATCATGAAGGCCGCCAGCCCGTAGACCTCGGCCTCGACCGCGCTGTTCCAGAAGGTCTCGGAGAAGGCCAGGAACAGGGCGCCGACGATCGCACCGAGATGGGCCAGGGGACCGGAATCGGGATCGGCCCGCCGCGCCAGCTCCCAGATCAGCAGATAGATGAAGACCACCGCGAGGGCGCTGAAGAACGCCGACATGAAGTTGACGGCCCAGGCCGTCCGGAAGCTGGCCTGCTCGACGTCCGCCGAACCGAGCACGATGTCGAACACCCGACCCACCAGGACGTACAGCGGCGTGCCCGGCTGGTGGGGCACCCCGACGATGTGGCTGGTGGTGATGAACTCCCCGGCATCCCAGAACGGCGCGGTGGGATTGAGGGTGGCCGTGTAGATGCCCAGGGTCAGGGCGAAGATCGCTGCGGCGATCAGGACCTGGGGCCTCCGGATGGCGGATTTGATCAAGGCATCACCTTCTGCCGGGGTCAGGACGACTGGGCGACCGGAAGCAGCCGGGCGCGAACTGGCCAGGAAAAACTAACATACGGGCTCACGGCCAACAACCCAAGGGTTGGCCGCGGGTTAGCCGGAGGTCGATCAGGAGTGTACCCTAAGGGACCACTGAAGTTCCCGTCCCGGGGGACTCCTTGCGGCTCCAGCGTCCCACCCAGAGCAGGATCCCTCCCTGCAGGCTGAACACCACCTGGACCAGGTAGGCGGCCACCTCCATGGCCACCGCCTGGGGAGCGGCCAACCCCGCCCAGACCAGAAGATTCGCCGAGATCGACTCCCTCAGCCCGATGCCGTTGATGGTCACCGGCAGCGTCAGGCTGACGGCGAGGAGGGGGATCAGGACCAGGAGCTGGACCATCTGGGAAACGTCCAGGACGAACCCCAGCCCCCAGGCCACGACCAGATGGGTGGCCATGCGGAGCCCCTGGACCAGGACGCTGAACAGGAAGACACCCTGCAGCCACCGCACCCGGCGGCGGTAGAGGGCGAGTTCGCCGGTGATCCGCGCGACCTGGTCCGCCAGGCCGGGAAGGCGCAGGCGGCGCAGGACCGCATCCAGCAGGACGCCCAGGCGACGGGACAGCAGCAGGGCGATCACTCCTCCCAGGAGGGCCAGGACCGGCAGCATGACCAGGGATATCGCCGGCAGGGGGATCCCTGCGAGGGAGGCGGCCAGCAGCATGACGACCGCCAGCAGGGCCAGGGCTCCCAGCCCGATCAGGCGGTCCAGGAGGGTGGCGCAGAACACCCCCAGCCGTCGCTGTTGCTGGCGGCCCAGATCGATGATCTTCCAGGCGTCCCCGCCCACGTTGGCCGGCAGGAAGTTGTTGAAGAACAGACCGATGAAGTAGATCCGGCGGATCTCCCGGCCCGGCGCCGTGATCCCGGCCGCCCGGAGGATCCAGGACCACTGGACGGCCCCTCCCACCGCCGAAAGGCCATAGACCGCCAGGGCGAGCAGCAGGTACCCCCAGCGCGGGCTCTCCATGGTGGCGGTGATCTCGGTCAGGGAGATGCGGGATAGGACGAAGGCGATCAGCCCGGCGCTGACGACCAGCTTGGCGAGCAGGACCAGCCCGCCGCGCAGCGAACCTCCCCGGCCCGGATCGCGGGTCATCGCCCGCCTCCCTGGCCGGCGACCTCGGCGAAAAGCGCGAGGGATTCGGCGACGCAACGCTCCCAGCTGAAGGTCCCCGCCCACCGCCGGGCAGCCGCGCTCATGCGCTCGCGGCCCGCCGGGTCGTTGATCAGGCCGACCGCCGCCCGCGCCATGGCCTCGGGATCGCCGTAGGGCACCAGCAGGCCCGTTTCCCCGTCGCGGACCGAATCCTTCAACCCGGGCCGATCGCTGGCCACCACCGGCAGCCCGCACTGGTTGGCCTCGATGACCGTCAGGCCCCAGCCCTCCTTGGGGCTGGGATTCAGGAAGACGTGGCAGCGGTGCAGGGTGGCCACCAGCTCGGCCCAGGGCTGGAAGCCCCGGAATTCGACGGCGTCATCCAGGCCCAGATCGGTGCACAGGGCGCGCAACCGCTTCTCGTCCGGGCCCCGGCCCATGACCAGCATCCGGGCCCGGGGCAGGTCCCGCCGGATCAGGGCGAAGGCCCGCAGGGCGACGTCGATGCTCTTGTAGCGGCGCAGCCGGCTCCAGGTCACGACCAGGGGATCCTCGCTGCGCGGCGGCGGGTCCGGCAAGGTGAACCGGTCATGGTCCATCCCGCAGAAGATGGTGCGGATGCGGTCCCCGTCGAGTCCGCGCGCGATGAGGTCGTCCCGCGTCGAGGGGCTGATGACCTCGAAGTCGACTCCCCCGTAGATCCTGGGGATGAGGCTCTCGGCGCCGTACACGTAACTTGCCGCCAGCGGGTTGGTCTCACGGTAGACCGTCGTCCCGAACAGGTGGGGCACGATGGCCACCAGGGGCGTGCGCCCCCGGTAGAGGGGCGTGTAGAAGGGGATCTTGTTGATGTCCTCGACCAGCAGGTCGTAGCTCCCGGTCTTCAGGAGCCGCCGGACCACCGGGGGCAGGAGGAAGTTGGCGAGGGCCCAGTGGCCGTGACGGTGGATTCGGACGCCGTCGATCTCGTCGCGACGGGGCGCCCCGGCATACGCGGAACAGACCAGGTCCACCTCCCAGCCCGCCGCCGCCGCCCCCTTGAGGATGTGGTGCAGGTGCAGCTCGGCGCCGCCGCCCAGCGGGTCGTCGATGTCCCTCCAGTTGACTGCCAGGAGCTTCAGGGCGATCCCTCCGCGTCTTTCAGGCGGCCCGGGGGCCACCCCGCTTGCAGCCGATGACCCCGATGGTCGGGGTGGTGTAGAGGGACAGCCGCCTGCGGCCGAACCAGGCGCGCCAGCGCTCGCCCAGGCGGGCCAGGGCGGGCACCGGCTCCGGCTGCATGGGCAGCTTCCAGCCGAGACGCGTGAGCAGGATCTTGCGCAGGGCGCGGTACCACAGGCCCGGCACCATCCAGTCCCCGTAGCTGCGGGCGATGCCGAGCCCTTCGGACCGCATCAGGGCCTCGAGCCGGCCCACGGTGAACTGGGTCTCCCAGCCGGCGAACCACCGGTCCAGGGCGATCAGGACCTGCTTGCCGAGGGTGTAGTAGTGGAAGGTCTGGGGCACGTCGACCACCAGGTGTCCACCCGGCTTGAGGATGCGGATGTTGTCGCGCAGCAGGGGCAGGGGATCGCGGAAGTGCTCCAGCAGCCCCTGGTGGAAGACCACGTCGAAGGTGCCGTCGGCGAAGGGGGAACCCTCGCCGTTCCCGCAGACCGGAGCCACGGTCACGCCCGCGGCGGCGGCGGCCTTGGCCGTCAGGCCCAGGGAACCGCTGACGTAGTCGAGGGTCAGCACCTCGGCGCCCAGGCGGGCCAGGGTCACGGCGTCACGCCCGGTGCCCGCCCCGACCTCGAGGATGCGCAGGCCGGCGAGATTGCCCGTGCCCCGCGGATCGCACAGGGCGGTGATCTCCCGCACCATCCGGCCGTCGGTGCCGTAGACGTCGTCCAGTTCCAGCGCGTCGGCCTCGGCCCAGAAACGCTGCCAGTGTTCGGGGGTGGAGGCTCTCACGCGTCATCCTTTGCGGGAGGAAGGTCGGGGGAACCCGCTGCCGGGGGTTTGAGCCCGGCAGCCGCCTTGTCCAGGACCCCGTTGACGAATCCGACGGCGCCGTCCTCGCAGTACCGGTGGGCCAGATCGAGGGCCTCGTTGATGACCACCCGGTAGGGAACGTCCGGGCTGTGCTCGAGTTCCGCCAGACCGATGGTCAGGATGACGATCTCCAGGGTGCCCAGGCGGTCGTGGTCGCGGTTCCTGCTGATGAGGGTCTTGAGCCGGCGGTCCAGCTCGGACCGATGCAGCTTGATCTTCCCGGCCAACTCGCGGGCGAAGTCGGCGGATTCCGCCGCGGAGGAACGCCGCAGGATCTGGTCGTCCAGGACGTCCATCAGGTCGGCTCCGCTGATCAGCGATGCGTACAGGGACTGGAGTACGATTTCCCGCCCTTTTCTGCGCTTGCCCACGGCTCTATTCCCCTGTCAAAGAACGGCGTGAATCGCAGCGGGCTGCGCCTGTGCGCCTCTGCGCCCGGCCCCGGCTGCGGAAAACAAGAAGGGAAGGCGCAACCTCCCCGCCTCTATTTTAACCGACCCGGGGGTCGATTGCAAACCCCGAGCCCCATCCCGGCCCCTGGCGCACCCGCTTCCGCAGGTCAGAGCTCGAGTCCGTAGCGGTCCAGCAGGACCTCCAGGTGGTGCCTCTCGTGACCGGCGACGATCCAGGGC
>JAHJTW010000220.1 GCA_018829565.1 bacterium | reverse complement strand
GAGATCCTGACCCAAAGGGGCAACTCCTCCGGCCAGACCTCGCGCACCGCGGCGGCGACCTCGCGCACCAGGCGCGTGCGGCCCGCGAACCCGCCGCCGTAGCCGTCGGTGCGCCGATTGGCAACCGGGGACAGGAACTGGTGCAGCAGGTAGCCGTGAGCAGCATGGATCTCGGCGATGCGGGCGCCGGCGGCCAGGACCCTGCGGGCGGCCGCAGCGAAGGCGGCTGTGACCCCGGCGATGTCCTGCAGGTCCATGGCCCGGGGCGTGGGATACCCTTCGGCGAAGGGCACCGCGCTGGGCGCACGGACCGGCGACCAGCCGCCGTCTTCAGGCGCGAGCGGACCCGTTCCCTGCCAGGGAACGGCCGTACCCGCCTTGCGACCGGCGTGGGCGAGCTGGATCCCCGGAACGGCGCCCTGAGCCGAGACGAAGCGGAACACCCTGGCCAGCGGTTCGACGTGGGCGTCCTTCCACAGGCCCAGGTCGGCCGGGCTGATGCGGCCTTCGGGGACCACGGCGGCGGCCTCGGCGATGACGGCACCGGCGCCTCCGGCGGCCAGCTTGCCCAGATGCATCAGGTGCCAGTCGCCAGCCGTCCCGTCCACCGCCGAATACTGGCACATGGGCGCAACCACGATGCGGTTGCGGAGCGTGACCCCCCGCGTCCGGTAGGGAGAGAACAGGTGGTCGCCGGACGCTCGGGTCATGGCGTCATCCTTTCCGTCCCTCGCCGGTATTCCGGACCGCCGGCAGCAGGACGTCGCGCAGGGACGCGAGGGAATAGGGTTTGGACAGGAAGCCCGTCAGGCCCTTGCCGAAGAACCGGCGCTCGACCTCCTTCTCGGAGTAGCCGCTGCAGATGACGATGGGCAGGCGGGGATCGAGGCGACGAAGTTCCATGAACGTCTCCTCGCCGTCCATCACGGGCATGGTCAGGTCCAGGAGCACGCCGTCGATCCGGTCCCGGTGCTCCCGGTAGGCCGCCATGGCCCGGCGGCCGTCCGCGGCGGGGATGGTCGAAACCCCCAGCCTCTCCAGCATGCCCGCCGCCAGGTCCAGCACCATCGATTCGTCCTCCACCAGAAGCAGGGTCATGGGGGAATTCACCGACCCGCTCACCGGCAGCGACAAGTCTTCCGCTTCGGTCTTCTCCTCGTTCAGGACCGGGAAGATGAGGGTGAATGCCGCGCCCCGGCCCGGTTCGGTCTCCAGCCTGAGCGCGCCACGGTGCGACCGCACGATGCCCAGCACCGCGGAGAGGCCCAGCCCCCTCCCGGTGAACCTGGTCGTGAAGAACGGTTCGAAGGCCCGCTCCCGGGTCTGCTCATCCATGCCCGGCCCCTCGTCGACCACCCGCAGGAAGGTGAAGACGCCCGGTTCGAGGGTCTCCGCGTGGAAGTCCGTGTCCAGCTCGGACCGGCTGAATTCCCGCGTCCCGGCGCCGACCACGATGCGCCCTCCGGTCTCCTCCATCGCCTCGGAGGCGTTGAGGACCAGGTTCAGGATGACCTGGCGGACCTGGGTCGCATCGCCCCTGAAACGGCCGACCGGGCCCTGGAGGTCGAACTCCAGCTGCGTCTTCTTGGAGATCGAGGTCCTGAGCAGTTGCTGGATGTCCCCCAGCAGGGCGTTCAGGTCGATGGGCTCGATCAGGAAGTTGCCCCTGCCGGAATAGGCCAGCATCTGGGCGCAGAGATCCCCGGCCTGGCGCACCGCGGACGTGATCTGTCGGAGGGAATTCCGGCCCGGTGAATGCTCGGGGATCAGGGTCGACGCCAGATCCGCATGGCCCTGGATGACCGTCAGGATGTTGTTGAAGTCGTGGGCGATGCCCCCCGCGAGCACACCCAGGCTCTCCAGTTTCTGGGTCTGCAGGAACTGCCGGTCGAACTCCTGGTTGCGGAGCTCGACCTGCTTGAGATGGGTGATGTCCATGTGGGTTCCCAGCATCCGGACCGGGTTCCCGACCTCGTCGCGTTCGAAGACCTTGCCCCGGGCCAGGATCCAGATCCACGACCCGCCCTTGTGGCGGAACCTCAGCTGGCATTCATAGAATTCGGTGCTGCCCTGCAGATGGTCGTCCAGGGCTTCCCTGGACACTTTCAGGTCGTCCGGATGAAGGGCGTCGAAGAAGGTCCGGACGTCCACCGGCTCCAGTTCCCCGAGGGTGTAGCCGAGCATGTCGGCCCAGATCTCGTCCACCTTCAGGTCCCCGGTCTGGATGGACCAGTCCCACATGCCGATACGGGAGCTGCGGGCCACCAGGTCAAGTCTCAGCCGGGACTCCCGCGATTCCTGCTCCGAGAGCTTCTCCCGGGTGATGTCCAGGACCACGCCCAGGATGATGGTCGGCCGGCCGGCCGCGAATTCCAGCGGGATGCTGTACAGCCGCACCCAGACCGGGTGCCCGTCCTTGTGGACCAGTCTCTTCTCGTAGTCGAGGGGGCTGCCGTCTCCCTCATTCCTCCGCGCCACCGCTCGTGAGTCGAGTTCCGCGTCTCCGGGATGGGTGATCTCGGGGATGGTCTTCGCCAGCAGTTCCTCTCGCGCATAGCCGACCATCCGGCACAAGGCGGGGTTGACGTCCAGGAACCGCAAGCCTTCCAGGGTGACGATCGTGATCCCCGCGGGACTCGCGTCGAAGATCGCCCGATAGAGCTTCCCGCCGGCCCTCAGCTCGTCCACCAGGGCCTTCTCATCATCCGGGCGGGCATCCCTCATCTCGCCACCCCTCTGCCATGGATGTTCTCATCGTTCTCCCCAGGCCCGCTCGATGTTCTCCCGCGGCGCGGGGCGGCCCAGCATGGTCCCGGCCACGATCACGACCAGGCCGACAGCCGTCCCCACCACGAACCCGTGGATTCCCGCCAGGCCATCCGGCAGCGGCGGCAGCAGGCCGATCTTCGGCCAAGCCTGCCAGACGAGGGCCGCACCGACGCCGGCGATCATGCTGGCCAGGGTAGCAGCCGGGCTCGTCCTTTTCCAGTAGATGCCGAACAGCAGGGGCCACAGGTTCGTCGAGGCGATGACCGCCCACGAGAAGGCCGTCAACACCAGCACCAGGGCCGGCGGCTTCAGGGCGATCAGCAGGCTCACCACCCCCACGGCCAGGCTCGTGATCCGGTTGGCCCTGAGTTCGGAGGCAGGATCCAGCTTGCGGCCCAGTCCCGAGATCCAGACGTCGTGCACCAGGGAACTGGCGATGATGATCAGCACCCCGGCGAAGGTGCTCATGCCCGCGGCCACCACCCCGGCCAGGAAAAGCGCGCCGCCCCAGTCGTTGAGCACCAGGGCGGTCAACGCCGGAATCGCCTGGTCGGCCGAATCCAGTTGCGGGACCAGCACCCTCGCCACCGAACCCGTCAGGTACGGCAGCAATGCGATGGACGCCCCCAGGGTCACGATCACCGTGCCCAGGCGCAGCATCTTGTCCGACTTGATGGAGTAGAAACGGACGATGAGCTGGGGCATCCCCCAGGTGCCCAGGCTGACGATGAGCGTGAAGCTCACCAGGCCGGCCCAGCCCCAGACCCCTGGGGTGTGCACGAGGCCCGGATCGACCGCATGCAGCTTGTCCACCAGAGCCGTCATGCCGCCCACCTTCTGCAGGGACATGAAGGTCAGCAGGGTGAGGGCCGCGATCATCACGATCGCCTGGATCATGCTCGTCCAGACCACCGCGAGGTAGCCGCCGACCGCGGTGTAGAACAGGATGACCACGCCGCTGATGACCACGCCCGCCCAGTAGGGCAGGTCCATGAGCACCTCGAAGGAGTTGGCCATGCCCTTCAGCACCGAGACGTTGTAGATGATGAGGAACAGCCCCGTCGCCGCAGCGGAGAAGATGCGGGCCTGGGGGCTGCCGTACCGGGCGGCGAAGAAGCCCGGCATGGTCATGGCGTCGAGGTTGCCGGTGAAGCGGCGCACCCGGCGGCCCAGGACGATCCAGGCCAGGGTGGTGCCGACCAGCACGTTGCCCGCGCCGATCCACAGGGTGGCCAGGCCGAAGCGCCAGCCGAAGGCGCCGCCGCCGATGATCACCACGCTCGAGTAGTAGGCCGCCACGAAGCTGAGGGCGGTGACCCACGGCCCCACCGAACGTCCGCCGATGGCGAAGTCGCCGGCCGACTTGCTGCGCCCGCTCATCATCACGCCGATGGCGGCCAGGGCGCCGAGATAAACGACCAGGACCACGACGTAGACCATCATGGGCGGTCCTCCCGGTCGCGCAGCTTGTCGATCACGGCCCAGGCGATCGCCAGGACGATGGTGCCGCCGAGCACCAGGAAGGCGCCGAAGGTGAGCCAGGGCAGGTGGAAGGGGGCCATGCAGTGCTCCTCGGGGTCCGGTCATCCGGTCTCAGGGTCGTCTCGATGGAAAAGATTTTCCGGATCATGGTCTCCGGCCGCAGGCGAACGATTACAAAGCCCACGTCAACTGCCAGCGCAGGAAGTGCGCCGTCTCGGTCAGCGGCGGCAGCCCGTTGTTCCCGTCATGAAATGATCCCGGATCCAGCATTTCCCAGAGCAGGTGACCGTCCACCCCATGACCCAGCTTGAAGGTCGCCCCCATCTGCGTCAGCAGGCCGCGCGCCTGCCAGTCGGGCTCGGGCGCCAGCAGGTAGCTTGCGCCCAGCTTGCCCTGCACGCCCCGGCCCAGGTCGCGCGTCAGCGTCAGGCGCGGCGCCGCGATGTTCTCCCACGCGGCCACGTGGACCCGACCCGGGGTGCTCTCCCCGATCAACGTGTAGATGTAGAGCTCGCTCCACTTGGGCCAGCGGCCCCAGGGGGTCCGGAAGGCGCGCAGATCGTTACCCTGACCGGAGTAATAGAAGAGTCCCGCCTCGGCGCGGGCGACGTCCGCCACCGAGCCGTTCAGGAACGCTTGGCCGGCCACAGCCCAGCCGTCACCGGGATGAAGGGAATCGTCACCGTCCTGGTATTGCAAGGCCAAGTCTCCGGTCAGCTTGCGCCCGCAGCACAGCTCGCGGTCGATCCCGGCATTCAGGGTCAACGTCCGCAGGTCCAGATCGTTCTCTTCCTTGTGGATCACCGCCAGATGCACCCCTCCGCGCTCGAACCGGAGCGCGAATCCCACCTCGTCGGCATCGCTCAGGGCGCGTTCTTCGTCATCGATGATCACGAGGTCGTCATAACGGAAGTTCCGGATCATGGCGAGATCCAGGGAACCACGTTCCCCCCGGCTCCGCAGGCGCACCGCGTTGTGATAGATGCTGCGGCTGCCGTCCAGGGGATGTCCCTCGAGCATCAGGAATCCCCCGGGCCAGATGATGTCCTGGCGCCCGACGGTCACCTGCGTCCCGTCCTGCCGCCATTCCCAGGAGGCGTTGTCCAGGATGACCTCGTCCCAGTCGAAATCCTGATCGGGATGGAGGTAATGCCGGTGCTCGTTGGTCAGGCGCAGGTGGAATACACTGCTCCCGGTGAAGGCCTGGAACCCGACCCGCGAGCGGACCCGGATCCAGTTGCGGTCGTGATCGGGTGTGAAGTGGTACACCCCGTCGAGGATCTCCTGGCGCACGCGCAGATCGGCTTCGGCCCTGATCTCGCCGGCGGCGGGACACGGAGCGACGGCGACCCCCAGAACGGCCAGGATGAAGAGTAAATTGATCCGGGACATGGGCTTCCTTTCGGTCGCCCAATTCTGGTCCAGAGGGAGGAGGGAGGCAAGGAAAGGCTGGAGCCTAGGGTTCGCGGCGGTCCTTCGCGAACGCTTCCATGTGCTCCTGGTGGGGAGGTGCGATCGGAAGGTATTCCGGTGCGGAACCGTCCCGGTGGAGGACCCAGCGCTTGCCGGCCTCCACGTTACCGAGATCGGCGTCGGGCGATTCGACCCGCAGGTGACCCTCGAACAGGCAGATGCAGGTCACCTGGTCGTTGACCATGACGTTGGCCAGGGTGCCGGAGATGACCGCCGTGCCGTCGGGGGTGCCGACCGCCAGATGGTTCCCGTGGAATCCCTCCTCGGTCATGATGCTCACCTCGCCGGCCTTGAGCCAGCCGTCCAGGCGGCGGCCGATCCAGCGGCCCGGCCGTCCCGGCAGGTCGAACTCCGAACCGGACTCCACCCGCATGACCATGGCGCCGGGGTAGAGGATGTCCACCGAGGCGCCGGCGGCGACCTCCAGGCGGGATCCGGGTCCCAGCAGGCCGGCGTAGGCGTCCCGGTCGGCAGCGGAAAAGGTGCGTCCGTCCACCGTGACCGTGCCCTCGCCCGTGACGGCGATGACCTGGGGCGCAGGCAGGGGGTTGGTGACGAAGACCATGACGAGGATGACGGCGGCGGTCGCGACCGGCGCCCAGGCCATCCACGGGCGGAACGGCTTGCGGACGGCGGCATCCGCCTGGCCCGCCTGCTGCGCCAGCGCGCCGGTCATGAAATCCTGCTTCAGGCGCGCGCGGAAGTCGGGATCCGCCGCGGGCCTGGTCAGGCTCCGCACCGCATCCTGAGCCCGGCGCTGCGCCGCCGTCAGGTCATGCTGGTTGCCGTCGTTCATGGCCATTCACCTTCGAGCATCTCGCCCAGCTGGGCCAGGGCCCGGGAGTAACGCTTGCGCACCGCGGTGCTGGTGGTTCCCAGCATGTCCGCGATGGTGTTGTGGTCCAGCCCCTCGTAGTCCCGCAGCAGGACCACCTCCCTCAGCTGTTCGGGAAGTGCGAGAATCGCCTCCTGGATGACCCGTTCCCTTTCGTTCGCCAGGGTCCGCTCCTCGGGCCCGGGGTCTCCGCCGGCCAACCGCTCCGCCCGTCCCCCGTCCTCCTCGGCCCCGGTCCCGGATCCCCGGGCCACCTTGGCCGCGAAGGAACGATGGTGATCCCGGCACAGGTTGCCCGTGATCGTCAGGATCCAGCTGAGCGGATCGCGGTCCGGATCGAGGGTGTCGGCCGACCGGTGCACCCTCAGGAACACTTCCTGGGCGATGTCCTCCGCCGCGGCCGGCTGGCCCATCATGCGGAGGGCCAGCCCGTAGACACGGTCGAAGCAGGCCTCGAACAGGACCCCCAGGGCTTCGGGCTCACGCCGGCAGACCCGGGACAGGACCTCCCGCGACAGCGGGGATCCGGCGCCCATGGCGCCGCCCGATCCTCCTTCCGGCATGAAGTAACCGTCCACCATGCTTACGGACCACCTGCCCCGGATGTGTCGGAAATGGAAAAAGATCCCGAATGGGGGCCACGGCCCCCGCCGGCCACCGGTGAGGGGCCGGAAAGAGGAATCCGTGACCGGAAGGCCCAGTTTAACCACCGGGAATTCGAACCGTCAACCAGTGGGACCTTCAGGGGGGCGGTCAGGGGTGAGGCGGTCAGGGGTGGTCTATGGTAGATTGGTTGCCGTATCAACCATTCGGCTCGTTGCCGGCAATGAAGTTACGCGTGCGGGAATGGTTGCCGTGGCAACCATTCCCCCCTTCGGAGGTATGCATGGAGCGGCTCTTCCTGATCCTGGCATCGATCAACGGCTTTCTGGCCGTCGCCCTCGGGGCCTTCGGCGCCCATGGCCTGAAAACCCGGCTGGCCCACCTGCCCGACCAGGCCCAGCGGCTCGACTGGTGGCAGACCGCCGCCCACTACCACCTCACCCACGCCCTGGCCCTGGTCCTGATGGCCTACCTCGCGGCCCGGGTCCCCGGCGCCCTGACCACTGCGGGCGGGTGGTTCCTGCTGGCGGGCATCCTGCTGTTCAGCGGCAGCCTTTACGCCATGACCCTGACCGGCGTGAAGGCGCTGGGGGCGATCACGCCACTGGGCGGGGTCTGCCTCCTGGCCGGCTGGGCCCTGGCCGCAGCCGCGGCCTGGCGTCTGGCCTGACGTCCTGGTCCCGGAGTCCCCGGGTGTTCAACCTCGCCGGCAACAGGCGACCGCTGCCGCGCCCCCCACGGCGAAAAGGGCGGCGATGACCACCGGGACCGGCGGCATGTCCAGGAGGATGGCCACGCAGAAGCCGAGCACGACGCCCAGGAACCCGATGGCCGTGACCCCCGTCATCAGGTTGTTCAGGCGGCGGGCCCGGCGCTCCCACAGCAGGGTCGGCACCGCCAGCAGGCCCAGGGTGAGCAAGGGTCCGACCCAGATCACCCCGGCGGCGATGACCAGCGCGCTGGCCACCCGGAACCCCAGCACCCCCCGTTCCCCTCGCTTCTTCAGCTTGATGACCAGCCCTTCCTGGTCCAGGGCCAGGGCGTACAGCAGACCCCGGTTGCGGAAAGCGACCGCGATCGCGGCGTCCGTCAGGATCACGAACCCCCACAGCTCGCGGGCGTCCATGGCCAGGATCTCGCCGCGCAGCATGTCGTGGACGTGGGCCTCGACCCGGGGGCTGGCCGCCCCCATGAGCAGGGTCGCCGCCTCCCCGGCACAGAACACCCCCGCCAGCAGCACCGCCCGCCAGCGCACCGACCCGCCCTGGGCCCGCGGGCCGGGCAGCATCAGGCTCACGGCCAGGATCGCGGCCACCGCCGAGAAGTAGAGCGGCGCGGACGAATCCGGATCCACCCCCAGCATCACCGCCAGCACGATGGCAGCCGCGCCCACCGGGGGCAACGCCAGGCCGAGCAGGATCTCGTCGCGCAGGGATAGGGCAGCCCCCAGGGGCGCCGCGGTCAGGGCGTAACAGGCGGCCCCGGCGAAGGGCACCCAGCTGAACTGCAGCACCAGCCAGAAATCACTCATGGACGGCCTCCCCCGCGGCGGTGACGCGGACCTCGCGCGCTGCTCTGATCCAGTCGCGCACGTGGGACGTGATGACCATGCCCAGACCCGTCGCGGCCAGGTCCTGCAGCAGGCGGCCGACCTGCCCGGCCGTGCCCGCATCGACGTTCACCGTGGGCTCGTCCAGGATCAGCAGGCGCGGGTCCCCCACCAGGGCGCGCGCCATCAGGACCCGCTGCCGCTGGCCGCCGCTGAGGCTGCCGTACAGGACGTCTTCCTTCCCCTCCAACCCCACCATGGACAGGGCGGACCTGGCGCCGTCGAGGCCCCTGCCCCAGCGGTGGGGATGGCCGGACCTCACCACGTCCAGGGCCGTGGCCGGGGCCGAGCGGTCGATGACCGACTCCTGGGGCACGTACCCCATGCCGCTCGATTCGATCCCCCAGGCCACTTCCCCCGCCCGCTGGTCCACCAGGCCGAGGATGCCCCGCAGGATGGTGGTCTTGCCCGAACCGTTGTCCCCGCTGAGCAGGACGATCTCACCGGATGAGACCGTGAAGCTCACCGGGACGGCCGGCGTGAACCAGCCGCCGGCCAGGCGGTAGCCCCAGGCTGCATCCCGGACCTCCAGCAGAGGCCGGCCGGTCATGGCGCCGACTCCAGGCCCGCCAGCAGGGCCCGGAGGTTGTAACGTTGCAGGGCGAGCCAGGTGTCCGCCTCTTCCAGCGCGCCCGCCATGTTGCCGATCATCACGTCGGCCGCGCCGATCCGCTCGGCGAACTGGCCGGGCAGCTTGGACGGCTGCGCCTGGTTGTGGATGACCAGCCGCACGCCCCGGGTCGCCGCGACGGCGGCCAGCTCGGCCAGGTGGCCGGCCGAGGGTTCGATGCCCGGCTTGGGCTCGAGCGTCCCCACGACCTCCATCCCGTAGAATTCGGCCAGGTATGGGATGTCCGCGTGGTAGCTGATCACCTTGACGCCCTGGAGGGGGGCGCCCTCGGCACGCAGACGTTCGACGGCCGGTTCGATCTCCGCGAGGTAGGCGGCGAGGCCGGCCTCGTAGGCCCCTGCGCCGTCGGGATCGAACCCGGCGAGAGCCCTGGCGACGTTGCCCGCCATGATCCGGCCGCACTGGGGGCCGATGTTGAAGTGGGGATTGCCCTGGGGATGCTGTTCACCTTCGGCGCGGCTGATGACCTGGGGCGCTCCGAGGATCCCGATGCCGGGATAGACCTCGATCCAGCCCTCCCGACCCTCGCGGATGCGGTTGTTCCGCGCGTCGGCGGCCAGGGCGGGCAGCCAGGCGTGCTCCGCGTCCAGCCCCAGGCTCAGCAGCAGGTCGGCCTTGTGCAGCTTGGGGATGAAGCTGGGGCGCACCGGCACCCCGTGCAGATCCTCGCGGCCGCTGGCCAGGACCGTGACCTTCACCCGGTCGCCGCCGATGCGGGAGGCCATGTCCCCCAGATCGGGAACCGAGGCCACCACGTTCACCTCGCCGGCCAATGCGGGACCGCCGGCCGGCAGCGCCGACAGTGCCGGCAGCAACAGGAGCGCCGCCAGCGACGGGAACGGAATTCCGAACAGCTTCCTCATCGCTGCCTCCCGTGGGTGTGGTAGCCGATCAGGCCGTCGAACTGCAGGATGACCTGGTCCACGCCCTCGGCGAAGTCGCCCCGGTCGTCGTGCGCGTACTCCAGGCGCAGTTTCTGGTAGTGGCTGACGTTGAAGGTAAGGAAACCGCCGATCCGCGTGCGGTCGCCGTCCGGACCGGTGCGCGCGGCGAAGGACTCCAGGTACGAACCGAACTCCCAGCGGCGGCTGGCCCGGTACCGCGCCCAGGTGAAGAAGCCGTCACGGGTCAGGGTCTCGCGCAGCCATTCGCCTTCGTGCTCCGCGGCAGGGACGGCGACCGCAGGGTCCTCGTGTTCCTCCTCGTGCTGCACCTCGAACTGCTCGCGGTTGCGCAGGTACTCCACCCCGAAATCCAGACCCCGGTAGAGGTTCTGCTCGGGGGGACTCCAGAAGAAGGTCACGTCGAAACCAGCCACGGTCTTGGCGTAGTCCCAGCCTTCGAACCGCAACGAACTGCGGTGGTTGTCCTGGTGGATGACGCTCGCGCCCAGGTCCACGCTCCAGGCGTCCCCCATCTCCAGGCTCGACTGCACGCGGCCCAGCCAGGCCAGGTCCTCCAGGCCGCGATTGGGGCCGGGAGCGACCGGGGCTTCGGGATCATCCAGCAACGAGCGGTAATATTCCTCGGCCCCGGGATCGTCCGGGCAGTGCAGTTCGCCGTCGTGGTAGTGGCAGCCCGGCGGAGGATTGCCGGGACCGAAGGCATCGCCCGGTCCCGCGGGATCCGAATCGTGGCTGTGCCCCTCGATCCCGTTGAACATCCCGCCCCTGACCTCGAGGTAATGATCGGTGGGAGCGAGCCAGCTCAGCTCGAGACCCTGGGGCAACAGGTGCCCGCCGAGGTACTCACCGAGGATGCGCGGCTCGCTGGCGAAGGGCATGGCATGGGCGTGGAAGCGGCTCCAGCGCCCGAAGCTGGCCAGGAACTGCCCGCCCTGGGCCTTCAGACCGAGCGGCAGGGCCGGCATGGTGAAGAAGAGCTCGTGGATCTCGGCCCCTTCCTCGAAGAACATGGCGTTGAAGTCGATGCGGCCGAAGGGATCGGCCTCCGCGCCCACCGACAGTTCGGCCGTGGCCAGGTCGAAGCCGCGGGTGGTCCAGCGGCGGGACCCATCCGCATCCCGGTCGGCGTTGTGCCAGTCCATCTTCAGGTCGTAGACCAGTCCGATGTCGGGGTTCTGCCAGGCGCCCAGCGGGGCGGTTTCCTTTTCGGCGCGGGCCGGGACTCCGGCCGCCAGGGCAAGCGAGATGATGACGAGCAGGATTCTGAAGGTCATGGGACCGCTCCTTCCGGTTCGGGACGACCCTACCGCCGGGATTGCGGCAGGTCCAGCGTCTGGAAACTGGGGTTCAGACGCAGGCCGGAGGAGCGCGCAGGAAGGGAAGAGGATGGATCCCGCCCCGGACCCGGGACCGCAAGGCCGACGGCAGCCTGCGGACGACCGGCCGGCCGGCGGTCGGCAGGCAGACTCCTGCGGTGATCACCGCGCCGCCGAGAGCCACCACGCACCACAGGCAGCCCGCACCGTCGCCATGGTCGTGGACGTGGATCCCCGCGCCCAGCAGCAGCAGGGCCACCGAGGCGGCCAGCAGGATCACCGGCAGGGATTTCGTCCAGCTGGGCATGGGACTCGTCGGGACTCCGGTCAGGGTTCCAGAAACGGAATGATGTTGCAATTGAATCACTGTTGCATTATAAAATCGGACGGGGATCATGGCAACCGGTGATTCCCGGATAGGCCCGAAAAGGACGGCATGGAATGAGCAACGATATCCTTCGCAAGGACTTACAGGATTCCGGACTCCGGGCCACCGGCGCCCGCCTGGCCGTCCTGGGTCTCCTGCGGGAAGCGCCGTCACCCCTCAGCCACGGGGAAATCGCCCAGACCCTCGAGGATTCGCCCTGGAGCCGCGCCACCCTGTACCGCAACCTCATCGACCTGGAGAAGGCCGGCCTGGTCCGCCGCACCCAGCTGGGCGAACCGGTCTGGCGCTTCGAGGACGCGGCCAAGGAACACGGCGTGCGGTCCCATCCCCACTTCCTCTGCAGCAGCTGCGGCAAGATGGTCTGCCTGCCCGTCATCGAGCTGGGCGTCGGTCCCGTCAAGGGGATCAACCGCGCCCTGAGCCAGGGGCGCTACGAGATCCAGCTGAGGGGCCAGTGCGACTCCTGCAGCAGCCGGGGAGGCAAGGGATGACCACAGTGCGCATCATGATGGTCCTGGCCCTGGCCGCGGTGGCGGGCGGATGCTCGTCCCCGGAACCCGGGGCTGCCGGCGGCCTGACGGTCGCCGTCAGCATCCTGCCCCAGCAGGGCCTGGTCGAGGCCCTCGGCGCCGGCCGCCTGACCGTGGTCACCGCGGTGGCTCCGGGTCAGGCCCCCCACTCCTTCGACCCCAGCCCCCGGCACATGGGAACCCTGGCCGGGGCTTCGGTCTTCTTCGCCTGCGGCGCGCCCATGGAGAATCAGTTGCTGCCCCGGTTGCGGGGCTCCTATCCCCGGATGCGGATCGTCGACACCGCGGCGGGCCTGCCGCGGCTGGCCCTGGACGGTCACGAGCACGATCACGGGGACGGCCACGGCCACGAGGACTCCGGAGGTCTCGATCCCCACCTGTGGCTGGACCCCGTGCTGCTGGCCCGGATGGTGGAGGTCATGGCGGCCGGCCTGGCGGAGCTCGATCCCGACGGCGCCGCCCTCTACGCCGCCCGCCGTGACAGCCTTCAGGACGAACTGGCCCGCCTGGACCGCGAGATCCGGGACATCCTTGCTCCGGTGAAAGGCCGCGAGGTGTTCGTGTTCCATCCGGCCTACGGCTACTTCACCCAGGCCTACGGCCTGCGGCAGACCGCCATCGAGCAGGGCGGCATCGATCCGTCCCCGCGCCACCTGGCCGAGGTCCTCGGTCGCATCAAGGCCCAGGGCGCCCGCGCCGTCTTCGTCCAGCCGCAGTTCTCGCTGGGTTCGGCCCAGGCCGTCGCCCGCGACACCGGGGTGGAGCTGGTGGTCCTGGATCCCCTGGCCCCCGACGTCATCGGGAACCTGCGCGCCATGGCCCACTCGATCAGGGAGGCCCTCGATGACCGTTGATCCCCGACGTCCTCCCGTGGTGGAGATCACCGACCTTCACTTCGCCTATCGCGGCCAGCCGGTGTTCACCGGCGCCCGGGCGGTGATTCCCGCCGGCGCCTTCGTCTCCATCGTGGGGCCCAACGGCGGCGGCAAGACCACCCTGCTGCGCCTGGTCCTCGGCCTGTTGCGACCCGACCGCGGCCAGGTGCGCCTGTTCGGCGAAAGCCCCCGGCGCGGCCGCGCCCGCGTGGGCTACATGCCCCAGCACGCCCACGTCGACCCCCAGTTCCCGGTCACGGTCACCGACGTCGTCCTCATGGGACGGCTGAGGCCTGGCCGCCTGGCGGGCCCCTACCGCCGCGACGACCGGGAGATCGTCCGTTCCGCCTTGCAGGAGGCCGAAGCACTCGACCTGGAGGGCCGGCCCTTCAGCGCCCTGAGCGGCGGGCAACGGCAGCGGGTGCTGATCGCCCGCGCCCTGGCCTGCCGACCCGAGCTGCTGCTGCTGGACGAACCGACCGCCAGCCTCGACCCCAGCGTGCAGGACGACCTGTTCGAGCTGCTGCACCGCCTGAACGAGCGGATGACGGTAGTGCTCGTATCCCACGACGTCAGCTCCGTGTCCCGCCACGTCGATTCGATCCTTTGCGTGAGCCAGGGGATCGACGAGCATCCGGCCAGCGAGATCTCCGGCGCCCTGGCCGGCCTGTTCCCCGGAAGCAGCGGGCTGTCCCTGGTCCACCACGACCACCATCATCACCCGCACCACCACGAACAGGGCGGCGGTCCGGGAGGCCGGCCATGACCGGGTTCATCACCGCCCTCGCCGAGCACGCCTTCCTGCGGCAAGCCGTCCTGGCGGGCCTGCTGGCCAGCGTCGCCTGCGGGATCGTGGGCACCTACGTGGTGACGCGACGCATCACCGTGATCGCCGGCAGCCTGGCCCACACCGTGCTGGGGGGGATGGGTGCCGCCTACTACCTGCGCGCGGCCCAGGGATGGCAGTGGCTGCACCCCCTGCACGGGGCGGTCGCCGCTGCCTTGCTGGGGGCAGGTCTGATCGGGCTGGTGCGCGCCCGCAGCCGCGAGCGCGAGGACACGGTCATCTCGGCGTTGTGGGCGGTCGGGATGGCCGTCGGCGTGTTCTTCCTTTTCAAGACTCCCGGCTACAAGGCCGACCTGATCACCTACCTGTTCGGCAACATCGTCATGGTCGACCCGGTGGCCCTGCGCCTGCTGATCGGCCTGGACCTGGTGATTCTGCTGCTGGTTCTGGTTTTCTACAACCCCCTGCTCGCGGTATGCTTCGACGAGGAATTCGCCAGGCTGCGCGGGGTCCGTGTGGGCTGGCTCTACACCCTGCTGCTGATGCTGATCGCCCTGACCATCGTGACCCTGGTCTACGTGGTGGGGATCGTCATGGTGATCGCGCTGGTGACGCTGCCCGCCTCGGTGGCGGGCCTGTTCGTGCGGCGCCTCTGGCCCACCATGGTCCTGGCGGCCGCCCTCAGTTCGGTGCTGACGGTGGCCGGGCTGGGGATCAGCTACGGCGCGGACCTGCCCGCCGGAGCCACCATCGTCCTGCTGACGGGGCTGGTCTACGCGACCGCCCAGCTGGCCGCCGGGCTCGGCCGGCGGAGGCCATGACAACCGGGAAGGGACGGACATGATTTCCACCGTGCTGCACAAGGCCGACTTCGACTCCATGGAAACCCGCTACCGCACCCGGTTCTTCAACAGCCTGACGGGGATGAAGAGCGCCAACCTGATCGGCACCCGCGACGAGTCCGGGCACACCAACCTGGCGATCTTCAGCTCGGCCGTCCACGTGGGGGCCAACCCCCCGCTGATCGGGCTGATCGTGCGTCCGCAAACCGTCCCCCGGCACACCTTCCAGAACATCCTCGAGACCGGCTGGTTCACCGTCAACCACGTCACGCGCACATTCTACCGGGAGGCGCACCGGACTTCGGCCCGGTACGCCGAGGGCGAGTCCGAATTCGCCCGCTGCGGCCTGACCGAGCAGTACGGGGAACTGCACCCGGCGCCCTACGTGAAGGAAAGCGTGGTGAAGCTGGGGCTGCGGCATCTGGAGGATCACTACATCAAGACCAACGGGACGATCCTGGTGATCGGGCAGGTCCTGGAGATCATGGTGCCCGAGGCCCTGATCGGCCCCGACGGCTACGTCGACATCGAGGCCGCCGGAAGCCTCGCCGTCAGCGGCCTCGATTCGTATCACCTTACCGAGCGCCTGGAACGCCTGCCCTACGCCAAGGCGGACGAGGAGGACCCCGGGGCCTGAGCCCGGACCTAGTTCCTCGCCAGGCGGGCGGGCGCGAACTCGTAGGCGATCACCGTCACCGGTTCGGCGTCCAGAGCCGCGGCCTCGCCGCCGGAGGTGCCGAAGGACGCCAGCATGGCGTCGAACAGGTCGGTCACGACGTAGGCCCGGTCCCCCGCGAAGAACAGTCCGTCGTTGCGCGCATCGGCGTCCGCCTTCAGATCGACCCGCTGGACGAAACGGCCTTCCCGGTCGTACACGTCGAAACTGGTGAACAGCCCTTCCGCCGGGCGCCAGCGCGACTGTCCCGACTGGACCCACAGGCTGCCGTCATCCCTGAAGAAGAGCTGGCCCACCGCCTGGTGGCGGTCGCTGGCCCGGAAGGACGACCCCGGGTTCCAGCGGGTGAACTGCTCGTACATGGTCTGGAACAGCGCCTTCTCGTCGGAGGTCCGCGGCACATCCCGGTAGCCGGGCCGTTCGATGATGCGATCCAGGGTGCCGTCCCCGTTCCAAACGTGGATGCGATAGTCGCCGAAACTCAACGCCGCGGCCACCCGGCCGTCGGGCGCGGCGGCCCAGCGCCGCTGGAAATCCACATAGTCCTCCTCGACGAACTCGTAGCCGCCGAACTGCGCCGGGGCCGATCCCTCGTGGTACGAGGCGATCTCCCCGCCTTCCGCGTCGTAGGCCTTCAGGTAGGTCAGCTGCAGCTCCTGTTCCCCCTCGCGGGTCCAGGCCGTCCCGGCGATGACCATGGTCTCCCCGACGCCGACCGCCCGGCTCACCGACTGGAAGCCGCCCCCGCTGCGGAACGGCAACCCGTACATGGAGCCAGGGTCGCCCTCTGGGGTAATCATGACGATCTTGCCCGGCCAGGCCTGTACGACGCCCAGCTGGCCGCCGGGGGCCCAGCACATGTCGGCGGCGTTCATGAATTCGCCCGGACCCTCGCCACGCCGGCCGATGGTCCGCAGGTACTCTCCCGCGGCATCGAAGACCTGGATCTCGGAAAGCTGCCCGTCCAGCAGGTAGATGTTCCCCTCGTCGTCGTGGAGCATCTGGGCGATCACGCCGAAGAAGACCTCCTCGTCATCCTCGCCCAGGCGCCACAGCTCGCGCAGATCCAGAACGGCGGCTCCCTCGGCCGGGACCTCGGGATTGCCGACGATCGTCGTGCCGTCCCGCTGGTCGAGGGAGCCCTGCCAGGGGCCGGCGGCGGCGGGGATGGAGGCGAGCAGCAAGGCGGTCAGGATCAGGGATGCGCGCATGGTCGGGTTCCTCTATGCTGGGGGGCAAGGCCCCGCTGGTTCCGGTCCGGATGGTGCATCCGGGCCCGTCTGGCTGAAAACCGACATGATAAGCAAGCGGCGGCAATCTGCCTGTTTTTTGTCCTGTTTTTGCCTGATCCGATCCGGGGAGGGAACGGCGATGAGAAGATGGTTGGTGATCCTGATGGTGACGGCCCCGCTGATCCTCTGGCTGGCCGGCTGCGCCCCGGGCGGGGGCGACGCCACCGAGAATGAACCTGCCGGGTTCTTCAAGGGGATCTGGCACGGCTGGATCGCCCCCGTCACCCTCGTCTGGGGCTTCTTCGACCGGTCCATCCGCATCTACGAACCGCTGAACACCGGTTGGTGGTACGACCTGGGCTACTACATGGCGGTCGTCGGAGGATTCGGCGGGCTGTCGCTCGTGCGCGGCAGGAAGAAGGGCAGGAAGCGATGACGGATCGCCGGACCATCCTGGTCACGGGGTGCACCCGCGGCCTGGGCCGCGCCCTCGTCGCCGAATTCGCGGCCCGCGGCCATGTGGCCCTCGGCTGTGGACGGTCCGAATCGGCGGTGGCGACTCTGCGCGCCGCCTTTTGCCCACCCCACGACTTCGCCGTCGTGGACGTGGCCGACCACAAGGCCGTCGACGCCTGGGCTGCTCGGGTTGAAGCGGAGCACCGTACGGTCGATCTGTTGATCAACAACGCCGCCCTGATGAACGTGCCGGCGCCGTTGTGGGCCGTGCCCGCCGCCGAATTCGGACGCCTGATGGAGGTCAACGTGGGCGGGACGGTCAACGTGATCCGATCCTTCGTGCCGGGGATGATCGCCGCCGGCAGGGGGGTGATCGCCAACCTGAGTTCGGGATGGGGCCGCAGCGTCTCGCCCGAGGTCGCTCCTTACTGCGCCAGCAAGTTCGCAGTCGAGGGCCTGACCCGCGCCCTGGCCCAGGAGCTGCCGCGACCACTCGCGGCGGTCGCGGTCAACCCGGGCATCATCGACACCGACATGCTGCGCCTGGCCTGGGCCGCCGATGCCGGGGCCTACCCTGCGGCGGATGAATGGGCTCCCGGGGCGGCTGACTTCTTCCTGACCCTCGGGCCCAAGGACAACGGGAAGTCGCTGAACATCCCGGCCTGACCTCGGCCCTAGCGGAACACCCGCGCCCAGTCCCGCCGCATGCTCACCTCGTAGGCTGCGGGGTTCTCCTCGCACAGCTCCTCGATGCGGCTGCCCCGGCGGCCGTACTCGTATTCGCGGTCCGGGTCGTCGTGGTGGATCCAGATCGCCAGGCTCCGGTGCTTGCCGGTCAGGGCGTAACGGCACATGGGCTCGTCGTTGTTGCTGTTGCCGGCGGCGAAGATGGGCCGGCGGCCGATCCTCACGGCGATGTTCTCGGGTTTGTGCTCGTACCCGTTCGGGACCTGGACGTCGCCCCTCGTCAGCCGGACCTCCCCGTCGTCGTTCTCGTAGACAGGCGTCACCCAGGAACCGATCACCCGGGCGGGCGGGATGCCCAGGACCTGCTCGCTGTAGCTCTGGACGAAGGCCTGTTCGGCGCCCGTCACGATCCAGACCTGGAAGTCGCGGGCCTCGAGCAGGTCGATCAGCTCCAGCATGGGCGCATAGTAGAGCTCGGTGTAGGGCCGATCGAAGCGCTCGTGACGGCGGCGTTCCAGATAGGCCAGGGCGGCCTCGCGGTATTCCTCGATGTCGATCCCGACCAGGGCCCGGGTCAGGGCCTCGTAAGATTCCCGCCACCCGAAGTCCCGCAGGGCCTCCTGGTCGTCCGCGATCCAGGCGCGGTAAGGCATGGCGTCGCCGTCGATCCGGCCCTCGGCGACCAGGCCGCGCAGGAGATCGGCCTGGAACAGGGTCGGGACGTAGTCAGGACGCTCGCACCAGCTCGTCCCGTCGTTGTCCAGGACGGCGATGCGCTCGGATGCCGGCACGAAGTCCGGTCCGCCGGAATCGCTCACCGCCGCGACGAACGCCAGGATGGCCGCCTTGACCTCGCCTGCGCGCCAGGAGGGCAGGGGATCGGGATCGGTCGCGGCGGAGGGAGGGGACGGAGCGAGCAGAACCAGGGAGAGCAGAACCAGGGAGAGCAGACCCGGGAAGGGCAAACCCCGGGCGGGCAGGACGGACGCGGCATTGCGGGACATGGCGGCCTCTCCGGTCAAGGGGCGGTCAACGGATCAGCCACCAAAGATAGACGCCGTACCCCGCCAGCAAAAGCGCGCCTTCACGCCGCGATATGACGGCCCCGCTGCGGATCAGCGGCAGCAGCAGAAGGGAGAATGCCAGCATCACCGGGGTGTGCAGCCACAGCACCGCCGGCTCCACCTCCTGGGGCCGGACCACGGCGCAGGTTCCCAGGATGCCCAGCAGGTTGAAGATGTTCGAGCCGATCACGTTGCCGACGGCCAGGTCGGGGCTGCGGCGCAGGGCGGCCACGATGGAGGTGACCAGTTCCGGCAGCGAGGTCCCCGCCGAGACGATGGTCAATCCGATCACCAGTTCGCTCACGCCCAATCGGGTGGCGATGGCCACCGCGCTGGTGACGAAGGTCCGTGAACCGAAGACCAGCATGCCCAGGCCGCCGGCGACCAGCAGGAGGCTGCGCCACAGCCAGGAAGGCAGGGCCGACCGGCGCGCCAGGGCGGGCCGGGCCTGGTCCAGCTGCGCTCCCGCGGCGATCTCCTCGGCCGCGGGCGCCACCCTGGCCGTCCGATAGGCCAGCCAGAGGTAAGCCGCCAAGGCGGCCAGCATGACGGCGCCCGCCCCGGACGGGATGCGCCCGCCGAAGGCAAGGGCCGCCAGGGGTATCAGCGCCGCGGCGGCGGCGACCAGCAGGTCGCGGCGGACCGCCGCCAGGGAGATGGCGATGGGGTGCGCCAGGGCGGTCAGGCCCAGGATCACCCCCATGTTGAAGATGTTCGAACCGATCACGTTGCCGACGCTGACGCCGTCGATCCCCTTCAGCGTGGCCGTCAGGCTGGCTCCGAGTTCGGGGGAGGACGTGCCGAAACCGACGACCGTCAGCCCGACGAACAGGGGCGACAGGCCGGCCCGCAGGGCGATCGTCGATGCCCCCCGCACCAGCCATTCGGCCCCGAGGGTGACCAGGGCCAGACCGACGATCAACCACAGGATATCCATCCACCACGCTCCCGGAATGGCTGAATTATCGACCCGCGAGCCTCATCACCTCGCGGGCGATCTCCTCGATGGCGAGGTAGGAGGCGTTCACCGTCCGCCACCCGTGCTGCTGCATCAGGGCGTTGGCGTACCTGACCTCGCGGGCGACCTCGCGCCGGTCGCTGTAACCGCGCGTACAGTCATAACCGAGATTGGCAGCCCGCGCTTCCCTCAGCGTCACCAGGCGAGGCACGTTCATCACCAGACCCACGACCTTGTCCCGCGGGATTTCAAGCAGCTGTTGAGGAACGGGCCGGTCGGGCACCAGGGGCACGTTGGCCGCTTTGACTCCCTGATAGGCCAGGTAGAAGCAGGTCGAACTCTTCGAAGACCGGGACACTCCGACCAGCACGATGTCCGCCACGTCCAGGCCGCCGGGCCGCTGGCCGTCGTCGTGTTTGAGGGTGTAATCGATGGCGGCGTGGCGGTCGAGGCTCTCCCGCTCGGTGGCGTAGAACAACCCGGGAGTCCGGGACGGGGCGCTGTTGAACAGGTCGTTGAGGGCTGCGAAGGCCGGGCCAAGGACGTCCACCGCGGGAACCAGCAGCTGCTGGCTGCGTCGCACCATGGCGCGCCGGGTATCCTCCCCCACCATGGTGAAGAAGATGGTGGCGCCGCAGCGAGCCGCCTCGCCCACCACCCGGTCCACCTCCGCGACCGTCAGGATCTCGGACCAGCGGACCAGGTCGAAGGGATGCCCCATGAACTGGACCAGGGCTGCCCGCAGCCACTGGTGACAGGTGTCGCCCCGGCCGTCCGAGACGATGTAGATGGTGGGGATGGCGTCCGCCGTCATTGCACTCCCCGGCAGGTCGACCGAACCGCAAGGCCCGGCCGGAATGGCCGGGCCTTGACGATTCTACCCCAATCCGGGTCCGAGGACGAGAGGGCTGTTCAGGCCCCCGCCCCCGAAGGCGCCGGGGCCCGGGGACGCTCCGCGGCCTCGGAACCCAGGTGCTTCGCCAGGACCCTGGCGATGACCTCGCTCTCGATCGGCTTGGAGACGTGGTCATCCATGCCCGCCTCCAGGCTGCGCTGGCGGTCCTGGGCCATGGCGTGGGCGGTCAGGGCGATGATGGGCAGGTGGGGATTGCGGGCCGGTGAATCGGACGCCCGGATCCGGCGGGCGGCCTGCAGGCCGTCCATCTCGGGCATCTGGACATCCAGCAGCAGGGCGTCGTAGTCCTTCTGCGCCAGGGCGTCGAGGACCTCCAGCCCGTTGTTGGCCACGTCCACGCGGTATCCCATTTTCCTGAGCAGCAGGCAGGCCACCCGCTGATTGATGGGATTGTCCTCGG
>JAHJTW010000219.1 GCA_018829565.1 bacterium | reverse complement strand
TGAACAGCAGCAGCAGGTAACCCAGACGCAAGTCCTGGTGCTCGAGGGGCAGGGCGATGATGCGGCGTCCCTGGTCGGGCAGCCCCCCGGTCCCGGCGTCGATGCGGAAGACTCCGGGCGCCATGATGCTCTCGGCCACGGCAGCGTCCACCTGGTCGTGGAGATTGACCAGGACCTTGTCCCAGGACTTCTCCTCCCACTGCCAGGTCTGACGGGGCGAGAACCGGCCGCCGGGCGCCGATTTGAGGACCAGGGCGGCGCCGCCGGCGCCGAGGAATTCAGCCAGTTCCTTGAGGATCCGGCGCAGGACCTCGTCCCAGTTGCGGGCCTGGCTCAACTCCCTGCCGAACCGGTAGAGCAAGGAGATCTCCGCCATGGCGTCGGTCAGCTGGCGGTTGACGGTCTCGAGGGATTCCTGGGCCTGGAGAAGATCCCCGGCCGTCCGGTCGGTTTCGGTCTCGATGCGCCGGCGCATCCGCCGCAGCAGATCCTGGGTCTGGACGTTGGCTTCCAGCACGAGCCGGTTCTGCGACCGGCGCTCCATGCGTTTCTCGGCTCGGATCAGGAGGTTGAACCAGTCCCGGCGCCCGAAGGGAAGCGCCAGCGCGTCGAAAAGCCCCACCCGGAAGAACCGGACCAGGGCCCCCGCAGGAATCCCCCCGTGGATCAGGACGGGCAGTGACGACGGATCCAGGCCCATCAGCTCCAGGAGCCAGCCTTCCAGCCGGTCCACGCCGCCTTCCCCCGCAAAGGCGTCCTGGTGAAGCAGGACGAGCCGGGAGGAGGCACGATCCACGGGCGCGGATCCACACCACTCCAGCAGAGCGGCTGGATCGCCGAACCACCGGCACCCGGCGGCCGCAAGCCGATCGGGCCTGTCCCACGACGCAGGGCCCAGCAGGAACGCCTCCCGAGGCAGAGGTTCGGGGAGGACATCGATTTTATCTTTGGTCATGTACACTTCATTTGGTCAGGCCTTGGACCAGCTGTGAGCGCCTTGACTGTAAAATTATTTACCAGTAATGACAACAAAAAAATGGGGTTCCCCGTGGGGAACCCCAAAAAAATCGTGGGCCTCGAATCAGGGCATTTCCATGGCCTGGACCACTCCCATGATCCGTTCAGCGACCGTGTTCATGACCTCGATGGACTGGTAATAGCCCCGGTCCAGGCGCTGCTGGACCTCGGCCACGCGTTCGGGCCTGACTTCGGGAAGCTCGGCGAGCGCGGCCCGGCCCGTCTCCACGGCCTGGCGCAGATCCACCAGTTCCCTCGCCGCATCCGATATCTCCGCCTTGTCCGCGGTCGGTTTCCCCTGCGTCACGGCGGCCCCGACCGCAGGCGCCGAACCCTCGGTCTTCTCCTCGCCCTTCCTGGTCGTCTGGAACTGGTCCAGGATGCTGGGGCGTACCAGGGGCGATCCGTTGATTCTGTCCATGGCCATGGGTTGAACCTGCCTCTTGCCAGGATGTGCCGGATTCCGGACCACCCGGAAATCCGATCGGTCTTTCGCGATTCCCATGCAAACCCGGTGCCGGGATCGATCGGCATCCCCCGGGGGCTTCGGGAAGGCCGATTCGGCCGGTTCGAGAGAATTCCCCGGATCCAGCGCCCCCGGGACGGTCACCAGGCCTCGACCAATTCCCGGCCACTCCAGGTGTTTTATCGACCGCGGGCGCGGAAAACTTGAGACTCCAGTTCCTTCAATCCGCGGTTCACGGGGAACAGCCGGCGGGCTTCCGCGAGGTAGCGAACGGCCAGGTCGTCCTCACCCTGGGAGCTGTGGAACCGCACGGCGTCCGCCCAGCAGGCCCAGCTGTCGGGCCGGATCCTCAGGGCCGAATGGAACTGGACCCTGGCGGCTTCCGGCCGCCCGTCCGCCAGGTCCAGACGTCCCAGCAGGGACCGCACCCGGTGGACCTCCGCCCCCACCGGATCGTCGATGAGGGCCGCCTCGAGGAAGCGCCTGGCGAGATCCCGCCGCCCTTCCGCCAGCAGTTGCGTGGCCATCTCCCGGCAAGCGCGCGGGCTGGCACCTTCCTCCCGGATCTTGCTCCTCAGCAGCCTTCCGTACAGGCTGGTCCGCCGGCGTTTCCCTTCGAGGCCCTGGAGGTGCCCGAAATGGTGCACCGGGATCCCGAGATCCCGGACCGGGATGCCGGCCTCGGCCAGGGCTTCGGCCAGGCTTTCATGGACGCGCCCGCTGTAGTGGAGCCCTTTGCCGCCGGGAAAGAGCCGGACCGTGGGCTCGGGCACGTACCCGGCCGCCCCTGGCCGGCCCGGCACATCCCCGCAACAGGGCAGCGGAACGAAGGCCGGATCCCCGGTCGGCTGGCAATAGCTTCGCTGCTCCAGGATGAAGCCGGCGGCCTCTCCACCCAGGCAGGCCGCCCTGACCGCGCGAAAGTCGCGGGGATCGATCCGTTCGTCGCAATCGAGGACGAGGATCCACTGGCCGTGGCAGTGATCGAGGGAATGATTGCGGGCGGCGCTGAAATCGTCGTTCCAGGGGAACCGGTGGACGTGTCCGGCCAGCCTTTCGGCGACGCCCGGCGAATCGTCCGACGACCCGGTGTCCACGACCACGGCTTCATCGTAGAGGTCGCGGTGATGGACGAGCAGCTCGGCGAGGTCAGAGGCCTGGTTCCTGACGATCACCGCCAGGCTCAGCAGGGGAGCCGGTCCCCTCGTCGTTTCTCGACCCATGACCACTCGCCTTCGCCAACCGGTCGCGCACCGACCGGATTTCAGACCAGCCTGGACAGATTTCCAGCAGGGCATCCGCTGCGGCCAGAGCCCCGGCCAGGTCCCCGACGTGGGCCCTGCACCTCAGCGCCTCGCGCAGGATCAGGGGTTCCCCGCCCGGGAACATGCCATCTGCCAGTTCCAGAAGCTCAATCGCGGCGGCCCAGCGGCCTCCGTCGGCCTCGTGCCGGATCAGCCGGATCCAGCCGAAAAGGAATCCGGGGTCCTGACGGACGACATCCCTGAGCAATTCCCTTGCCTGCCCGAGGTCGCCCTGTCCTTCCCTGATCTCGGCAAGCAGGGCCGTTCCGCGGACGACCGGCCGCAGCCCCCGGGGGCCCTGGGCCAATCTCTCGAGCAGCGCCTGCGCCTGGGGCAGGCGACCGTCTTCCAGGTCGATGCCGGCCATCTCGATCATGGCCTGCCAGTCGCCGGGATCCTCCTCGAGTTTCCGTTCCACGAGCGTGCGGTACCGGTCTCGCCGGTCCCGGTTCACCTGCTCCGGCCCGGCGTAACCCAGGTGATGGACCGGCACGTCGAGAGGGATCACCGGCATGGCGAGCCGCTGGAGGGCCGGAAGGACGGTCTCGTGGATGCGGCCGGTGAACCGGATTCCGGGATGGTTCGGAAAAAGGCCGATCCGGCGGGAAACGAAGAAACCGTCGGCCTCCAGGGGCAGGTCGGGCGTATCGGCCCGCAGGGGTTGCCATTCCCTGTGCGACCCTCTGCGGCAGTAGTTTCGGGCCTCCATGAGGTAACCCAACCTGGGCTCCTGCCGGAGCGCCGCCTCGAGACGGGGACGATCGGCAGGAGCGATGATCTCGTCGGCATCCAGCAGGAGCACCCAAGGTTTCCGGGCGGCGGCGAGCCCGTGGTTGCGGGCTTCGGCGAAGTCGTCCCGCCAGGGGACGTGGAGGATGCGGGCGCCTGCGCGGGCGAGGAGGGCGGGAGTGGCGTCGGTGCTGCCGGTATCGACCGCGACCCAGTCGGCCGCCAGGCCTTCGTGGGCGGAGATGAACCCGGGCAGCCAGAAAGCTGCATCCTTGACGATCATGACCAGCGAGAGGTTGTTCATACCGAATCGAATCCCCACACGGCCAGGGTCAGTAGCCCTGGCAGCGGCTGTCCGTCCGGGCCGACCGTTCCCAGCCACGGTCGGGGGTCGGATCCCCCGGGCAAGGCCGCCCCTGCGGCGTCGCCGACGAGGTCCCGCAACTCTTCCCCGTCCAGAACGGCCCAGCATCCCGAGGGCACGAACCACCAGCCCGCCCCGGCCCCCACGAGCAGGCGAGCCAGCTCGTCCTCGCCCGCCGGGACGAGGATGTGGGTGGCGCCGAGCCGGTTTCGCGCCGCATCCACCAGGGGTTCCACCAGGCGGGCGGGACCGTCCCACTCCAGGATGTAGCCGGGGAAGTCGGCGCCCTTCCCCACGAAGACGGCGGCCGCGGCCCGGCCGTCCCTCTCCGCGGCGACGAGCCCGCGGGTGCCGGGCATGCCGTAGAGCAGATCGGCGTCCCCGGACAGGCGCACGGTGGAAAGCGGGTGGTCGTCATAGAGGGAGGCCACCGTGGATGCATCCCCGCTCCGGAAGGACCGGAGGGTGAACCCGTCGGGGAGGCCGCCCTGCAGCCGCGCGGACCGCAGGTCGCAGTGCAATTCCCATCCGGCAGCGACAAATCCCCTTCCGGAATAAATTTCCGGCCTGTCCGTCCAGAGCACGGCAAGGGGAACATTTTTCCCCCTCAGGCGCTCCATCAGGGCGTTCTGCAACGCCGAGCTCACCCCAAGCCCGCGGAAGTGCTTCGCGGTGACCACACTGCCTATCCCCGCCACCTGTAACGATCCGCAACTGGTTTTGAATGAACGGACTAAGGCGGCGATCCCACCCATCAAGGCGCCTTCAGGGGACCTGGCGGTCAGGGTCATTTCCCTGTTGGCCGCGTGCAAAATGACCGGGAAATCATCCCTGGCCGTGGTTTCTGCACGATGTGGCCTGATCTCTGCATTGACGAGTGCAAGGTACTCGGCATGCTCATCGGGTGTGGGAGTGTCAATGTGCATGACGGCGCCCTGGGTCTGGCGAAATGCAAGGATGAGGGTCGCCCCCACTTTAGAGTGTCGCCGAGAAGTTGAGCAAGCTGCTTTTGAAACGGGCCGGGCGGAGCGTACCCCGACAGGAGATGGGGCTGGGCCGCCAGCTTCACGGAGGATGGAACAATGGGACTTCGCGTTAATACCAACGTCGCGTCGTTGAACGCCCAACGACACCTCTACAACACCACCAACAACTTCCAGAAGTCGATGGAGCGGTTGAGTTCCGGTATGCGGATCAACCGTTCGGGCGACGACGCCGCCGGCCTGGCCATCAGCGAAAGCCTCAAGTCGGACATCCGCGCCCTCCAGCAGGCCAGCCGCAACGCCGCCGACGGCATCTCGCTGGTCCAGACCGCCGAGGGCTCGCTGGACGAGGTCAACAACATCCTGCTGCGCCTGCGTGAACTGGCCGAGCAGGCCGCGACCGAAACGCTGGGGCAGGAGGAGCGCGTCTACCTGAACGGCGAGTTCCAGGAACTGCTGGACGAGATCGACCGGATCAGCACCACCGCCGAGTTCAACGGCATCAAGCTGCTGGACGGTTCGGTCACCACCCTGAACGTCCAGGTCGGCATCGGGACCGACACGACGACCAGCGCGGTGCCCATCGACCTGAGCCAGCCCATGAGCTCCAGCGATCTGAATCTCACGGCCGGGTCCATCAACATCACGGGCACGAACGGGGACGCAGCCCGCGTCGCCATCGGCCTGATCACCGACGCCACGGGGATCGTCAGTTCCGTACGAGCCGGCTTCGGCGCGGCCCAGAACCGCTTCGAGACGTCCATCCGGAACATCGGCATGACGGCGGAGAACCTCTCGGCCGCCAACAGCCGCATCCGCGACGTGGACGTCGCCCTGGAGACCTCGAACATGACCAGCCTGCAGATCCTGCAGCAAGCCGGCGTGTCGATCCTCTCCCAGGCGAACATGACCTCGCAGCTGGCCCTGAATCTCCTGCAGGGCTAGGCAGATCCGGGAACGTCCCTCCCCCGGGAAGGGCGCGACCGGCCGCAAAAGCAGCTCAGGGGCCGGGGATGAACCTCCGGCCCCCGACGCTCCCGCCCGATTCCCCCTGAATTTCCGGCACCCGCATTTTTCACTCAAGCGAACCCGCCGTTCGCCGAACACCCTTCTGCCACGCTAGGAACACCCCCCGGAAAAACGGATTTCCCGGGACGGTCGGAGCGGGCAGACAACCAAGCACGCTCCAACCACGGGGCGAAAACCCGAAGAGTTTTCAAGGAGGAAAACCATGGGACTCCGCATCAACACCAACATCAGCTCCCTCAACACCCAGCGTCACCTGCAGAACTCGACCAACATGTTCGCCAAGAGCATGGAGAAGCTGAGCTCCGGTCTGCGGATCAACCGCGCGGGCGACGACGCCGCCGGTCTGGCCATCAGCGAGGGCTTGAAGGCCAACGTCCGGGCCCTGGATCAGGCCTCCCGGAACGCCGCCGACGGCATCTCCCTGGTGCAGGTCGGTGAAGGCGCCCTGGAAGAAGTCTCCAACATCCTGCTGCGGATGAAGGAGCTCGCCGAGCAGTCCCTCAACGGCACCCTGTCCAACTCCGAGCGCGGCTACCTGAACAGCGAGTTCAGCAACCTGAAGTCGGAGATCAACCGCATCAGCGACAGCACCGAGTTCAACGGCGTCAAGCTGCTGGACGGGTCCGGC
>JAHJTW010000342.1 GCA_018829565.1 bacterium | reverse complement strand
TTCTCGTCGGCTCTATACATCCACATCCACCGAACATGTGGTTTGTTATCAACGCATGTTGCCAAAGTGCAAGACATGTTTTTGTTGATAAATTCAAATAGCTCTTTCTGTGTCATATTTTCCTCCTTTTTTATTTCTAACGACAGAATTGAACTGCGGGAAACCGCCTCATGAAGCCTTTACTTACCAACCAACCACATTGGGCGGTTTCCCGTCAGCTCCAGTGCTTAAGTTAGACGAACAGTTACTATCAGCAGTTGTAATATCTGATTGGATTCTGACCACCCTTCTTGAATATTAGCGCCACTGACTGACCTATAAATTTTCTGTATTTGGCAGGAGCAGGGCTGCCTACGAAGTATTTTCGATCCGAGTTTTCATCTTGATGCCATTCGTCGGCAATAAATACCTCTCGTATCAAGCCTCTAGCTACTGATAAGATGCAATCAGCGCGGGCTGCTCTTGAGGGATTGATCTTCCAACTAGCTCTTGTTGCTTTGTAAATCTTTTCTTGTGGAATATCATTAGCTGATTTGAACTCCTGCAGTAGTTTCGTCCAGAGACCTTCGATTTTGATAATCAGCACTGGTGTATCCGATTTGAAAGGCTCTGCCATTAAACTTGTTGCCAAGTCTTCTGCATCAATGATGCTTTCCGAGACTCCCTTACCGGATATTTGATTTCGGAGAGCATCCGGTGCAATGTAGTTAAGAATATCAATAATCGTAGCTTCAATAAGAAATGCTTCATCTTCTGAGAGCCCATACCGGAGTATTACATGTTTGACGGATTGGTTTCTGTCCTTGATTTTCCTGATTTTCTCCATCTTCGCGGGCATCTGAGTTTCATCCAGATCGGCAGGTATCTCGCCATCTGCATGACTGAATACCCTGTTTCCCGAGCCTTTGCCTACATAGAATGGCATGCTCATATTCTTAGGATCAATAGGATCAAATAGTGCGTAGACATAGTAACCGATTTTCTCAATCGCCTTCACATCGAACATTTCCCTCTCCTTTTAGTCGTCTAACGTTAACGATAACCCGCCGGGGCCTGAAACCTGGCGGAAAAACCACAGGCCGGAATTCCCCGGTCGGGTTGATTGAATTGTTAGGCGTTCTTCATTGCTATCTAACGTTCAAGAACCGTGAAAATGCCCGCCATAGAGTGAAACTTCCAGCCCTGTTTTGCATATGCCGAGAGTGCCGCCTCCACGTCTGCCGCGTCACGCGTTGCTTTCTCCGTGCCTCCATATCCTTGAAGCATCGGCTCAATAAAAACGACCTTGTATGACAGCACCTTCTGCGCATACGCGGCGGTGGAAAAATGGAATAGCTCTGTTGAAACAACCCCTGCCGTGAAGGCAGCGAAGAACAAAAACGCAATGACCAACTTTCTCATACAGACCTCCTTTTAAACCATAATATCCCTTAGCGTTGTCGTTAGGCTTTTCATTCCGAGAAAAGAGATTTAACATCATTTTTTAGCAAATACCATATTATCAACAGATCGATTGCGATGCTTGCCACAACCAAAACAAGCATACCTGATGTCGTTTGTTGTCCCGGCATTTTCAGTGACAAAAGGTTAAGTGGTATTGAGATGGCACAAATTGCAATTGCGAGTTTCCTCCCCCACTCAATTAGCAGCCAGAGACCATAGCAGGCAGCGAACGAAAGTACCCCAAGTGCCAACATGACAAGAGCCAATAGAGACATCCATCCTGGCATCCCGGAGCCTGACAAGAACAATAAAGGGATGCTAACTATTACCGAAAGCAATCCATTGGCAATGGCAAAATAAAGGGCCGTGAGGATAATTCCGAGAGGCTTAGACTGTCTTGCGTTGCTTTCAATTCGGTTTGTCATTTCTTTCCTCCTTAGTTTAGTCGTACCATTTATGAAGCCTAACGCTCAGCTTCAGTTGCCGCTGTGGAGCGTAGCGTAACAGCGGTCAACTGCAAGCTGTTGTTAGACGGGGATGACAGCATAGCGGTGAAGGTCTCCATCAGGATCGTTCCCAGAACCACGCTACCAGCCGGTCTGTGTCTGTCTGCGACAAACCCCATGAGCGTTGCATTGTATCGACAGCGTGCTTGATTCCATGTTCGCCGGCTTCACGTCGGGGAGTCCCGGGATTCTGGTTCATGTATTTACTCGCGCCGTCCATGGCAAGCTTCAAGAATTCTAGCTCGACTGAATCCGAACGTGGTACAGCGTCCACCACCTTCGACACAGCGAGTTTAGCACCGTGGATCGCATCAAGCAGGTCTCCTATTCCTGAGAATCTGGAGTGGGAGCGAAACCTGCGAAGAACGCGCTGGTGAAGCGGTAACCCCCTACCGTATGCGAGCAGTTCCACGGTGTACTGCAAGTGATCCAGATCCAAGGCAAGTTGACCGCACAAGGGCCATGGAAACAGACGGTCAGTCGAGAGCCTTTCACGATAAAGTCTGACTCGTCTTTCGACATCTCGCTGGAAGCCTTCTCCTTCAAGGTGCGCGGCAGCAGCACGCATGAAAGTTTCGTATCTTTCGATGCAATGGAGCAAGTTCTCTAGCTCCTGAGCTGACAGGTTTCTAAAATCTAGTACAGCTCGGCGGAAGTTCCCCGCCGGTTTGAGGGCAGATAGAGGTTGAGGGGTCAGATTTTGTGACAAATATTACCAGAATGAGTGTTGAGTAGATGTGAGTGCACAAAATTCGGTCAAATTACCTCTTCATAAG
>JAHJTW010000218.1 GCA_018829565.1 bacterium | reverse complement strand
TAACGGCCGCGGCGGGCAGCAGCCAGGTGGGACGGCGGTCGCGCGAACCCAGGGCGCCGACGAACCGGTCCAGGCGTGCGGCGGCCGCGGCCTCGTCCTGCTTCGGGAATCCGGAATCGGCCCCCGCCAGGGCATCGGCGGCGAAAGCGTCGCGCGTCTTGACCAGGGACCGGCAACGAGGGCACGCCGCCAGATGGTCCGTCCAGGGATGATCCGGTCCGGTCCCCACGGCTTCCAGCAGCATCCGGACGTCAGGGCAAGGCTCCTTCATCGCGCTCGCTCTCCTTGATCCTTCGCGGCTCCCTCGGCCTCGATCGCCGCCTTCAGCTTCCTGCGGGCCGCCTGCAGGACACCCCGGGCCCCCGACGCCGCGGTGATCCCCAGAACGCGGGTGATCATGTCCACGGGCATCTTCTCGAAGCAGCGCAGGCTGATCGCCTCCTGCTCGACCGGATCGAGCGCCCGGTTCAGCAGCTCCAGGAACCGCTCCTCGGCGAGCTGCTCCAGCCAGGCCTCCTCGGGATCCGGCCCGGCCTGGGGCAGGGTGTCGGGATCGACCTGCTCGCCCCCGCGCACCTGCTGCCGCCGGATCTCCGCGATGCACCGGTTGCGCACCACGGTGAAGACCCAGGGACCGAATCTCCCGTTCAGGGACCCGATGTTCTGGAACACCCTCAGCAGCACGTCCTGAGCCAGATCGAGGGCCAGGTCGTGGTCCCTGACGTAGGCGCGGCACCACCGGTAGATCCGCATCCGGTAGCGTCCCAGCAGCTCGGCCGCCGCCGGAGGACAGCTTCCTGACCCGGCCGCCCGCCAGCGGGCCACCAGCTCCTCGTCGCTCAGGTTGACGGATTCCGGTTCCCTGGTCACAGACGCCTCATGGGGGAAGAAATCACAGGGCCGAAGGATTTTCCGGAGAATACCACGCCACCTTCTTGATACAATGCAATCATGAAACGCGATCCCGGAATTCCCAGGGTTTGCGGATTGCGCCGCCTCGGCGCCGTTTTCGCTGCCTCCCTGCTGGTCGCCTCCCTCATGGTCACGGCCCTTTGCGGTTCCGGATCCGCCGCCGACCCCGAGCCCCTGGCCCGGATCGACGCCCTGATGAGGACCGGCGATTTCGCCGGCGCCCTGGCCGCCGCGGAAACCGCGGTGCAGGATTTCGCCGCCGCCCGTGACGTCCGCTCGCAGGCCACCGCCGAGCTGCGGGTCTCCGACGCCCTCTACTACCTGGGACGACGCGAGGAAACCCTGGCCCCCCTGGAACGGGCCCTTTCCCTGTACGAGTCCATCGCCGATCTGGAGGGGATCGGCCGGACCTATTACAGCATGGCTTATTACTACGAGCGCACCGAGCCCGGCAAGATGATCGAGCTGCTGGAGGTCGGCCGCGGGTTCGCCGAGCGGTCGGGGGATGCCCGCCTGATCATGAACGTCGCCAACGCCACCGGGGTGGCCCTGTGGAATCTGGGCCGGTACGACGAGGCGTCCGTCGCCTTCGAGCGGTCCATCGCCATCGCCAGCGAGTCCGGGGATGGTCCCGCGCTGGCCTCGGCGAACCAGAACCTGGGACTGATCCACCTGCATCAGGGATACTGCCTGGAGGCCCTGGACCACTTCACCGCGGCCCTGGCCGAGCTGGAGAAGGCCGGCAATTCGCACGGCGTCGCCGTCGTGCTCGGCAACATGGGCAACGCCTATCTCGACCTGAGGGACCTGGAGGCGGCCCTCGACTGCTACCGCCGGTCCCTTGACCTGCACCGCCGCAACGGCTACCTGCGGGGAGTCGGCATCCAGCTCAGCAACCTGGCTTCGATCCAGGAATACTTCGGCGAATCCGGGGAGGCCGCCGCCACCCACCGGCAGGCCGCGGCCATCGCCCGGCAGACCGGCGACGGGCGGGGCGAGATCCGGGACCTCACCGCCCTGGGACGACTCGCCCAGGCCGAGGGCCGGCCCGATTCCGCCCGGATCTTCCTGGCCCAGGCGCTGACCGCCGCCCGGACCATCGGCGATCCCGACCTCATCGCTCCTCCCCTGAAGAACCTGGCCAGCCTGGATTTCGCCGAGGGCGACACCCTGTCCGGCTGGGCCCGTCTGGGCGAGGCCCGCACCGAGGCGGCCAGGAACGGGAACGACTTCCAGCTGGGATTCCTCGCCGCCCTGGAGGGGCAGGTGCTGGCCGCCGCCGGCCATCCCGACTCGGCCGCCGCGGCCTATGCCAGGGCCATCGCCCTGCACGAGGCCACCCATACCCGCACCAACGTGTTCCAGTGGCGGTCCCTGCTCGCCCGGCAGCACCTTCGGACGGGCCGGACCGCCGACGCCGACCGGGAATTCCGGGCGGCCCTGGATGACGTCGACGATCTGGACGCCCTGATCGCCACCGGCGACTTCAGGATCCAGCTGTTCAGCGAGGTCCAGCACGTCTTCCGGGACTATGCGGCGTGGTTGCTGGAGAAGGACCGGATCGCCGAGGCCTGGCAGGTGATCGAGCGAGGCCGGGCGCGGGATCTCGGATTCCGACTTCTGCAGGATCGAAACGCCGAGGAGATCCCCGCTGCGGAGAAGGCCGCCCTCGACCGGCTCAGTTCCTTCCAGCGGCGCCTGCGGGAGGAATCCCTCGAGGACGACGAGCGCCTGGAGCTGCAGCTGATGATCACCGAGGCGGAAACGGAATTCGACCGGACCCGGTGGCGGCCCCCGGACGTCCGGCCCGGCTGTCGGCCGGCATCGCCGTTGCCGGCGCCTCCGGGAACCCTGGCCGTGCTCTACTCGTTGAACGGGGATACCCTCCTGGTCCTCTCGGCAGCGGGTGACGACCTGAGGCGACGGGCCGTCCCCGGGGCGGCGGCCTTGATGGAGCGCTGCTCCCTATACCGCGACCTGGCCGCGGATCCGCGGTCGGGCGACCGGCTGGACCCCGCCGCCCGGGCCCTTTTCACCACGCTCCTGGAACCGGATTTCGGGGACGTCCCGCCCGCCCGGCTGGTCCTGTCCCCCGACGGGGAGCTCTGGAACCTGCCGTTCGGCACGCTGAGGGGACCCGACGGCCGGTATCTCTGCGAGGCGACCTGCATCAGCCTGGCCCCGGCCCTCGGTATCGCCGCGGACCTGGCCGCCCTGCCGCCGCCGGCCGGCCGGGGCATCCTCGCGGTCGCCAATTCCACCTTCGACGGGTCCCCGGACGGCGGCGGTTCCCTGGGGGCCCTGCCTGCCGCCGCGATCGAGGCGGAAAGAGTGACGAGCCTTCATGGCGCCGCCGTCCTGCTGGCCGATACCGGCGAGGACCGGTTCAAGGCCGAGGATCTCCGCCGCTTCCAGCTCCTGCACTTCGCCACCCATACCCTTGCCGATCCCCTGCATGCCAACCGCGCCGGCATCGTGCTGGGCTCGGGCGCAGGCGAAGACGGCTACCTCCAGGCGCGCGAGATCTACCGCCTGCCCCTGGACGCAGGACTGTGCGTGGTCTCGGGCTGCCGCAGCGGGGACGGCGGCACCGCCGCGGGAGAAGGTCTGCTGGGCCTCAGCCACGCCTTCCTGAGCGCCGGCAGCCGCAGCGTGGTCCTCAGCCGCTGGGACATCCCCGACGAGGGCGCGGCCTTCTTCATGGACGCCTTCTACGATGCCTTGCCCGGCGCCACCGTGGAGGGGGCGCTGGCCGCCGCCCAGCGGGCCTGCCTGGCCTCGGGGCGCTGGTCCCATCCCGCCTGGTGGGGCGCCTACTTCGTCGCCGGGGACGGCAGCCAGGTCCTGCGTCTGGGAGGCGGGTCCCGTCCGGCCCTCCTGCCGGCCTTCGCCCTGGGCGGCGCCGCCCTCCTTCTGCTGGGCGTCATCCTCGTGCGGAGAAGGTGACCCGGATTTTTTCCTCCCCGCTGTGATTTTCCACCCTCCGGCGCGTCCATCCCTTGCCGACCGCAACGACCTTCGCCCAGGGGGGAACCGACATGTCGAACCGCATCCGTCCGCGTCTGCTGTTCCTGCTGGCTATCGTCCACTTGCTGCCCACCGCCGCCCTGGCCGTCACCCAGCTCGAACCCGAGGCCTGCGTCGGAAACAGTGTCCTGCCCGCGACCTACCAGATGTGGCAGACCGAACCGCGCTGGATGGGGGTGGCCGTCGCCCCGCAGAACCCGATCAACGCGGTCTACCTGGAGATCCTGTCCGGGACCAACCCCGCCGCCCTGGTCTCCTACGATCCGCCCGTCCTGTCGGACCTGGGCCAGGCGACGAACTTCGCCGTGAAGAACTTCGCCGGGCAACCGGACGGCTGGGTCTTCATGGAGGCCTCGCCCCCCACGCCGGGCAACCTGGCCCACGTGGCGGACTGGTCCGAAGGCCTGGGAGTCCTGGCTCCCGGCCCCTACGGCTCGACCCTGACCTACGGTGGGCTGAACTACGGCTGCGGTCTGTTCCGGGTCTTCACCGTCTTCCTCGAAGCCGGCAAGACCTACCGGTTCAACCTCACCCGGGACAACGTCCTGGACGACGTGAAGATGGCCCTGTTGCGGACGGGATCCCTGCCGGACGGCTGGGTGACGCGCGCCGATGCGCTCTGGGAGAAGGGGGCCGACCCCACGGGAGCCGCGCAGCCGCAGTCCTTCGCCGCGGCGGTGACGGCGAACTACGCCCTGGCCGTCTTCGTCGACGACTTGACCGCCGCCGGAGGCCAGTACACGGTACGCTTCGAGGAATACACGGCTCCGGCCGACCAGCCGGACCTGGTGGTGACCGCCATCGACCCGGTGACCGCCTTCGCCGGGATCCCCGTGACCGCCACCGTTCACGTCACGAACCAGGGCGGCGCCGCCTCGGACGCCTGCGTGGCCCAGGTCATCCTCGATTACGTGGAGATCTGCGGCAGCGCCGCCGTCCCCGCGATCCCCGCCGGGGGATCCGCCGTGGCCTGGTGCAGCCTGCCCGCCATGACGGCCGGCAACCACGACCTTTACGCCTTCGCCGACTACGGTGACGCCGTGGCCGAAGGAGACGAGACCAACAATGCGCGGATGCAGACCCTGACCGTGAGCAGCTCGCCCTCCTTGCCCGACCTGACGATCCTCGAGGCCGGTCCCACGGCCATGGTGGCCAATCAGGCCACCGAGGTCTGGATCAAGGTGGGCAACGTCGGGGGCGCGGCCGCCGACACCACGACCACGCGGTACGACGTCGACTTCGGCGCGACCCGGCTCCACCTTCCCACGCCCGCGCTGAACCCCGGGCAATCGGTGATCGTCAAGGGGATCCTGCCCGGCCTCGGCGACGGACAGCACCACGTCGAGACCCTGGCCAACTCCGCCGGTTCGCTCGCAGAAGTGACCCTGACCAACAACGGCCTCGGCTTCACGGTGAACGTGACGGGGCCCAACCTTGTCGTGGATGGTTTCACCCCCACGTCGTTCCTGGACACCGATCCCATCACCTTCGAGGTGACCGTGAGGAACGCCGGCAACGCCGCCTGCGTCGCCACCCACACCCAGGTGAAGTTCCTGCCTCAAGGGCCCATGACCAGCGTCGCCACCCCCGCACTGGCAGCCGGGGCCTCTTCGGTCGTCTCGGTGACCGTGCCCTACCCGCCGGCCCCCGGCGCCTACACCGTCGAGGCCTGCGCCGACGCCTCGAGCCTGCAGGCCGAATCCAGCGAGACCGACAACTGCCTGCAGGGCCCCGTGACCATCCTGCCGACCGTCATCGTCTGGCCCGACGCGGTAGCGCAGTATCCCACGCTGCAGGCGGCCATCGACGCGGTGGCCGAGGGCGGGACGGTCCGCGTCCGCGCCGGCACGTACACCGGGAGCGGCAACCGGGATCTCGACTTCCACGGCAAGGACCTGACCCTGGAGGCCTACGGGGACGGAGAGGTCGTCCTCGACTGCCAGGGCGACCCCGAGAATCCGCGCCGGGGATTCCGGTTCACGTCCGGGGAAACCAACGCGGCCGTCGTCGACGGCCTGACCATCGCCAACGGCCGCCGGGAGACCGGTTCGGGCGGGGCCATCCTCATCGGCGACGCCGAGCCGACCATCCGCAACTGCGTGATCCGCGACTGCTACGCCCACGAAGGCGGCGCCATCGTCTTCAGCTCGCTCCACGACTACTTCCACCCCTCCGTCCAGGGCTGCACCCTGGCCGGCAACGGGGCCAATTTCGGGGACGCCGTCTACGCCGCCGGAAACATCGGGCCGTTCCTGGAGAACACCCTGATCGCCGGGAACTACGGCTATTACGGCGCCGTCGTCTGCGACGGGATGCTGGGAACCCCCAGGCTGACCCTCAGCTGCTGCGACATCTGGGGCAACGGCGGCGGGGACTGGACCGGCAGCATCGCCTCCCAGCTCGGGACGGCCGGCAACTTCAGCCAGGATCCCCTCTTCTGCAACGCCGGGACCGACGACTACCATCTGGCCTCGAACTCGCCCTGCGCCGAGGCGATGAATGCGAGTTGCGGGCTCATCGGCGCGCTGCCCGCGACCTGCGGCCCCATGGGAGGAACCGTCCGGCACGTCAAGGCGGACGCCACCGGGGAATACCTGACCATCCAGCACGCCCTCAACAACTGCGTGGACGGCGACGTCGTCGAGCTGGCGGACGGGGTCTACACCGGCACCGGCAACCGGGACGTCAATCCCCTGGGCCTGGCCGTCCTCATCCGCTCGGCGAGCGGGGACCCCTACGCCTGCCGCATCGACGCCCAGCACGCCTACCGCGGGTTCTACCTGCGCAACGGAGAGGGCCATGACACGGTCATCTCCGGCATCGGAGTCTTCAACGGCGCGGCGGCCACCGGGGCGGGGATCGCCTGCGACGGGGCCTCCCCCACCCTGGACAACCTCTACGTCGCCGACTGCAACGCCACCGACGACGGCGGGGGCATCCATCTGGTGAACTACGCCTCGCCGATCATCACCGACTGCCTGCTGGAGAACAACACCGCGGCCGATGACGGCGGGGGACTCTATGCCGCCACCTGGTCGTCGCCGACCATCACGGGGACCACCTTCCTGGGGAACCTGACCAACGACGTCGGCGCCGGCGCCTACTTCGCCGTGAACTGCTTCCCCGAGATCGACGCCTGCACCTTCCGTGGCAACGAGGGGACCAACGGGGGCGGGCTGGGATTCGTCTACGCCTACGGTCCGGTGAGGAACACCCTGTTCTTCCAGAACAGCGCAACCAACGGCGGGGCGTATTACGGATACGGCAACGCGCGCTGCGCGTTCACGTCCTGCACGTTCTCCGACAACACCGCCGCCAACGGCGCCCAGGTCTACCTGCGGAACAACTCCGATCCCACCTTCGACCGCTGCATCCTGGCTTTCGGGATCAACGGCGCGGCCTTCGTCCGGAACGACGCCGAGAGCACGGCCACCCTGACCTGCTGCGACGTCCACGGCAACGCCGGAGGCGACTGGACGGCCATGATCTCCGACCAGTTCGGCGTCAACGGCAACCTCAACCAGGACCCCTTGTTCTGCAATCACCTGAACGAGGACCTGACCCTGCGGGGGGATTCCCCCTGCGCGGTGGTCAACAACGCAGGATGCGGGCAGATCGGCGCCTTCGCGGTCGGCTGTAGCGGATCGTGGCTCGTGCGGCCCGACGGCACGGGGGATTTCGCGACCATCCAGCAGGCCATCGACGCGGCCGCACCGGGGGAGACCGTGGTCCTCGCCGACGGGACCTACACCGGCCCCGGCAACCGCGACCTCAGCTTCGCGGGCAAGGCCATCACCCTGCGCAGCCAGAGCGGCGACGCCGATCTCTGCGTCATCGACTGCCAGGGCTCCGCGAGCAGTCAGCATTACGGGATCTACTTCACCAGCGCAGAGACGGCGGCCTCGGTCCTCGAAAACGTCACCATCCGCGGCGGGTACAAGGGCACCGGCGCCGGTTGCCGGATCGACGCCGCCAGCCCCACCCTGCGCGGCGTGGTCTTCCGGGACAACATCGCGAGCGACAGCGGCGCCGGGGTCATCATGTACGGCGGCGCCGCCCCCACCATTGAGGACTGCCGCTTCCTGGACAATGCGGCCGCCAACGCCGGCGGCGGAATGTACGTCAACACCGCCTATCCCCAGCTGGTCCGCTGCGAGTTCCGCGGCAACTCGGCCTTCTGGGGCGGCGGCGGCCTCTACAACCAGTACGCCTCTCCCAACGTGATCGACTGCACCTTCATCGACAACACCTCCGACCACTGGGGCGGTGGCGTCCACAACCGGTATGCCGCCAGCGCACCGAACTTCACCCGCTGCCTGTTCACCGGGAATTCCGCACCCCAGGGCGGGGCGTCCTATTCCCGGGACGCGTCGACCCCTGCGTACTTCCAGTGCACCTTCTACGGCAACAGCTCGGCGGACGGGGCCGTCCTGCACGGCCGCAGCAGCTCGGTTCTCAGCGTGATCCGCTGCATCCTGTCCTTCAGCTTCCAGGGAGCGGCCGTGACCGGTGACGGGACAGCGACGTTCAACCTGCTGTGCTGCGACGTCTTCGGGAACGTGGGCGGCGACTACACCGGGCCCATCGCGGGACAGGCGGGAACCAACGACAACATCCATGCCGATCCGGTCTTCTGCGACGTCTACGACGACGACTTCACCCTCGGCGGGATCTCGCCCTGCCTGCCGGGAAAATCGGAATGTGGCCAGCTGATCGGCGCCTTGGGCGAGGGCTGCGTGGTTTCGGCGGTCGGCGAACCTGACGCCGGGATCCCCGGTCGGCTGGCCCTTCTTCCCAACGTCCCCAACCCCTTCAATCCCGCCACCGTCATCCGCTACGACCTGCCCGGGGACGGTCGGGTCCGCATCGAGGTGTTCGACATGGCGGGCCGACTGGTGGACGTGATCCTCGACGAGGTCCAGTCCGCCGGGGACCGGGAGGTCACCTGGCGCGGGCGCGACGACCGGGGCCGATCCGCGGCCTCGGGACTCTACTTCGTGCGGCTGCGATTCGGGGGTGAGACGCAGGTGCGCAAGATCATGCTCGCGCGCTGAGGGAACCGTGCGGGGCGGCGATGGGAGGGGTCGCCGCCCCCTCGTCATCCCCAGGCAACCCTTTTCCCCTCCCGGGCGTCAATGCTCATGTCAGCCGGCGAGAACCCTGAACCGGAGGCAGAGCCATGATCGCCTTCCAGACCTTCGTCCTCTTTCTCGGAATCATGCTGGCGGCGCTCGGGATCCATCCCGGATCCGCTTCCAGGGCCGTTCCCGCCGAGGCATCCGATCTCGCGTCCGCCTGCGCGGACATCGGCACCGGCTCCCTCGCCTTCCGGTTTCCCGTCCGGGACGGGGTGACCGGCAACGACCACGGCGTGCGGATCCGCTGGGGCGATGACGAGCACTCGTGGTTCCGCGGGAGATATGACGACGCCGACCGGATGCAGGCGGGCCCCGCCTGGATCGTCCTCCGGCTGGACCGGGGATCCATCGCCGAGGTGTCGGTCACCGTCGGCCCGGACGGTCCCCGGCTTCCGTCGGACTGCACGGATCTCGGACTTCTCGAACCCGGACCTGCCGCCGCCTTTTTGCTCGCGATGGTTCCGGCCGTCCCGGCCGAGGTCGCCGAGGATCTCCTGCTGGGGGGGATCATCGCTCGCGGCGCCGAGGTCGCCGATCCGCTCCTGGCCCTTGCCCGGGACCGAAGCCTCGATCCCGAGGTGCGCGGGGATACGGTGATGTGGCTCGCCATGCTGGCGGGTGAAAAGGTGGCGGGGCAGCTGGCCGACATCGCCGGGGACCGGCGCGAAGACCTCGAGGTCCGCGAACACGCCGTCTTCGCCCTGTCGCAGTTGCCGGGCGACGGAGGACGCAAGCCCCTCCTGGAAATCGCCCGCAACAGCACCGAGCCACGGCTCCAGCGGGTCGCCCTCTTCGCCCTGACGGAATACGAGAGCGACCCCGAAGTGCTGGCCCTGCTGGAGGACATCCTCACCGGGGACTGATCCCCTATTGCCCCGTGAAGACCCGCAATCCCCGCGGGGACACGAAGACCCGCATGCCCGGACCCAGGTCCAGCTCCCGGAACCGCTCCTGCGAGATCTCCGCCGTGAAGGTCTCCCCCGAGGTCGCTTCCAGGGACAGACGCACCATCGGCCCGGCCGCATGGATGTGTCCGATGCGGGCCGCCAGGCTGGGGCCGTGGCGGGGCGCCAGGTCCAGCTCCAGGTCGTGGGGCCGGATGAACACCCGCGCGGTGTCCGCATCGGGCGGAACGTCATCGGGCGCTTCCAGCTCGCAGGTGGCGAAGGCCAGCTTGCCGTCGCTCAGGCGGGCGTGGAAGACGTTCACGTTGCCCAGGAAGTCCATCACGAACTCGGTGGCCGGGCGGTGGAACACCTCCTCGGGCGTCCCCTCCTGCTCGATGGCTCCGTTGTTCATCACCACGATGTGGTCCGCGACCTCGAGAGCCTCCTCCTGGTCGTGGGTGACGAACACGCTGGTGATGTGCAGGTCGCGGTGCAGGCGGCGCAGCCACGACCGCAGCTTCTTGCGGACCTTGGCGTCCAGGGCGCCGAACGGCTCGTCCAGCAGCAGGACCTGGGGTTCGACCGCGAGGGCGCGCGCCAGGGCCACGCGCTGGCGCTGGCCCCCCGAAAGCTGCGCGGGGTACCGGTCCGCCAGGTTTTCCAGCTGCACCAGCGCCAGCAGGGACCGGACCTTCTCCCGGATGGCCCCCCGCGAGGGGCGCCGGTCCCGCGGCTTGACCCGCATCCCGAACGCCACGTTCTCGAACACCGTCATGTGCCGGAACAGCGCGTAGTGCTGGAAGACGAACCCCACCTGCCGCTCCTGGATGCGCCGGTCGGCCATGTCTTCCTGCTTGAAGAGGATGGACCCCGTGCCGGGATCGGGCTGCTCCAGGCCCGCGATGATCCGCAGCAGGGTCGTCTTGCCCGAACCCGAGGGCCCCAGGAGCGCCGTCAGCGCTCCCGCCCGGACATCCAGGCTGACGTCGTTCAAAGCCGTGAACCCGCCGAACGTCTTGGTCACGTGCCGCACGGAAATGGCCATGTCACACCTCGTCCTCGACCGGTTGTTCGTCCGCCGACTGCGACCCGCCCGCGCGCCGCTCGACCAGCGCCTTGACGGCGAGGGTCACCAGGGCCAGCAGGGCCAGCAGGGATGCCACCGCGAAGGCGGCCGTGAAGTTGTACTCGTTGTAGAGGATCTCGATCTGCAGGGGCATGGTGTTGGTCTTGCCCCGGATGTGGCCGCTGACCACCGAAACCGCCCCGAATTCGCCCATGGCGCGGGCGTTGCACAGGATCACGCCGTAGAGCAGGGCCCACTTCACGTTGGGCAGGGTCACCCGCCGGAAGGTCTGCCAGCCCGAAGCGCCCAGGGTGAGCGCCGCCTCCTCGTCCTGGGTGCCCTGCTCCTGCATCAGGGGGATCAGCTCGCGCGCCACGTAGGGCACGGTCACGAACAGGGTGGCCAGGATGATGCCCGGCACCGCAAAGATGATCTCGATGCCCCGCGCCGCCAGCTGCGGGCCGAACCACCCGTGCAGGCCGAACAGCAGGACGAAGACCATGCCCGAGATGACCGGCGAGACCGCCAGAGGCAGGTCGATCAGGGTGGTCAGCACGCTCTTGCCGCGGAACTCGAACTTGGCGATGGCCCAGGCTGCCGCCAGGCCGAAGACCAGGTTCAGCGGCACGGCGACCGCCGCCACGGTCAGGGTCAGGCCGATCGCCTGGCGCACGGCCGGCTCGGCGAAACTGTCCAGGTAGGCTCCCACGCCCTTGCGCAGAGCCTCGGCGAAGACCCCGGCCAGGGGCAGGAAGAGGAAGAACACCAGGAACAGGACCGAGACCGCCAGCAGCAGCGAGCTCATCCACCGGGGTTCGGTCACCGCCTGGCCGCCGCGGGCGGACCCCGCCGCCGGTGCGCGCCGCAACGCCTGGATCATTCCACCCATCTCAGACCCCTCTCATGTGCCGGCGTCCCGACCACCGTTGCAGGAGGTTGATGGCCAGCAGCAGCAGGAACGAAAGCACCAGCAGCACGACGCCGATGGCCGTGGCCCCCGCGTAGTCGTACTGCTCCAGGCGGGCCATGATCAGCAGCGGCGCGATCTCCGTCCGCATGGGCATGTTCCCCGAGATGAACACCACCGAGCCGTACTCCCCCAGCGCCCGCGCGAAGGCCAGGGTGAACCCCGTCAGCAGCGCCGGCGTCACCGCCGGCAGGATCACGCGCCGGAAGGTCTGCCGCCGCGACGCGCCCAGGCTGGCGGCGGCCTCCTCCTGGTCCAGGTCGAGGTCCTCCAGGGCCGGCTGCAGGGTGCGGACCACGAACGGCAGGCCGATGAACGTCAGGGCGATGACCACGCCGAGGGGCGTGAAGGCCGCCTTGATGCCCCAGGTCTCCAGGGCCCGTCCCACCCATCCGTTGGGCGCATACAGCGCGGTGAGCGCGATGCCCGAAACGGCCGTCGGCAAGGCGAACGGGAGGTCGATGACCGCATCGAGCAGCCGCTTGCCCACGAAGCGGTAGCGCACCAGGGTCCAGGCCACCACGAACCCGAACAGGGCGTTGAGCAGGGCCGCCGTCAACGCGGCGGTGAAGCTGAGGCGGCAGGCGGCGACCACGCGGGGCGAGGACACGGCCTCCCAGAACCCGCGCCAGCCCAGCGAGGAACTCTGGATGAACAGAGCCGAAAGCGGGATCATGACCAGCAGCCCCAGGTAAAGGACCGCCGTCCCGAAGGTGAGCCCGAAACCGGGCAGGACCGAATGGCGACGCTTCAGCAGCCCCATGGCCTACCGCTCTCCCGTGTAGATGCTGTCGAAGACTCCGCCCTCGGCGAAGTGGACCGCCTGGGCTTTCCGCCAGCCGCCGAAGACCTCGTCGATGCCCACCATCTTCAGGGAGGGGAACCGCTCGAGATCCGCGCCGTCGGCGAACTCCGGGTGGACAGGACGGTAGTAGTGCCGGGCCGCCAGCCTCTGGCCGAGGGGGGAATAGAGGTACTGCAGGTAGGCCGTCGCCAGCTCCCGCGTGCCGTGCTTGTCCACCCAGGTGTCGATCACGGTCACCGGCGGTTCCGCGCGGATGCTCAGCGAGGGCACCACCATGTCGAAGGAGCCCTCTCCCAGTTCACGGACCGCGAGGAACGCCTCGTTCTCCCAGGCGAGCAGGACGTCGCCGATCCCGCGCTGGACGAAGGTGTTGGTCGAACCGCGGGCTCCCGAGTCCAGGACCGGCACCCGGCGGAACAGCCGCGTGACGAAGGCCCGGGCGCTGTCCTGGGCGGCGGCGACGGCGGCCGATTCCGCCGGATCGTCCAGCCTGCCCAGATCGCCCAGTTCCCTTTCCAGGGCGAAGGCCCAGGCCGCCAGGTAGTTCCACCGGGCCCCCCCCGAGGTCTTCGGGTTGGGAGTGATGATCTCCACCCCCGGCTTGTCCAGATCGCCCCAGTCGGCGATCCCCTTGGGATTCCCCTTGCGGACCAGGAACACGATGGTCGAGGTGTAGGGACAGCTGTTCTCGGGCAGGCGGGACTGCCAGTCCGCCGGCAGCAGTCCGGCCCGCTCGCTGATGGCGTCGATGTCGAACGCCAGGGCCAGGGTGACCACGTCCGCCTCCAGCCCGTCGATCACCGCCCGGGCCTGCTTGCCCGCTCCCCCGTGGGACATGACGATGCGGACCTGCCGGCCCGTGCGCTGCAGGTAGTCCGCAACGAAAGCATCGTTGAACTCCTTGTACAGCTCCCTGGTCGGATCGTAGGACACGTTCAGCAGGGTCAACTCCTTGCCCTGCCCCGAACCCTTGTCCGCCTCCCCTCCGCCACCCCCGCAGGAGCTACAAGCGACCACCAGCAACGCGATCACCCCGCAAGCTCGCCCGAAATTCCACGTCATGGCTGGACCTCCCTCTTTGGAACTGGATCTGACAACGGGGATTCGCAAGGAAAATGCCATGGTGTGCTTGTTTTTTATTTTGCTTTATTTCAATAACTTAAAGATTTTCCATCCATGATTGCCGTTTTATAAAAATGCTGATATACTTTATTGAAAGGTTTTTTCCGTCTCATGCAAAGGATTGTCCATGAACCCGGGATCACTGGCGGAATTCGTCTGGCGGGAAGCCTGCCGCGCCCCCTCCATCGCAAGCCTGGCGACAGCACTGACGGGAACCGTACCCGGAGCGCCTCCCCTGGCGGCCCTGATCGTGCTCGCCCTCGATCTTGACGAGGGGATCGCCGAGACGGCCGGAGCCGCTCCCTCGGGCCTCATCCCCACGCCGCAGGATTCCCGCCACGAACTGACCCCCGCCCAGTCCCGCGAGCTGGCCCGCTGGATAGACCGGACCCAGGCCTCCCTGCTGGGGAAGACCGACATCCTGCCCCGGGCCCTCCTGCCCCTGGAATCGCTCATTCCCCTGCGGCCCTGCTGGGCGGTGCCCCTGACGGGAGATGGCCGCCTGGCCGGCCTGGCCCTTGCGGTCCCCGCGGCCGACGACCCTTACCCTGGCGACCACACCCGTTACCTGGCCCTCCTGCGGGAACCCCTGGCCGCCGCCCTGCAGAACTACCGGCACCGGCGCGATCTCCAGGAACTGCGCCGCTCGGCCGAGGCCGACCGGCAATCCCTGCTGACCCGCCTGGGCCGGGACGAGGTCCTGGAGGACGTCATCGGCGCCGACGGCGGCCTGCGGTCCGTGATGCAACGGGTGGACCTGGTGGCCGGATCGGACGTTCCGGTCCTGGTCCTGGGCGAGACCGGCTCGGGCAAGGAGGTCATCGCCCGCATCCTGCACACGCGATCACGCCGCGCCGGCGGACCGTTCATCCGGGTCAACTGCGGAGCCATCCCCCCCGAACTGGTGGATTCGGAGCTCTTCGGACACGAGAAGGGCGCCTTCACCGGGGCGGTCGCCCGGCGCACCGGCTGGTTCGAACGGGCCGACGGCGGCACCCTGTTGCTGGACGAGATCGGCGAACTGCCCCGGGCGGCGCAGGTGCGGCTGTTGCGGGTCCTTCAGGACGGGTCCATGCAGCGCGTCGGCGCCGAGAGCAATCTGCGGGTGGATGTGCGCGTCATCGCCGCCACCCACGCCGACCTC
>JAHJTW010000217.1 GCA_018829565.1 bacterium | reverse complement strand
TGGAATTGGAGCTGTCCATGTCCGGCCCGGGGCAAGGCCCGGGCCGGGAACAATCTCGACGGCACAACCTACATGTCTGAGTCGAACTTTTCCTTTTCCGCGGCAGCCACGGCATCAGCCTCGTCCCCGTCCATCAGCACCGGAGTCAACAGCATGACCAGCTCCACGTTGGAATCCTTCATCTCGGTGGAACCGAACAGCATCCCCAGCAGGGGGATGTCCTTGAGCAGGGGGATGCCCGAACGGCTCCGCTCGGTCCGCTGGCTCAGCAATCCCGCGATGACCAGGGTCTGACCGTTGCGGACCTTGCCGACGGTGTCCAGCTCCCGGATGCTGAGGATCGGCGCCTGGTCCGCATTGGGCGAGATCGCCACGCCCACCACGTCGGAGATGGTGGGGTGGACGTTCATGGTGATCAGCCCCCCCTCCCCCACCTGGGGGGTGACGTCCAGGACCACGCCGATGGAGACGGTCCGCGGCGTGTAACTGATGATGGGCTCGGTGGCCACGCCCGTGCTGCTGATGATCGAGGGCGAAACCGTCGCCTCGTAGTAGACGTCCTCCTTGACGACCCTCACCACCGCCTTCTGGTTGTTCAGCGTCGTGATCCGCGGAGTGCTCAGGGTCTTGACAGTGCCGAAGCCGGCCAAAGCCTGCATGGTCCCCGTCAGGTGTTTCGAATCCACGATGAACTGGAAGAAGTTCTCACCCTGGCTGCCGCCGATGGTCCGCAGATCGGCATCCGCCTCGGTTCCGGTGAAGGTGGACCAGTCGATGCCCGTCCTGGTGTTCCTGTCGAGAGTCACCTCCATGATCCTGACCTCGATCGCCACCTGACGCTGGAGCGAGGCGCCCAGTTTATCGAGTAGTTGCCCCACCCGCTGGACGCGGTCGAACTCGGTGGTCACCTGGATGACGCCGGCCATGGGGTTGACCACCAGGCTGCGACCGCCTGCATCCGCGAGGTTCAGGGACAACCCCTCTCCGCCCCCGCCGGCGGCGGTCTGGATCTCCTCCCCGGCGAAGACCAGGGTCCTGAGGGATTCCATCACCTCGGGCCAGATGGACATCTTCGCCGTGCTGGTCACGTGGCTCTTGTTCTGGTTGGTACTCTCGCCCCCTCCCGACGAAGATTCGCCCCCGCTGTTCCCGGCGGAGATCTCCAGTTCCCCGCGGCCTTCCCGCTGGGTCACGGGATAGTCGAAGTCGAACCACCGGGTGACCATGCCCTGCCTGTGGATGACGAGCACCCCGTCGACGACCTCGTAACCCAGGCTCGCCTGGTCCATCAGGCTGTCCAGGGCACGGCGCGGCGAAACGTCGACCAGGTGGACGTTGACCTCGCCGGCCACGTCCGGGGCCATCTGGAGCCCCAGTCCCAGCTTGGCCGCCACCGACGGCATGATGTCCCGGACTCCGACGAAGCCGTTGGTGACGATGCTCACCGGCTGGAGGTCGGCATCCCAGTCACCTTCCTCGGCCCCGGCCTGCGAAGTTACCGCGACGAGGGCGGCGAGCAGGACGCACATTCCCGCCCGGATCGCCCGGCCCCACACCTGCGGCGTGCGATCTTGGCACCACCGGTTCATGGCAATTTCCTTTCCTCTTCATCCATGGCGGCAGCCAGGACGGCTGCCTGTTCGGATCCGTCCACTCCCCCGGAGATCTCGAAGGATCCCCCCTTGTTCCCGTTCCCGTTGACCTTGACCGTCACCGTGCGCCCCCGGGCGTCCATCAGGACGACGCCCTGGAGATCGACCTCCACGATCCGGAAGCCTTCCACCTGATCTCCCGGACCGCAGGAGCGGCCCGCGATGAGAGCGACCGGACCCCGGCCGGTCACCAGGATGGCGCTGACCGCCGGAGGTTCGGCGGGCCCGCCGCCCACCTTCCGGGGCGCGGGCTTGCGCGCCGATTCGGGCCGCTTCTCCTCGTAAGGCGAGAAGGGATCCCGCCTCAGATCCGGCATCGGGCGCTCGATCTCCTCCGGCCCGGCTGCGGATCCCCGCAGCTGGTCACCCGCCAACCGGACCATTTCCCCGAGATCCGAGGGCAGGGCCTGATAGGCCTGGACCCTCACCTCGGCTCCACGACCGCGTTTGTGCCGGCCGGGGCCGAAGGTCATGACGTTGAAGGCGGCCACCGCGACGAGCAGGACCAGCACCAGCGCCACCACCGGGGGACTCTTGAGATCAAGACGTTTGGCTGACATAGACGTCCAACTCCAGTTCGACCTGTGTCTTTCCGTTGTACTGGCTCACGGCGAGGTTATGAACGCTCAGGGCGCGGTCCAGGCGCTGGAGCCGGCCCAGGAATCCGGCCAGGTCTCCGTAGTCCCCCTGGAATTCGGCCTTCAGGCGATAGATGCCAAGGTCGATTCTGGGAACTTCGACCGGTACTCCATCCACCGCGCCTCCGCCCTCCAGGTATCCCTCCAGATATTCCTGGAGTTTCGGCGGTCCCGCTTCCTCGCCGAAAAGGTCCATTTCCGTGAGGTCGAATCCCCGCAGG
>JAHJTW010000216.1 GCA_018829565.1 bacterium | reverse complement strand
TTCATGTCCAGGTACAGGTGCACGTTCTCGGGCAGGTAGCCGATCCGGCTGCGGACCGCCAGGGGTTGCTCCAGGACGTCGATCCCATCCACCCTGACCGTGCCCTCGTCCGGGGCCAGGAAGGTGGTGATGATCTTCATCGTCGTGCTCTTGCCGGCGCCGTTGGGACCGAGAAAACCGAGGATCTCTCCCCGGCCGATCCTGAACGAGACCTCGTCGAGCGCGAGCGTCGTCCCGAAGTTCTTCGTGATTCCACGGACTTCGATCATCGCGAAGACTCCTCAGGGGTTGGAAGAAGAACCGGAAAATAAATGAGTTAACGTGCGCAATATAAGCGCAACCGGGGGGAAACATCAACCCCGATGGGGAGTTCCCGATTTTTCGGGATACGCCTCCCCGGTCCGCAACCGCGGATCATCCACCGCCCCGCCCACCGTGAAGTGGTACAGGCTCTGCCACCCGGTCCCCTTCAGCCCCAGTCCGCCGTGCACCTCGTCGTCGAAGAAGCAGCCGATGCCGGTGCCGCGCAGGCCGGCCGCCTCGGCCTCGAGGTAGAGCATCTGGCCGATCATCCCCGTCTCCCAGAACAGGCGCGGGTAGAAGCCCGGGCCGAACTCGGCCAGCGCCGCGTCGAACCGGGCCAGCATCCCCAGGCTGAAGGCGCCGTCGGCGGCGATCTCCTGCCGGCAGCTGAGCATCCGGGCGGCCTCGCGCAGGTCGCCCGCTGCGAGCCGGAACAGTGGCAGGTCCCGGGGGATGCCCTCCGGCCTCGCCCAGGTGAAATCCTGCCGCATGAGGTCCCGCAGCTCGCCCTCGTGCTCCGGAGCGCGCGCCAGCAGGTACAGGCCGGGATCCAGACCGTCCACCCGGTGGACGAACAGCACGAGGGAGACCTGCGGCGGCCAGGGCACGGCCGTGAACGGCAGGCGGCCGGGGAGCAAGCGGTGCAGCAGGCGGGTGAAGGCCTCCAGGGGCATGCCGGTTTCACCGTCCATGGCCACGGCGCTGCGGCGCTGCCGGATCAGATTCCGGGCCGAATGGCCCCTTTCGAGGCTGTTTTCGACCGTTTCGGTCCCCCGGGGGGCAGGCCATGGGTTGCCTGGCCAAGTGCCGTTCAGACTGGTGCAGCCCGGCCAGGTGCAGGAGGCCGTGACCTCGTCGATGATGGGCCAGGAATGGTGCTCGGGACTCAGGGTGTTGGGCTCGCCCTGCCAGGCGATGGCCCGAACCGGGCCCACCGGGACGTCCGGGTGATCGTTGCCATCGGGAAACACGGCCAGCAGGCAGTCGGGATGCTCAGCCTCGGGTCCGGCTTGCAGGTGGGCGCCCAGTAGCCGGCCGATGGTTGCCGTATCAACCATCTCCAGCAACCGCACCCGCCACCCCAGGCAGGCCGCCGCCAGGGCCACCGCCGCGATGGCGTGTCCCGCGTCGTGCTGGCAGTAACGGAACGCCCGTTCGCCGTACTTCCAGGCCTCGCGCCAGTGGATGGAGGTCAGCCCGACCAGGAAGGCGCCCTCGGGCCAAGCGGAGGTCCACCGTGTCCAGTCTCCGGCGGCGATGGTTCCCCGCTGCTCGAGCGCGAACTCCTGCACCGCGAAGTGCAGCACTGCGGCCTCGTCGGTCAGCCCGCCGACCGGTCCGGTCACCAGGTAGCCCTCGGTGGGATGGAGGTTGCCGCTGCTGGGATTGACCCGCAGGGCCCAGCGCGAGAGCACCTGGCCTTCGGGCCCGGTGACCTGCTTCCAGGCCGAGATGGCCAGGCTGTCGTACAGCAGGCGGGCGAGGGAGGCGGCGTCCACGGGCGCGGGGGACGGCAGGCCGCGGAAGAGGCCATCCCAGGTGGGGCCCTCATGACCGGACGGGACGACAAGGGGTAGCTGCGGGGCGCCGGGGAACCGCCGGAACGGGTCGGGTTGGTTGGCCCAGTCCAGGTAACCCAGGGATCGAGCGGCGCGCCTGATGTGGTGCTTGGTGGCCTCGTGATAATGCTTGACGGCATCCAGGTCATTCCGGCGGTCGGTCATCCTGCCTCCAGTTTGTCGATTTCAGGACATGATAACACCGCTTTGCAGAAGCGCTTCCGGGGTCGGGGTGCAATCCGTACCGTTTCCGTATGATTTAACTCCTTATGCTGCAACGGTATAGCGTTGACCGTGGGTCTGAGTCGGTTTAGGTTTGCCGGGTCCGAAAAAGGAGGAGAGGACCCATGAATTATCCGGTCTGGGAACTTCCCATGGGCGGCGGCGTCCTGATCGCCGTCGTTTCCATCCTGCACGTGTTCGTTTCCCATTTCGCGATCGGCGGCGGCCTGTGGCTGGTCGTCACCGAGATGCGCGCCAACCGCAACCGCGACCTGGACCTCAGGGCCTTCGTCAAGCGTCACAGCCGCTTCTTCCTGCTGCTGACCCTGGTGTTCGGCGCCATCTCGGGCGTGGGCATCTGGACGACCATCGGCCTGGTCTCGCCGCACGGCACCTCGGCCCTGATCCACGGCTACGTCTGGGGCTGGGCCATGGAGTGGGTGTTCTTCTTCATCGAGATCGCCGCAGCCATCGTCTATTACTACGGCTGGGATAAGCTCAACACGAACGTCCATGAAGCGATCGGCTGGATCTACTTCGGCGCCGCCTTCATCTCCCTGGTGATCATCAACGGCATCATCACCTTCATGCTCACCCCCGGGGGGTGGCTCGAGAACCAGAATTTCTGGACGGGCTTCTTCAACCCGACCTACCGGCCCTCGCTGGTGATCCGCACCTTCGCCGGCACCGCCATCGCAGGGATGTTCACCCTGCTGACCGCCGCGAACCTCGCGCGCGGAAATTTCCGCGGCCGGGTCACCCGCTGGAACGCCGGCTGGGCGTTCTTCTCCATGCTGGGCGTGATCGGCGGAGCGTTCTGGTACAAGTCGGCGATCGGTGTGTGGGATGCCAACGAGGCCCTGCTGGGCGCCATCCCCGTGCTGCCGGTGGTGGCCGGCTACTTCAAGATCGGCCTGATCATCACGACCGCCCTGGCGGTCATCCCGTTGCTGGTGCCGAAGCTCTGGAACAAGGGCCTGGTCGCCGTCCTGCTGATCGTGGGGCTGATGACCATGGGCGCCGGCGAATGGCTGCGCGAGGCGGGCCGCAAGCCCTTCGTCATCAATGGCTACATGTACAGCACGGGCATGCTGGTTTCCGACACGGCCAGGGTCGAGGATGCCGGCATGGCTGCCAGCGCCCGCTGGATCTCGCCTGAGGCGGCCACCAGCGAGGTGCGCCTCGGCCACGACCTCTACCTCGCCTACTGCCAGGTCTGCCACACCATGGACGGCTACAACGGCCTGCGTCCTTTCCTGGCCCAGTGGGACGAGGAGACCGTCGCCAGCCTGGTGCCGCTCACCGGGCACATGCGCGCGCTGATGCCGCCCTGGTACGGCACCGAGGAGGAGAACGCCGCCCTGACGGCCTACCTCATGACCGAGAAGCCGCCCGAGCCGGGCCTCTGGCCCGCCGATCCGGTGGCCGCCGAGCAACTGGCCTGGGACATCTCCTGCGGCCTTTGCCACACCGTCAGCGGGTTCCGTCCCCTGATCGATTCCTTCGCGGGCCAGAGCCCCGAGGAGATCGACGGGTTCCTCGACGAGTCCGGCGACATCGTCGACGAGATGCCCGCCTACTTCGGGACGGCCGAGCAACGCGCCGCCCTGGTCAGGTTCCTGCACAAGATGAACCCGCCCGAGGGTGCGGGGGACCAGGCCGCCGCCCGACCCGGTGGCAACGAGGGGAGGGACTCATGATGCCCGCCGTGATCGTGCCTGCGCCCGACGCCCTGCCGCTGCCGGCGCCCGTGTTCCTGCTGCAGATCCTGCTGCACCTGACCTTCCTGCTGCATCTGGTGGCCATGAACGCCATGCTGGGCGGTTTGATCCTGACCTTCTACGCCCGGCTGAAGGGCGGGGACCCGTCCGCTCCGTGGACGAAGCTCGCCGACACCCTCAGCAAGGTGACCCCGTCCCTGGTCGCCGCCACGGTGACCCTGGGGGTGGCCCCGCTGCTCTTCCTTCAGACCATCTACGGCCAGTTCTTCTTCACCAGCTCGATCCTCATGGGCTGGGGCTGGTTCTCGGTCGTCGTGGTGCTGATCTTCGCCTACTACGGGACCTACCTGCAGTCGTTCAAGGGCCGGGCCCTGGGCGGCTCGCGCACGCCCCTGCTCGGAGTGACGCTGCTGCTTTTCCTGTGGATCGGTTTCATGTTCAGCAACAACACCTCCCTGATGCTCAACGTGAAGGAGTGGGCGGCGATGTACTTCGCCAGCCCCAAGGGACTGCACCTGAACCTGGGCGACGCCCAGCTGGCGCCCCGTTACATGCACATGGTCCTCGGATCGGTGGCGGTGGCCGGCCTGATGCTCGCCTGGTGGGGACGCGCCCGGGTGCGCGCCGCCGACCCGAGCGGCGAGTTCATGGTCACCGTCGGCATGAACGCCTTCACCTGGCTGACCCTGGTGAACATCCTGATTGGCCTGTGGTATTACGTGGCCCAGCCTGCCCACGTGCGGAAGCTCTTCATGGGCGGGGACATCACCGCCACCGCCCTGTTCGGGGTGGGGTTCGTTCTGGGCATCGTGATGGTCGTCGCGGGATTCAGGGGGAGCAAGCACGGGTCGAGGATCGAGCTGTGGCCGCTCACGATGCTGACCCTGATCCAGCTGGTGACCATGATCATGATGCGCGACACCGTGCGCAACGGCACCCTGGGAGCGGACTTCAGGCCGGCCACCTTCGAGGTCCAGCCCCAGGTCCTGAACCTGGTGATCTTCGCGGTGATGCTGGTGGGCGGCCTCGTGCTGCTGTTCTGGATGCTGCGGCAGTTCTACGTGGCCTGGAACAGGTAATGGGCGCCACCGACTGCTCGTGAGTCCCAGCGATGAGTGGAATAACCAGGGGGTGGCCGGATTGGTCGCCCCCCTTTTCTTGCCGGCTGTGTTATCATCAAGAGCAGGATGTCCTATTCGGTGACCGGCAACGTCAGAAGATCATGCGCAACCGTCGTCGACATGTGATCCGGGCGTTTCCTGCAGATCAGGAACCTTCAGCATGACCCTGATCCCAATCCCGTTTCCCGCTTCGAGAGGCTGCACAATCCTCGTGGCAGCGCTTTGTCTGTTTTTCCTGTCGAGCGCTGTTGCTGCGTTTGGCCAGCCGGATTCTCTGCGGATCATGCCTCTCGGTGATTCGATCACCGAGGCGCAAGGCGGCGTGTCGGAGACCCAGTTGGGTTTCGCAAGCTATCGATACTGGCTCTGGCACGAACTCATCGACCGGGGCCATCCGGTGGATTTCGTGGGCAGCCAGTACGGCGTCTGGAACGGCCCCCCGCCTTACACGGATTATGACCAGGATCACGAGGGTCACTGGGGCTGGCGGGCGGACCAGATCCTTGCCGAGATCACCGGCTGGGTCGAGTCAGCCCGGCCCGACATCGTCCTGATCCATCTGGGTCACAACGACCTGTGGCAGGGGCAGAGCATCGCCAGCACCATCGACGATCTGGGCGGGATCATCGACGACATCCGGGGGGTGAACCCGAGGGCGATCCTCCTTCTGGCCCGGGTGATCCCGCCGGCCCTGGGAGTACCGGACAGCCTGCCCGAACTCAACGATCAGATCGACATCCTGGGTGTGCAGATGAACACCCCTGAATCGCCGGTCATCGTCGTGGATCACGAGACGGGCTTCGATCCGTGGATCCATACTTACGACAGTGTCCATCCCAACGAGCTGGGAGAGCAGTTCATGGCCGAGCGGTGGCTGGCGCCGCTCGATTCGATCCTCACCGACCTTGCCGATGTCACGCCGGTTCCTGTGCCGACCGGTGGTCGCATGGAATTGGGCAACTTTCCGAACCCGTTCAATCCGGCTACCGTGATCACCTTCTCGTTGCCCCACCGGACCCGGGTCCGGCTCGGCGTCTACGACGTTGCCGGACGCAGGATAAGGACCCTGCTGGATGGTCAGGTGTTGGAGGCGGGATCCGCGCAGATTGTTTGGCAGGGGCGGGACGACGCCGGGAAGGTGGTTGGCGCAGGGGTCTATTTCACCCGCCTGGAGATCGACGATGCCCGGGAAACCCGGCGGTTGACCCTGATCAAGTAGCCCGCGCCCGCCTCATGTGCAGGATGTTCCCATCCTGCACCACACTTCCATGGGGACCTGGAGCAACGTCATCGCACCAGAGCCATTTTCCCCACCTTCACCTCGCCGGCGCTGCGCACCTCGTAGAAGTACACGCCCGAGGCTGCTTCGGCCCCGCGGCCGTCCCGGCCGTCCCAGATGACCGCGCCGGCCCCGGCGGGCCGGACCTCGTCCAGCACCGTGGCCACCAGGTCCCCGCGCAGTCCGAAGACCCTCACGCTCACCGGGCCGGCCGACGGCAGGTTGAACCGGATCTCGCACCGGGGATTGAAGGGGTTGGGATGCTGGGAGGCGCTGAAGACGCCGGCTTCGGGAACATCGGTGGGGAAGTAGACCTGAGCATCGAGCCCGAGGTAGCCGAGGACGTCGTAAAGGATCCTGGCCCGCGCCGGCCTGGGGGCCAGGGACTTGGTCTCCTCAGGATCGTTGTAGATGAACATGAAGTCGTAGGGCATGGAGACGACCTTGCTGCCCAGATAAGAGTTGGCCGTCATGGCGCTGTAGACATAAGCGGCCGGATTGCCGGAGGGGTCGCAGAACGAGGCCAGACGGAGGGCGGAGCCCGCCGGGGTCACCGCGTCGAAGGTGTTGATCCCGGGGCATCCGCCGTAGGCGATCCAGGAATCGGCGCCATAGATTACCCCGTTGCCGGTCACCGGGACGACCCGGGGCGAGGCCTGGGATCCGACCAGGGGCCTCAGGTCGTTGCTCTGGAGGGACGCGAGGCCCAGGCGGTCCTGGACGAACCCCAGGGTCGCCGGCCCGGACTGGAAAAGGTCGGAGGCCAGATCGTCCCCGGTGCAGAACAATCCCTTGCCGCCCAGGTCGAGCCACTGGGTCAGCACGCCCACGTCGTCGCCGGGATCGTCCTGGAAATCACCGTTGCTGATCGTGTTCACCGACAGGTCGCCGCAGGTGTAGATGATGATCTTGTAATTGGCGAGGGTCAGCCAGGTGGCGCGGCCGCCCAGGCCGTTGCCCACGCCCGAGCTCGGCCCGTTGGTGTAGTAGACGTCGTAATCGAAACCGTAATCCGTGGCGCAGGTCAGACCCATCTGGTCGAGGGCGCTGTACCATTTCTCCTCGCCGCCACGGTTGCCGAAGTCGTTCCAGAACAGAATGGGAGGACTGAAGTAATCGCCGAATAAGTCCCTCTGCAGTGAGGGCAGGGCCCGCACGGTGAAGGAGGAATCGTAGGACAGAGGGTGGTCAAAGTCCGAGAAACCGGTGGTGTCGGCCGGAAGGGTGGATGTGCGCACGCCGGTTCCCCCGCCGTCGTCCTGGGCCCGGATGAAGTAGTGCAGGACGTCTCCCGGGTAGAGGAACCCCGTGTCGGGCAGGTCGAAGGCAAAGCGCTCCTCCATGACATAGCCGCCGGGGGACACGGCGTTCCAGCCTGGCACGCTGCCGCTGGTGGCCGAGCCGAGGGGACTGGTGCGGTAGGGATTGAACAGCGGGTTGGGCAGCAGGCGCCATTCGAGAGTGGGCATGCCTACCAGGTTCGATCCCGCCAGGGGAGGCCTGATGTCCACGACGATGGAATCGCCTGGGTCGTTCCGCAGGTGGGATGCCAGGGAGATGTTGTTCGCCATGTCGAAACGTACGCTGTGGGAGCCGAGGTCCCCGGTGTCGATGGATCCGCGGGCGGGGAAGTTGTCGTTGGCCAGATCGATTTCACGCGTGGAGATGGCGGGCCCCTCGAAGGGATAGACCTTGACCGAGACGTTGTCGAAATAAGGGGCGGGATAGCCGTCGTCGCCGACCCAGCCCCAAACCCAGCCGAGCTCGTAGACCTCGAGCTTCACCTGAACGAAGGTGCGACCCTGGATCATCAGGTCGGGCACCACCCAGGTGGGGCGGATGTAGTCCGGCCCGCCATAGTAGACGAAGGCTCGGTCCTGCCAGCTCTCATCCTCGATGTCCGACGGATCGGGACCGTCAGTGGAGCGGATGGCCCACATGTAGAAGATCCCCGGTGCGTCCGCCGACAGATCCTCGTGACGGTAGATGTCGAAAGCGAAGGTGATCCCGTCCATGGCCTGGTCGGGCCAGGGCATGACCGGGGACAGGACGGAGTTGTAGATGTAATTGCCCGGTCCGGCGAGACCACCGGTCGTGGTGACGATGTGACCGCCCGGCCCGTAGCACCAGTTGATGCATTCGCTGCCGCCGGTGCCGGGCACCACGATGCCGTCGTCGATGAAGGCCACCTGGGTGGAAGTGTTCTGGTGGCAGGGGTCCACGTCGTTCAAACCGGTCCACAGGTGGGCGAAGTCCCCCACACCCTGGGGCAATGCCCGTTCCCAGGAGCCCAGGGTGCCGTCCTGGAAGTCGTCGAACGTCGTCACGGTCTCGCCGCCGTTGGTCAAAGTCACCGAGAGGTCGTCGATCTGGCAGGCGCCGGCGGAGGAGAACATGCAGTCGGCGTCCGACCAGGCCCCGTCGCTCTGGAAGCGGAAGTAGACCTCCACGTCCGAACCATCGACGTACTCCCCCGGCAGGATTGCAAAGGTGACGTCGATGGGCACCAGGGTGGCGTTTCCCCCGTCCCAGACCATGTGGTCGAGGTACCAGTTCAGTCCGGTGGGTGTGCTGAGGTAGACGAAATCGTAGCCAAGTTCGGTGTCCAGCACCATCGTGCCGGTGATGTGGACGGTTGAGCTGGATCCGGGATGGGGCACCGGCCGTCGCCAGACCATCATATCATTCCAGTTGTTGCCGTAACCCCAGGCGGAGTCCGACTCCGAGCAGGCGGCGATATCCATGCCGCACCACGCGGCCAGGTTCCCGGGGCCCTGCCCGAACACCTGCCAGTTCCGGTCGCTGACGTTCCAGTGGGACGTGGTGGGGTGGGTCTGGTCGATGCTGGTCCAGCCGGCCCAGCCGCTCTCGAAATCGCCGATGAACGCGGCGCCCGAACCGGTGGGGCCCATGAGCTGGATGGTGTCGCCTGCGGCCTTGGGGCCGTCGACGGGTCCACCGAGGATGACGGAACCGGAATCGATCGCGCGCTGCGGCGGCTGGAACTGGGCACTTGCGGCGGAGGCGCACACCACCGCCAGGATCG
>JAHJTW010000215.1 GCA_018829565.1 bacterium | reverse complement strand
GAAGGACCTGGAGGAGGAGTTCTTCGCCTTCGCCGACGAGCACTGGAGCGAGGACCGGCTCGTGGCCGCCTACAACGCCTTCTCCGACGACGAGTACCTCGGCGGACTGGGTCTCGATTACTTCCCCGACGTGGAGTCGGTCAGCGACGCCGCAGGGCTGGAGGGCAACCTGCCCCTGTGGGTGAGCGTGGAGGCCGACCGCTGGGAGTACTACGAGAACCTGGGCAAGTGGGACCAGTTCGTCTTCGGCTGGGACGACTTCGTCAGCCCCTACGACACGGCCCGCAACGGGGGCTACGTCGCCGATCCTCCCGACCTCGACGACCTGCGCCAGCCCTGGACCTCGGCCAACCGCGACATCTACCGCGAGATGCGCGGCGAATCCGACGACGCCTTCAAGACGCGTGACCGCTGGCTCTACGTGAACATCGGCCTGCGGGTCTTCAGCGTCATCCAGACCGCGTACCTCGAGGGTCTGCTGGGCGGCGGCCCGGCCCGCGACCTGAAGGTCGGCGGCCACGCCGTGAACTTCTCGGCCCACCCCGTGGGCCTGTCCGGCGGCGTGGTGTCGGCAGCGGTGAGTTTCTGATGGGGCGGTCAACGTACAGGAGGAAGGCCTTGAACATCCTATCGGCGAATCCCCGGACGACACCGGGACGTGTCGCCCTCGCTGCGGTCCTCTGCCTGCTGGCCGGCGGGGCCCAGGCGGCGGATCGGACCCCTGCCTGGGCCGGCGGCTCGGCTCCGGCATCGGCGCGCCTGGAACAGACCGTCCTGGGGGCGCCCCTGTCCGGGGATTGGCGCAACCTGTCTTCCTTCGATTCGGCAGCGGTCCTCCGCTCCTTCCGGCTGGACGGTGGCTCGGGTCCCGGCGAATTCGGCGCCGGCGGCGCCGCTCCCAGGCAGGAGGACGGCGGCGGGTCCGACCTGGGCACAAAGGTCAAGGCCGGCCTGATGTCGGCCGTCCTGCCCGGAGCCGGCCAGTACTACAACGGCAAGAAGCAGAAGGCCTACATCATGGGCGGGGTCGAGGTCGCGGTCTGGACCGCCTACTTCGTCTTCGACCGGCAGGGCGACAGCCGGCAGGAGAGTGCCGAGGAGTTCGCCTCCATCTACGCAGGCACCGGAGGTTCCCACGACGAGAACTACTGGCAGCACGTGTCCCGCTACATGGACAGCGATTCCTACAACGAGGAGCGTTACCGGGAAGCCCGCGCGCTGCAGGAGCCGGTCAGCGGCCTCATCGGCCCCGGCGACGCCTGGCAGTGGGTGAACGAGGACCGCATGTACGGGTTCCGCAAGCTGCGGGTGGATGCGGCCAGCGCCTACGACCGGCGCGACTTCATGATCCTGTTCGCGGTGGTGAACCGGGCCGTCTCGGTGGTCGATGCCGTCATGGGCGCGGGCAAGGACGAGCCCGCCCTGAAGACCGCGGTGCTGGGTATGGACCTGGAGCTGGACATGCTGCCGTCCTGGCGCGATCCCGGCGCCCGTTGCACCGTCTCCAGGAAATTCTGATGGGACGGGTCCGCGCCGCCGCCGTTCCCGTCGCGACCGTCCTGGTCTGCCTGCTCGCGGCCGGATGCGCCGGCGGCGGCGGGGGACGCGACCGGCCCGGCGATGCTCCGGCCCTCGCGGCCCCTCGCCCCGGGACTTCGGTGGCGGCTCTCGAATTCCTGTATTCCTTCGAGAACGACGCCGGCGCGCCCTACTATCCCATCAACGGGATCGCGGGCTGCGGATACGGCCCCGACGGCACCCTGTTCTTCTGCGACGAGCAGAAGGGCATGGTCCACTACCTCGATCCGTCCTCCCGGCTCTGGGCCGAGTTCGACGTTCCCATGGCCCGCCCCTACACCCCGATCGACGTGCGCGTGGACGGCTTCAAGGTCCTGGTCCTCGACCAGGCGGGCGGGCGCATCTACCGCTTCGACCTGGGCGGCACCCTGCTGGACACGCTGCTCGAGCTGCGAAACCTGACCCCGGGCTTTCCCATCACGGCCACGGCCTTCGACGTGGACCAGGACGGCCGGATGGTCATCGCCGACGCCTCCGGCCAGCAGGTCCTGCTCCTGGACACCTTCATGAACCTCACCATGCGCCTGGGCGGGCCCGGCCGCATGCGCGACCAGATGGATCACCCGGCCGGCATCGTGTTCCGCTCCGACGGGAGCTTCCTGGTCAGCGATCAGGGCAACCGTCGCCTGGGCCTGTACGGGCGTCTGGGTTTCTTCGAGGACGACATCGGCGGCGATTTCGATCCCGGCAACCGGTTCGTCGCCCCGCAGGGGATCGACCGGGACCGTTTCGGCAACGTGTTCGTGGCCGACCCCGGCAGCGGCCGGATCCACGTCCTGGATTCCCGCCTGCGCTGGGGGTTCAGCTCGGGACCGGAATTCGGCCTGCAGGCCGCCCCCCTCGCTCCCGTCGATCTGGCAGTGGGGCCGGGCGACCTCCTGGCCGTCAGCGACCGGGTCCGCGCCGCTCTCCTGGTGTACCGCATCGTCTACGAGTGATCATGAGGGGCGGGATCCTGCTTGCCCTCCTGGTCACCGCTGCGGCGGCCTCTCCGGCTCCGGGATCGCCCGCGGCAGCCGACAGCCTCGCCGGCGCCTTCGCGGTGGAGGTCGAGATCCTCAGGGCTCCCCCCGGATCCGACCCCGTCATCCTGGCTCACCGCAATCTCGATCCCGGCTCCCTGACCATCCACCTCGACGGCCTCGTCCTGACCGCAGGCCTCGATTTCCGCCTGCGGGGACGTTCCGGCGTGATCGTTCCCCTGCGCGACTGGCGGCTGATGGCCCCTGCGGACACCGATGCCGGTCCCGGCCCCGGCGGCCCCCTGCTCGTCTGCAGCTACCGGTTCCTGCCCGTGCCCCTCACCCCGCGGATCGACCTGCATCCCATCGGGTCGGGGCCGACCGCAGGGCGGGCCGGCCCGCAACGCGAACCGGCAGCCGGGACCGGCGTGGTCCGGGATGACGAGGGAGGCATGCTCCAGGTCTCCGGGAGCAAGACCGTCCAGGTGTCGTCGGGTTCCCGGCGGGACATGACCGTGGACCAGAACCTCCGTCTGGACATCAACGGGCAGCTGACCCCGGACATCTCCGTGCGCGCCTTCCTGTCGGACGACAACCTGCCCGTGGTGCCCGAGGGGAACACGGAGCAGCTCAAGGACATCGACAAGGTCCTGGTGCAGCTGCGGGGACGGAACTGGGAGGCCACCCTGGGGGATTTCGTGGCCCGGCGCCAGGGGACCACGTTCGGGGATTACCGGCGCAAGCTGCAGGGGGTGTCCTTCGAGAGCCGGCCCGGGGACTCCCGGGTGGAGGTCCTGGCCGGGTCCCCGCGGGGGCGTTACCGCACCCTGCAGATCCGCGGCCAGGAATCCAACCAGGGGCCGTACTTCCTGGGCGGCGGATCGACCGGGGTCAACCTCTTCATCGTGGCCGGCTCGGAACGCATCAGCCTGGACGGCGAACTGCTGACCAGGGGCGCGGACCGGGACTACGTCGTCGACTACGTGCGGGGCACGGTGACGTTCACCTACCGCCGCCTGATCACCGCCGAATCCACCATCGTCGTCGAGTTCGAGGAGGGGGAGGGGCCCTACGGCCGGACGGTGGTCGGCGCCGGGGCCGGCACCGACTTCCGGATCCCCGGCCTGGACCTGGCGGCCACCATGCAGGTCCGCCTCACCAGGGAGAAGGACGATCCGGCCCGCAGCCGCACCGGGGAACTGGGCCCCGAGGACGAAGCCATCCTGGCCGCCGCCGGGGACGATCCGGCCCTCGCCAGGGCCTCCGGGGTGACGGCCAGCCCGGACACCACCGGGGACTACGAACAGGCCGAGGAGCAGGGGAAGATCATCTACGTGTTCGCGCCCGAGGGCGGGCCCTGGGACGTGGAATTCTTCTATCTCGGAACGGGGCAGGGGGACTACGACCTGGACTCGCTGTCGGCCACCGGGGAGCGGATCTTCGTCCACCGCGGCGAAGGGGCGGGCAGCTACCGGATCGGCCGGCCCCTGGCCTTGCCGGAATCCCATTCCCTGGCGACCCTCCAGTTCGGGGTGGGGGACAGCGTGGGCACCTTCCTCGACGCGGAATGGAACCTGTCCACCCTCGACGCCAACCAGTTGTCGGATCTGGACGACGGCGACAACCAGGGGCGATCCCTGCGGGTCTCGGGCGGCCTCGCGGACCAGGCCCTGCGCCCCTGGGGCGGGAACCTGGGCAGCCTGGGGCTTTCGGGTTTCTTCACCGACCGCCAGGCCGGTTTCCGGGGTTTCCAGCTGCACAAGGACGTCTTCGCCTACGATGACTGGGGCCTGGGCCAGCGCGCGCGGCGGGAGGGATTCCTCGAGGAAGCGGACCGGGAGTTGCAGATCGGAGCCGATTGGCGCTGGGGGCGGGACCGGCGGAAGCTCCTGCTCGCCTACGGGCGCGGCGCCCTGGACCACGGCCGGGACCTGTCCGCCGAGCGGGGGACCTGGACCGGTTCCTGGGCCCTCGGCGGCCTTGAGGGCCGGCATTCCTGGCTCGCGGCGACGGCCGAGGCCGCAGCCGATCCCCTGGCCGTGGCGAGCACCGATCGCACCCACCAGGTCGGCTGGGACCGGGGCTGGTTGCGGCCGCAGGTGAACTACCGGTTGTCCCGGTGGCGCGATGCCGCAGCCGGGACCGGAGCGGCCGCCGGCTACCGCAGGGAGTCCTACGGGATGCAGCTGCGGGGAATCCACGGCCAGGCCGTCGACTGGACGGTGTCCTTCGAGCGCGGCCTGGCCGATTCCCTCCGCGCCGGAGCCTGGGGCAGGGAAAGGGATTCGCGCACCGTGGACGCCGCCGTCACCACCGGCCAGGTGGCCGGCGTGCGCATGGTGGGCAACGGGACCTTCCGGCGCATCCTGTCGCCGGGACTGCCGGAACAGTCCACGCGGCTGGGGCAGGTCAACCTCTCCGGGCGCTGGGAGCGGGCCATGAGCGACTGGTCCCTGGGCTACCGGGTCGAGAACAGCCGCACCGAGGTCCTGGACCGCCAGATCGTTTTCGTCGGTCCCAACCAGGGCGACTTCGACCAGGACGGGCAGTACGTCGGCGATGAGCAGGGCGAATACGACATGGTCCTGGCGGGCACGGACAGCCTCGTGGCGACCACGGCGGTGCGGGCCGATCTCAACTGGAGGCAGGGGTTCGGATTCCTGGGCCCGCGGCGATGGTACGGGGCATGGTCCCTGCTGACCCTGGCGGCCGTGGAGGCCCGCAGCACCACCGACGAGGTGGGTGGTCTGCTGGCGTTGCGGCCGGACGCGGTCTTCGACCCCGAGCAGGCCGTGCTCGGGGACGTCACCTTCTCCGAGGAGGTTTCCCTGCTCCAGCACCTGCGGCGGGTCGACCTGCGGGTGAAGTTCGACTTCCGCCAGACCCGCGACCGGCAGTACGCCGACCATCCGGAGGACCGCATCAACCGGGGCTGGCAGGCCCGCGGCAGCGCCAACGTCAGCGCCGTGTCCACGCTCCAGTGGCGCTGGAAACGCGCGGACGAGCGGCGCTACAGCACAGAATCCACGACGAGTTCGCGGCGCAGTTTCCTGGTGCGGACGGACACCTACGAGGGAGGCTGGGATTTCGCTCCCCATCCCGGGTTGAAGCTGGGCCTGCAGGTCGAGCATCTCCGGCGCCGGGATGCGATCAGCGAGGTGAGCCAGAAGGAGTACGCCCTGCGCCCTTCGCTGCGGCAGCGTCTGCGCCGGAACTGGACCCTCCAGGGGGAAGTCCGTTTTTCCGACGTGACCGGCGAGGAAACCGCGGGGACCATCCGGCCCTGGTTCTTCCCGCAGCCCGGCCTGAACGTCGAGTCGTCCCTGCGGCTGGCGTGGGAACCCTCGGCGTACCTGACGTTCTCGGGCAGCTGGTTCGCCCGCAAGCAGGGGGAAAGGGGGTGGCAGCAGGATGTGCGCCTGGAATCGACGGCCCGCTTCTAGGGGAGAGGGCGCCGGAAGGGGACGCCCGGCCGGGACCCTGTCGGTCCTTGCTCTGCTGGCCTTGACTCTGCCGGTACCGGCTCTCCTGGCCCCTGCTCCGCTTGCTTCTGCGGCTCCGCTTCCCTCGCGGGCGGCGCTCCCGGTGTTGCTCTTCGGTCCGGAGGTCCGGCCCTCGGGCGAGCTGTCCGGATTCCTGGACCAGGACCGCCGCTGGCTGGCGGGGCAGCCCCCGGCCGCCGCCCGCCTGCCCGAGGCCGCGAAGCTCGCCGGCAGGTTGGACGAGCCCGGCGGATGGGAGGAGGTGACCGGCCTGGGGAGGCCGGGGACCGGCGGCTCCACCGGCGAGGGTTCGGTCAGGCCGTTGCCTTCGACGTTGCGGGATCGCTGGCTGGCCCGTGGCTACCTGCGGGCCGAGGTCCGCCTCTCGCCCGGGAATCCGGACGCCGGATCAGGGGGCGCTCCGGACACCCTGGTGGTCGTACCGGGGGCCATCCACAGCATCGGGTCGCTGGAGGTGGCAGGGGACGACTTCCCGGGGCGGGACCGCCTGCTGGAGATGTGGCTGCCGCGGACCGGCGACGTCTTCCTCCAGGACCGCTTCGAGGAGGCCGCCCGCCAGGTCCTGCTCGGGACCGGCAACAGCGGGTTCCCCTTCGCCCGCTGGGTGATCAGCGAGGCGACCCTGGACGCGGGCGATCCCCTCGTCCACATCCGGGCCATCCTGCTCCCCGGACGCCGGGCGAGGATCGGGGCTGTCACCAGCGACCTGCCGGCCGGTCCCGGCTCCGATTTCCTGGTGCGCGCTTCGGGCCTCCAGGTCGGCAGGGTCTTCACCGAGGACGACCTGCGGAGCGCCCGCCAGCGGCTCCTGGCCCGGGGCCTCTACGCTTCCGTGGGCGAACCGTCCATCTACCTGACCGGATCGCCGGATTCGGTGGGCGTCCACTTCCCGGTCGCACCCCGGCGGAAGGTGAACCGGGCCCAGGTCGTGCTGGGTCTCAGCCGCAGCGACGAGACCCAGGGGAGCCGCCTGAGCGGCCAGGTGGACCTCAGCCTGCCCAACATGGCGGGATCGGGCCGCAGCCTCCAGGTCAGCTGGCGGGACGACGGCGCGGCCGCCTCGCGGCTCTTCCTGGCCTACCGCGAGCCGCTGATCTTCGGGACGCCCCTGGACCTCACCACCTCGATCGACCAGGAAATCCAGCGCGACGTCTTCACCCGGTTCAGGCTGGACACCGCCTGGACGATCCCGGTGGTCGAATTGTGGGGACTGGAATGGGGTCTGGGCTGGGACCGGGCCACCTACCCCGTCGGCGTCCTGGAAAGCACCTCGCGGGTGCGGGCCAGCGGGGCGGTGACCCACCGCAGGGGGGACCCTTACCGCAGCGGGTGGGAGGGCTGGTTCGGCGTCGAATCCGGCTGGCGATCGGCCCGGAACCGCAGCCTGGACGAGGAAACGGAGGACGCCACGACCTCCCGCCTGGGGGAGAGCACGGTGCAGCGCATCTACCGGGTGGACCTGGCCGGGGAATGGTGGGTCGGCGCGACGGTGAGCCTGCACGGCCGCTCCTCGTACCGGATCCAGACCGGCGACGAGGGCGCCGTTCCTCTGGCCGAACAGTTCCAGTTCGGCGGGGCGGCGACCGTGCGCGGCTACAACGAGAACGAATTCCACGGTTCGAAGGTCGCCTGGGGGGGCGCCGAACTGCGGCTGGGACGGCCGGGCAGCTCGCGCGTTTACACCTTTTTCGACCTGGGTTACTTTGAGTTCCTGACGCAGGACCCGGCGTCCGCCGACTCCGCCGTCCTCCTGCGCAGGACGGGGAGTCCTCACGGCTTCGGAGTCGGCCTGCTGGCGCGCACCCGGGGCGGCGACCTTTCCCTGGCCATCGGTTTTCCCGGAACGGTCGAATTCGACCTGGCCAAGCTTCACGTCGCCCTGCTCGAATCCTTCTGACCGCCGGCCCGGACAGGGACGGCGCTGGCCACGGGAGCACCATGGACGGGGACTGGGCCCGCGCTCGCATCGCGGAACTGCGCCGGGAGATCCGGCGACACAACGACCTCTATTACCGGGACGCCGCTCCCGTCATCTCCGATCAGGAGTACGACGCCCTCCTGCGGGAGCTCGAGGAGCTCGAGGCCGCCTTCCCGGAGTTCGCCGATCCGGACAGCCCGGCCCGGGCGGTGGGCGCCGACCACGACGCCAGGTTCGTCTCCGCTCCCCACAGCCGGGCCATGCTCAGCCTGTCCAACTCCTACGATCCGGCCGAGGTGGAGGCCTTCGTCCAGCGCCTCCAGAAGGATCTCGACCGGGAGGCGATCCGGTTCACCGTCGAGCCCAAGATCGACGGGGTGGCCGTCGCGGTGAGGTATCGCGACGGCGCCCTGGCCATGGCGCTGACCCGGGGGGACGGCCGCAGCGGCGACGTCATCACGGCCAACGCCCGCACCCTGCAGGGTCTGCCCCTGAACCTGCCGGACGACTGGGCGACCCGGTTTCCCCAGCGCGGTGTCCGGGCCTTCGAGGTCCGAGGCGAGGCCTACTTCGGCCTGGGGCGGTTCCGGGCCCTCAATGAGGAACGCACCGTCCGGGGCCTCGATCCCTTCGCCAACCCCCGCAACGCGACGGCCGGATCGCTGAAGACCCTGGACAGCGCCGAGGTGGCCGGCCGGGGGCTCTCGGTCTTCCTCTACCAGATCTTTCCCCTGGACGAGCAGGACGGCGCCGAACCTGGGCTGACCGGCGGCTTTCCCGATCACCGGCGGGAGATGGCGGTCCTGCAGGAACTCGGGTTTCCCGTCAATCCTTTCCTGCGTACGGCCGAATCCGCGCAGGGCATCCTCGCCATCCTGGCGGACCTCGAAGGGGTGCGGCACGACCTGGATTACCAGATCGACGGCGCGGTGATCAAGGTCGACGACATGAGGCTGCAGGCCGAACTGGGATTCACGGCCAAGGCCCCGCGATGGGGGCTCGCCTACAAGTTCGCCGCCGCGGAGGCCGAGACCCTGTTGACCGGGGTCACCCTCCAGGTCGGCCGCACGGGCGTCATCACTCCGGTGGCCGAACTGGAACCGGTGGAGCTGGCGGGAACCACCGTCGGCCGCGCCACCCTCCACAACTGGGAGGAGATCGCCCGCAAGGACATCCGCGTGGGGGACCGCGTGGTCGTGGTCAAGGGCGGCGACATCATCCCCAAGGTCCTGCGGGTGGTGGCCGATGCCCGCACGGGGCAGGAAACCTCCCCGCCGGCGCCCCGGGCCTGCCCCGTCTGCGGGACGCCGGTGGTCCGGGGGGAGGGCCAGGTGGCCCTGCGTTGCCCCAACCCCCTGTGTCCGGCGGTCCTGGCGGGGCGCCTGCGCCACTTCGCCGGTCGTGACGCGGCCGACATCGAGGGGCTGGGGGGGAAGTGGGTGGACACCTTCCTGGATCTGGGGCTCGTCAAGAGCCCGGGGGATCTGTTCCGGCTGGAGCGGGCCGTCCTCGCCGCCCTTCCCGGCTGGGGGGAGAAGTCGGCGGACCGCCTCCTGGCCAGCCTGGCCCAGGCTCCGGAACGGCCCTGGTCGGCCAAGCTGTTCTCCCTGGGCATCCCCCAGGTCGGGGTGACCACCGCGCGGACCCTGGCCCGCCGGTTCGGCGGCATCGCCGAGCTGGCGGCGGCGGGCGGCGAGGAACTGGCGACCCTCGAGGACATCGGTCCCGTGGTGGCCGAGGCCATCGTGGAATTCTTCGCCTCCCCCGGTGGACGGGCGCTCGTGCGTGATCTCCAGGACGTGGGGTACTTCCTGCCCGGGGAAACGGTCGAACGGGTCGAGGATCAAGGCGGGAAGGTGGCGGCCATCGAGGGCAAGACCTTCGTCCTCACCGGGACGCTGCCCACCCTGACCCGCAGCGAGGCCAAGGCCCTGATCGAGCGGGCGGGCGGCAAGGTCACCGGCACGGTCAGCCGCAAGACCGATTTCCTGCTGGCCGGGGACGGCCCGGGCAGCAAGCTCGGCAGGGCCGAGGAGCTGGGTGTCGCCGTCCTGGACGAGGCGACATTGCGCGCCCTCCTCGCCGGAGGGGACTGACATGGCGGCGACGGCGGGCATCATCCTCGCCCGGCCCTGGCTGCGCCCGGGCCGCGACCTCTGGCTCGGTCTGGATCTGACCGGCGCCGGCGACCGCATCCACGAACTGGCCGACCCCGAGTCCCCGGACGGGGATCTGGCCGGCGCGGTGATCGTCGCGGGTGAGGGGACATCCTGCCGTTCCCTGCCGGGCCGTGGGGTCCTGGTGCCGGCGGGGGTGTTCTGGTCCCTGATCGATCCCCTGGGGGCCTCCGCCGCCGCGACGGGCGAGGCGACTCCCGACCGTCTGGCCCTGGAGCAGGAACTCCGGGCTGACCGGCGCCGATTTCTGGGGCGCCTGGTCTGGTGGCGCGCCGAGGCGGCCCGGGAAGTTCCCGCCCTGGAGGGGATCCTCAAGGGCGTGGGTCTGGACCTCGGTCCCCTCTGGAAGGCCCTGGAGCAGTGTCCGGCGGGTGGGCGTGAGGCATCTGCGGCCGGCCCCGCACCGGCGGCCCCGGCGGCTCCCGGACTCGCCTTGCCGCCTCCCGATCCGGACGCCGTGCACGCCTGGCTGGCCGCCGAAGAGGGCCTGGGCGCTCTCTACGGCGAGGGTTTCGCCCCTCGCCTGGAACAGGCGGACATGGGGCTCCAGGTGGCCCGGGCCTTCGGGGACGAGCACCCCCTGTTGATCGAGGCCGGGACCGGGGTGGGCAAGACCCTGGCCTACCTGATCCCCCTGGCGGCGCGCCTGAAGGCCGCGTCCGGCCGGGGGGTGATCTCCACCCACACCCGGGCCCTGCAGACCCAGATCCTCGACCAGGATCTGCCGCGCCTCGCGCCGCTCCTCGGCGAGCTGACCTACGCCCGGCTCATGGGGCGCCGCAACTACCTCTGCCTGCGCCAGCGCATGGCCTACCTGACCCGGGCCGTGGTGGACGAGCGGGATGCCCTGCAGGTCGCCGCCTTCCGGCTGTGGCTGCGGGCCACCCGTCACGGCCTGCGCGAGGAACTGGTCGATCACCCGCTGCTGGGCACCGAACTGCGTGCCCTGTTCGAGGCTGCGGATCTCTGCCTGCCCGGGCTCTGCTACGAGGGCGACCGGTGCTTCGTCCAGAGCGCCCGACGGCGGGCCCGGTCCGCCGATCTGCTCGTCGTGAACCACGCCCTTCTGCTGAACGACTTCCGGGCCGATCACACCCTGATCGGCGAATACCGTTTCCTGGTGGTGGACGAGGCCCACCGTCTGCCCGAGGTGACCCTGGAGACCCATGGCATCGCCTGCGGCCTGTGGCGCCTGGAGCAGGTCGAGAACCTGCTGGCCAGCTGGGGGGCGAAGGGGGGCCTGCCGGGCCGGCTGGTCCTGGTCAACCAGCGGCTGGAAGCCATGGGGCCGGAAGGGCGGAAAGCCGCCGCCCTGGCCGAGGTCTACGGGCGGGCGGCCCAGCGGTCGGCCGCCGCCTACCAGGCGTGGTGGGCCGCCATGGACGAGGCCCTGGGGCCCCTGCTGGCGGGCCAGGGAGCGTTCG